>CBFGLD010000390.1:0-1503 GCA_965649495.1 uncultured Flavihumibacter sp. | reverse complement strand
CTTCCACATCGCCATCAGTACTCGCATCGTCCACTACTTCAATTTGCATCATTTCGGGACCCGGGTCCTGGATCAATACTGACTCCAAAGCTTCCCGCAGAAATTCCAAACAATTGTATACAGGGATCATGACAGACCATAGCGGTCTGTCCATATTATCCTCTATGGGGGCAATTACAGGCGGAGCTTCTGGAATACGATTGTTCACAAACCAATATATATTTTAAAATTTAACTGCTATTCATTAATCCCCAAAAAATAATCCGAACCTGAAACTTTTTGAATAATCTCTACTTTCGGTGATCAAACAGGAAACATTGAATATTCTCACCATCTTATTTTTTGGTTTTGCTCCTATCCAGGCACCTGACAGTATCCCCAACTCTCTTGATTCGGTTACGGTTACAGCTTTTGCTCGCCGCAGTACAATTAAAGATGCAGCGGCTTCGATTGTGCTGGTTCGTGAGCGCGACTGGCAAAGATTTTCACCCGCTTCTGCTTTACCGGCCATTAACCGTTTGCCGGGTGTGCGCATGGAAGAAAGATCGCCGGGAAGTTATCGATTGGCCATCCGCGGTAGTTCACTGCGATCGCCATTTGGGGTGAGGAATATAAGGATGTATTATAACCAGATCCCTTTTACCGACCCGGGAGGAAATACCTACCTGAACCAGTTTGCGGTGGGCAATTTCAGCAATATAGAAATATTAAAAGGTCCGGGTAGCAGTCTCTATGGCGCAGGTACCGGCGGATTGTTATTAGCCAACACAGAAATTGCCGACAGCAGCAATCTATCCCTCCAATATATGACGGGCTCCTATGGACTGCACCAGGTAGAGGCAAAGGCGACACTCTCCTCCAACAGGGCCTTTGAACATTCTGTTTATGGGCATCACCAACGGTCAGATGGTTACCGCGATCATACCAATATGAAACGAACAGTGGCAGCATATACTGGAAGATGGCAGCAAAGCGCTGTGGCGGGGCTTGATATGGTGCTGCTCTATGGTGATCTCTGGTACCAGACGCCCGGGGGGTTGAACAGGAATGAATTTGAAGCTGACCCGAAGCAATCGAGGCCGGCAGTAGGAAATTTTCCTTCCTCGGTTGATGCGGATGCAAGCATTGAACAGAAGACATTATTCGGGGGATTGCACCAGGAGCTAAAACCTTTTTCCGGATCGAGTATTGATATCTCCTTGTATGGAGCAACTACAAGCGTTACTAATCCGGCGGTACGAAATTATGAGCGAAGAAAGGAACCACATTTTGGGGGCAGGATCGTATTCGGTTATACCATTCCGTTATTCCCTGAAACAACAGACGGAGCAGAGGATGGAGCGAAGTTGCAATTCAATATTGGGGGTGAGTGGCAGCAGGGAAATTATTCGGTTAAGGTTTACCGTAATGTAAATGGAGAACAGGGCGAACTGCAAACCGATGACCGGCTGAAACCCAGGTCGGCGTTGTTGTTCGGACAGGGGATACTGGACCTGCCGGGGG
>CBFGLD010000389.1:0-1630 GCA_965649495.1 uncultured Flavihumibacter sp. | reverse complement strand
ATGGAACGCCGCTGGCACCACTTTGCCATATTGCTGAAACACCCGCAGCCATGCAACGGGTGGTTCAGCAATTATTCCACCTTCCATTTGGAGAAGAGGAGATCCGTTTGCGGAATACGGTACTGAACCAGCACTTCAACAACGAAACCAACGCCAGAAAACTTATTGCATACTTACAGTAGCGTTGTCTTCCACTTTTCCTCTTTCCGTCCGGAGAGTACGGGCAGGATATTTATTGATGACAATATAATCGTGTGTGGCCATAACCACCGCGGCACCGTAATCGCGACTGATATGAAAAAGCAATTGCATGATTTCATCCGATGTTTCGGGATCCAGGTTACCTGTTGGCTCATCGGCCAGGATAAGTTTGGGCGAATTCAGGAGGGCCCGGGCAATGTCAACGCGCTGCTGTTCGCCACCACTCATTTCAAAGGGCATTTTGAATCCTTTGGATTTTAGCCCCACTTTTTCCAATACGTCTGCAATCTTTTCATCCATCAGTTTCTCATCTTTCCACCCCGTTGCTTTCAGTACAAACTTCAGGTTTTCGTTCACATTCCTGTCTGTCAGCAATTGAAAGTCCTGGAAAACCACTCCCAGGTTACGGCGAAGAAAGGGTACTTTTTTCCAATCCATTTCCTTCAGGTTAAAGCCCACCACAGTGCCTTCCCCTTCTTTCAGATTCAGGTCACCATACAAGGTTTTTAACAGGCTCGATTTCCCGGTTCCGGTCTTCCCTACCAGGTATACGAACTCTCCCCGGTTGATACTTATATTGACATCCTGGAGAATGAGATTGTCGCCCTGGTAAATATTAGCATTCCTTAATTCGATGATCTTTTCTGCCATTTCCTGATTATTGGTTATTGACAAAAATAAGGAACCTGTACCAGACACCCTATGAATTAACTGATGAAGCCTACGCCTACGGTACTATTGGAACTTTCATCTATCAGGATAAAACTTCCATTGTGTTTATTGGCCGCATAGGTATCCGCAATAACGGGTCTTGCCGTTTTCAGGGATATATAGCCGATCTCATTGAGCCCGATCTCCGCAATGCCTTCCAGGGTCTGGTAATCGATCACATTGATACTGCTGAAGAGATTATTCACCTTCGCTTTCACCCGGTTGCTGCCATGCTGCAAGAGGTAATTCCTTCCTTCCTTCAACGGGGTATGGTCCAGCCAGCAAACCTGAGCGGTGAGCTCTTTTTGGGGAATCGGGGCCTGGTTTTTTTTCACGATCATGTCACCCCTGCTGATATCAATTTCATCTGCCAGGGTGATGACCACGCTCTCCCCCGATTCAATCTCTTCAACGGTTTCTTCAAACCTGCGGATGCTTTCTATGGTAGATTCCTGCCCGGAGGGCAATGCTACCACTGCATCCCCGGTTTTCAGGGTGCCGCTGGAGAGCTTGCCCGCAAAACCGCGGAAGTCATGCCATTGATCGGATTTCGGCCTTATTACGTATTGAACGGAAAACCTTGCCGGGAACTGGTTTTCCTGCGAATGCCATTCGATGCTTTCCAGGTATTCCAGCAGGGCCGGACCTCCGTACCAATTCATGTTTCCTGACCGGGAGGATATATTATCTCCATAAAGCGATGATGCCGGTATATATT
>CBFGLD010000388.1:0-1634 GCA_965649495.1 uncultured Flavihumibacter sp. | reverse complement strand
GCACCTGTATCCTTACGTTTAACCAGGACCGTTCGATCTGTTCTGCCGTTCCATGCTTGAAGGCATTTTCTATAAAGGGCAGTAACATCAGCGGCGCGATGCGGGTGTCGGGATCGTCGTTGCTCACATCCCAGGTGATGGACAGTTTATTGCCGTAGCGCTCCGCTTCCAGGTCGATGTAGTTCTTCAGGATCTCGGTCTCCTTGTCCAGCTTCACCTTGTCGGCTTTGCAATCCTGCAGCATATAATGCAGCAGGGAGGAGAGTTTCAGGATCAGCGCCGGTGTTTTGGCCGAGCCGTCCATCGAAAAGGAATAGATATTGTTGAGGGTGTTGAACAGGAAATGCGGGTGTACCTGCGCTTTCAGCAGCTGGAGCTCAGCGGTGATCTTTTCCTGCTGTGCGGTTAGCCATTCGCGTTGCTGCAGGGTCAGCAGCTTGAAGAACTTGATGATCATGGGGCTGGCGGCCGAGGTGGTCATGCAGAGGTAACAGAAGGACAGCATCCCGCGCGGCAGGATATGATCCAGTCCCATGGCTTCCTGCGCGGGGATCAGCACAAAATGGCGGTAACCCGAATCGATGAACAGTCCCGCCACACCCCATGCCAGCAGCACCAGGAAGAATTCCAGCAGCCTGCCTTTCAGCAGCAGGTAGGGCACGGCGCCGTACACCAGGGGATAACTGAAGAGGATGAAACAGGGCACCCACATGGTCATGTTCAGCAACTGCCGGCCGTAGGATAAGGGCACCCCGATCAGTATCCAGAAGCTTGCCCATAGAAAGATGTGGAAGGACCAATACAGCAGGTGCCGCCAGAACCGGTAGCGGGAGGAGAACAAAAATTCATTGGATAAGAAGCTGTTCATACAACATTGCTTCCTGTAATTTACTTAATTCAGCAGAAATGCTGCCCGCCCGCAGCCTGTAAACGACAGATGACGCGGATTTCCGACGAACGACCTGTTTTGCCCACCGGAGCCGTTGACCGGGCTGGATTTGCTGTATTTCGGCAAAAGCTTTGGTTCAGCGATTGCCCTCTGCCCTCCCGTTTATTCCACTCTATCTTGGCACTCTGCATCATTTACCATTAACCATAACCTTTTTTGATTATGAAAAAGTATTTCCTCCGGCTGAGCCTGTTGGCTTTATGTACTTCCCTGCTGGTTGCCTGCCAGAAAGACGAGGCGCTGGTGGTCAAGAATCCCGATGGCGCCGCTTTGTCGCGTGCCGATGACCGCGGTCACCTTCGCCAGACCAAAACCTTCTCTTCTGAAGTGGCCATCAAGTGGATGGCCATGCAGGTGCGGCAGATGTTCTTCTACCCGCCCATCGTGGGCAATGTCGCTTACTCGCGCCATTACGCGTACAGCGGTATCACCCTTTATGAGTCCGTAGTGCCGGGCATGCCGGCTTACCAGTCGATCGCTTCGCAACTGAGCGGACTGTCGGGACTGCCGCAAACGGTTCCCGGCGCGGGTTACCACTGGGCTGCCAGCGCCAATGCCGCCCTGGCGCACATCAACCGCAAATTCTTTCCCAACGCCACCGATGTTCACAAGGCGGCCATGGACAGCCTGGAGCAGGCGCTGGCTGCTGGTTTCAGCGATCAGGCCTCTGCGGATATCCTGGAGC
>CBFGLD010000387.1:0-1679 GCA_965649495.1 uncultured Flavihumibacter sp. | reverse complement strand
ATCGCATCCTGGGGTATGACCACAGCGGCGACCGTTTCGTGGATGTGGGAAAGCCGGAAAGTGTGACGCTGGCGGAACGCTTGTTTCCTGAGTAAGTTTTACCCCACAAGGGCGGCAACATTTTTTCTTTATATTTAAAGGGCAACATAAACCAATTGCCTTTCATGTCCTTGCTTGCTTCCCATAAAAAATGGCTGGTAGCCGGTATACTCCTGATCGCCTTCCTGCTAACGGTGTGGCTCATTCGCGCTAATGAGAAAACCGTTGATTTCAGTGCAGATGTCAAACCCATCCTCAACCAGAAATGCATATCCTGTCACGGTGGCGTAAAGGCGAAAGCCGGTTTCAGCGTGCTGTTCCGGGAGGAGGCGCTGGCGCCTACGGAAAGCGGGCGGCCGGCCATCATTCCCGGCGACCCCGGCGGCAGCGAGATGATCCGTCGCATCACCCACGAGGACCCCGAAGAGCGGATGCCCTACCAGCACGAGCCGCTGAGCAAGGACGAGATCCGGATCCTGAAAGCCTGGATCCGCCAGGGGGCACCCTGGGGGGATCACTGGGCCTACCAGCCGGTGCAGGCGGTAAAGGGAAACCCGTCGGTGGACGAACTGCTGCAGATGGCCGCTCCGGCCGGTACCGAAGAAGCCGCTACCACAAAGCTGCCCGGCCGTGCGCAGCAACTGCGACGGCTGAGCCTGGATCTGGTGGGGCGATACCCGGATGATACCCTGGCACAGCAATTCCTGGGGCCAAAAAACCAGCGCCACCTGCCTGCTACCGACCAGGCCTATGCGCAGTTGACGGACAGCCTGCTGGCATCGCTTCATTACGGAGAAAAATGGGCTTCCATGTGGCTGGACCTGGCGCGTTATGCCGATACGAAGGGGTATGAGTCCGACGGCCACCGGGATATCTGGCCCTACCGCGACTGGGTGATCCGCGCCTTCAATGCAGACATGCCCTACGACCGGTTTCTTACGGAACAGATGGCGGGCGACCTGTTGCCAGGGGCGGGCAAAGACCAGTACATTGCCACGGCCTTCCACCGCAACTCGATGACCAACGACGAAGGCGGTACCGATAACGAGGAGTTTCGTGTTGCCGCGGTGATGGACCGGGTCAATACCACCTGGGAAGCCACCATGGGCACTACCTTCAGTTGCGTACAGTGCCACAGCCATCCCTACGATCCCTTCCGCCACGAAGAATATTACCGGTTCCTGGCCTACTTCAATAATACCCGCGACGAGGACGTTCCCGGCGAGTACCCCTGGCTGCGGCAGTTCGATGAAAAGCAGGAGGAGCAGGTAGCGCGGGTGCTGGCCTGGGTGAAAGCCGCCACCGCCGGAGCCACTGCCGGAGCCACTGCCGGAGCAACAGGCGAGGCAGCTGCCGGAACAACAACCGGAGCGTCTGCTGCCAGCGGAGAAACCGGCGGAACCGTTCAAGACGTGGAGCGCCTGCTGCGGTTCCACCAACCCGCCATCAATTCCACCACAGCCGAATGCCTGGAGAACGCGTTCATCGGCAACGGCAATACCGCGCTGATGGTGCACAACCGGTCACTGGCGCGCTTCCGCAATATCGACCTCAGCCGGGCCGAAAGCCTGGTCTGGCAATTCTACTGCAACAAGCCCGGCGGCACGCTGATCATCCGGATCGATTCGGCCAACGGTGCC
>CBFGLD010000386.1:0-1696 GCA_965649495.1 uncultured Flavihumibacter sp. | reverse complement strand
GTACATCCTAAGGGGAAAATTCCTGGAAATTGCGAAGCCCTCCTTTAAGATAGCGCTGGTGGTGGCCACCCTGTTCAGCCTGCTGCAGCTGGTAACCGGGCATGCCAGTGCCGACGGAGTGGCCGTAAACCAACCCGCCAAGCTGGCCGCGCTGGAAGGGCATTACGACAGCAGCGCTGCAGCGGATATGTACCTGCTGGGTTGGGTGGATCAAAAAAGCGGGAAAACCACGGGCATTAAAATTCCGGGTGGCTTGTCCTTTTTGTTGCACCAGGATTTTAAGGCGCCGGTGACGGGCCTCCACGCTTTTGCCCCCGAAGACCGACCTTCGCAGGTGAACGCCGTGTTCCAGTTCTACCATATCATGGTGGCGATCGGCATAGCACTGATAGCACTCAGCGTTTATGCCAGCTGGTTATGGATGCGGGGCCGTCTCTTTGACAAGCGATGGCTGATGACCGTATTCGTTTGGGCAGTACTGTTACCACAGGTAGCCAATCAGGCCGGCTGGTTTGCCGCGGAGATGGGCCGGCAGCCCTGGGTAGTGTATGGACTGCTGCGCACCTCCGACGCCTTGTCTAAATCGGTAAAGGCAGAGCAGGTGCTATTTTCACTGGTACTGTTCACCCTCGTATATGCCACCCTGTTTGTATTATTCCTGTATTTGCTGAACAAGAAGATCCATCACGGTCCGGAGCGCACCACTACAACCGAAGAAGAGGACACGGAACATTTCGGGGTACGGGAGAACCCGATGCTGGCAGCGGGAGGAAAGGATCGTACCGGCATAAAACCTTCAAAATAATCCAACATGTTTTTAGGCATCGATTACAATACCTGGTGGTTCCTGGTTTTTGGCGCCGTCATCAGCGGTTACGCCATCCTGGACGGGTTTGACCTGGGAGCCGGCGCGCTGCACCTCTTCCTGAAAAAAGAGGAGAGCCGGCGCATAGCGCTCAATGCCATTGGCCCGGTATGGGACGGCAACGAAGTGTGGCTGGTGATCGGCGGCGGGGCATTGTTTGCGGGCTTCCCGGTGGCATATGCAGCGATCTTCTCCGCCTTTTACGTGCCGGTGATGATCTTCCTGGTGGGACTCATCTGGCGGGCCGTGGCCATCGAGTTCCGCAGTAAGGAGCCGGGGCGCAACTGGCGTTTGACCTGGGACATCATCTATTCCTTTGCCTGCGTGGTGGTGACCCTGAGCCTGGGGCTCATGCTGGGCAATGTGGCCATGGGCATCCCGCTGGACAAGGATAAAGAATTCACGGGACAATTATTATCCTTTTTCAATCCCTTTGCGATACTGGTAGCCGTTACCACCCTGGCCCTCTTCCTCATGCACGGCGCCATTTACCTGGCCATGAAAACCGAGAACCGCTT
Source organism: uncultured Flavihumibacter sp. (assembly GCA_965649495.1). Lineage (GTDB taxonomy): Bacteria > Bacteroidota > Bacteroidia > Chitinophagales > Chitinophagaceae > Flavihumibacter. The sequence goes on along the minus strand of CBFGLD010000386.1, from coordinate 313 downwards.
ATATACCAAACTGACGATACTGGCCAGGAACTTCAACATCTTTTTCATCGTGGCCTTCGGTATAACGACCTTGTATACCCTATTGTACATCCCGCACCTGGCCAATGCCTTCCGCAGCCAGCCGCAGTACTTTATCTTCCCGGTGCTGATGTTGCTGGCCATCGCCAATATCCCCCGGCAGCTGAAGCGCGGCAATTACCGCTACGCGTTTTTAAGTTCGGCAGTAACCATTGCCAGCCTGCTGATCACGATCGCGATGGAAGTATTCCCCAACCTGGTATATGCGCCCAACGACCCCGCCAACAGCATCACG
>CBFGLD010000385.1:0-1740 GCA_965649495.1 uncultured Flavihumibacter sp. | reverse complement strand
AGCAGGATATTAAAACTATATATATGTCAGCAGGAAAGATCTACCTGGAGAGTGTTCAAAAACAATTTTCCAGTTTGCGGGCGCAGGGCGATAAAACCTTTTCACAGTTGGAGGAACGGGATTTTTTCGTGATACCGGCGCCTGGTTCCAACAGCCTGGCCACCATTATCCGGCATCTTCATGGAAATATGATGAGTCGCTTTACGAATTTCCTGACCGAAGATGGCGAGAAAGAGTGGCGGCGGCGTGACCAGGAGTTTGAGCCATATACGGCAGACGAACAGCCTGGCAGCCAGGAACTGGCAGGATGGTGGAATGAGGGCTGGGATTGCCTGTTCAGTACCCTCGAAAAGCTGGGACCTGAAGACCTGGGAAAGACTGTTACGATCAGAAGTGAGCCCCATATTGTGCTGGACGCCATCAACCGGCAGTTGGCGCATTATGCGATGCATGTGGGACAGATACTCTATATTGGCAAAATGATCAAGGGCAATGCGTGGATTTCTCCCACCATTGCGGTGGGCGGATCTGCCGCTTTTACGGAAGAGATGAAAGCAAGGCAAAACAAAAACTAAAGCATGAGGAAATGTTTATTGGCAACCATCACCTGTGTGCTGATGGTATCGGGTGCGAGCGCACAACCGGTAAAATGGAATGTGAGGGCGGGGGGACTGGTAAGCAGTGGCAAGCTGGTACCCAAAAAAGAGGGCGGCACGATTCGTGGGACTACGATTCCGGGGTTTACGGTGTCCTTAGGAATGAAAGCTGATTTTGACAAGCAGCTGTATTTTGCACCGCGTTTGCAATACCATACCAGCGGGCTGGAACTGGGTTCAGAAGCGGGTGTGGACGAAGGAACTTACCGTATTCATTACCTAGAGGTACCCATTCTTTTTCACATTGACCTGACGGGGAAGGAACAACCGGGATTGTATACCGAGTTCGGCCCGACGCTGGGATATGCTTTTGCGGGTAGCAAGCAAGGGCCGGAAGGAGATTCCACCTTACGATTCAGCATGACCCAATATAACCCGGTAAATGTGTATGCCATGGGATCCATGGGATATCATTTTACAAAGGGTTTTTTTGTAGATGCCACGCTACAATATGGGCTGGTAAGCATCACTAACGGAGATACGAAGCCGAAGATTCGAACCTGGCAGGCAGGAATCGGAATTGGTTATTATTTCAGAAGGTAGGGTACTGGTTTAAAAATACCTCAATGGATTCCGCCTGCCGTTGTAAATGTACTGACGGATATTCAGCCAGAAAGCAGCCACGAGGTAGAAAACGATAGGTGATCCCATGGTCAGCAGGGACAGGTACATAAAGTTTTTCCTGATGGTAGCGGGGGCAATGCCCATTTTATCGCCCAGGTAGGAGCATACCCCGAACACGTGCCACTCGATAAAGTGTTTGATGTTCTTCATAACAGCAAATTAGGTAAATCCAACAAATTAGCCTGCCAAAAGGTTATTAAGATTAGGTTTTATCGGTAATTTCGCGGTGCTTTTATGATAAATCAACCCTCAAACATAATTCGTTATGGTTTTCGACCTTGAGATGATCAAAAAAGTGTATGCCAACTATCCGGGCCGTGTAACGGCAGCCCGCCAGGTAGTAGGCCGTCCACTGACACTTACAGAAAAAATATTGTATGCCCACCTCTGGCAGGGAGAAGCCACCCAGGCTTTTGAAAGAGGAAAGAGCTATGTGGATTTTGCTCCGGACCGGGTGGCC
>CBFGLD010000384.1:0-1755 GCA_965649495.1 uncultured Flavihumibacter sp. | reverse complement strand
CACTGGGGAAAAGCGGGCATATGGAACATGTGCTGATCTCCGAAGAAGAGCGGGAGCAGCGGGGGATTGAATTTTATAAAACCAACCGGGGAGGGGATATCACGTTCCATGGTCCGCAGCAACTGGTGGGCTATCCCATCCTTGACCTGGAAAAACTTTACACCGATATCGGCCGTTACCTCCGGGAACTGGAAGAAGTGATCATCCTGACCATGGCCCATTATGGATTACAGGGAGAAAGGTCAGCAGGGGAAACCGGAGTCTGGCTGGAGCCCGGGATCCGGGGCAGGGAAAGAAAGATCTGCGCCATGGGGGTACGTTGCAGCAGATGGGTAACCATGCACGGCTTTGCCTTCAATGTAAATACCAACCTGGATTATTTCAATTATATCGTGCCTTGCGGTATCCGCCAGAAGGCGGTCACCTCCCTGGAAAAAGAATTGGGCCGGGCTGTGGATATGACCGAACTAAAGGAGGTGGTAAAACAATCTTTCGAAGCGGTATTTAATGCCCGCCTGCAGCCAGGTGGCGCATGGGTGGATCAGAAGTCTTTCATGATATAGAACCGGTTTTTTTCGAGCAACTGCCCGTCTTCGTATAATTCGAAATGATACCAGCCTGCCCGCATGAAATTGGACTTCTCCATAATCAGTTCCTTATCGCGGATTTCTTTGATTTCAAAAAGAGGATGCTTATTAGTATCAAAAAACCGCACCCGGTAGCGTTTTCTTCCCGCCAGGGGCAGCATAATATTCAGTTGTCCTTTTCTGTCGGTATATATATAGGCAGAGGGGCGGAAGACATCCCGCGGCACAAAGGGCCGGATAGTAATGGTATCGGGATGTGTGATCAGCAAAGTATCTTTTGTTTTCAGGGATATGGAATCGCGGAAGCGGCGAAGCTGGCTGTCTTCGATCCTGCCCTTAAGGGTGTCACCTCTTTTGATGGTAAAATAATGCGGCGGTGGGAGTGGCTTTGCGGGTTCGGTTGGAGTGGTAACGGGATTAGTGTTTACGGGCTTGCCCGGTTTGGGTGAGCCCGTGGAAGTAGGTTGGGTAGCAGCTGGTGGGGGTGATGGCCGTGGCCTGGTGGCACGCTTCGAATTACTGAATACGTAGCGGCCGCTGTCAAGCAATATGTATAGGCGGTAAAACTGGCTGGTGTCGGGGGTGCGGGTGTCCAGGTAACCGTTCTGCAGCACGGTTGGATCTGGCAGGGTCATGATGGTTTTGAACATCCGCAGGCTATCAGCCGAACGCTGGATGCTCAACTGCCGGATCTTTTTGCCGTAGGGGTTGGTCCAACTGACCAGCACCCGGTTGGTGCCCCTCAACTCGGCATTGAAACGGGGAAGGGTGTCCTGGGATAAGGAGGGAAGGGCAAAAGCCGTTAACAGGATCGCTGTTATGATATGATACCGGAACAGATTAGGTGCCATCGCGACAAATATAAGCCAGCCAGGGTCGTAAACAGCTGTTAAAATGAAAGTTGACCGGGGAGGAGAGAGCGGTTTCCCTGCAATCCTCCGCTGTGGATCAGCAATACCCGGGATCCGGGAGGGATCACAGCGCTGTCCATCAATTTTTCCACACCATATACCAGTTTGGAGGTGTAAATAATATCCGTGGGCAGTCCGGTCTGGAGATAGAGCCGGTTCATATAATCAAGCAGCGCCTGTGGATGGCGACCGTATCCACCGAAATGATAATCAAAGAAAATGCGGAAAGACCCTGCATTCGGGGGCAGCCAGGAAAG
>CBFGLD010000383.1:0-1807 GCA_965649495.1 uncultured Flavihumibacter sp. | reverse complement strand
CGGTGAACAGCGTTTTCAATTGCATTGGAAATAAATATGGACGATAAAATAAAGCTTTTTTAGCTTATTGAATCGCCCCACCGACACTAAACTCTCCACCGCTTACAAAAACGGATAGTTCAGCACCTGCGCCAACAGGGATATCTAACAATACAATTTTGGGTGTAGGATCCTCCTGGATCATTTCAGAACTGTTATATATAAAGGAAGCGAGGTCCCGGAATACCGCAATTTTCTCTGCCGTCATGCCCCCTATGAATGCCTTTGAAAGAAATTCTGTGCCTTCTATATACCGGGTGAGATCCAACGATAATTTCAACGATTGAATATTGATCTTTAATTCGGGTACAACAATATTCAATCCCCAGTCGGATACATAGGTTTCATTGATTTCCCAAAGAGTATTGGTGTGGAACGCAAAGAAAAGGGAAATGCCGGCCGATCCACCCAGGCCTAATCCAAGCCGGATACTGGTCACATTGATCTCATGCCATGCGGACGACCAGGAATCGATCCTGGTGGCAACTCCTTCAAATGCTTCTGCTCCAATAAGCGCTATGCCGCCTACTTTAACACCAGTTCCTACCCAGGTTTGATGATCCAGCATTTCCATAATTAAGAGTTTAAGAATTTCAGAAACGTTCCTTGATCTCTAAGCCTATCGGGTAATAAACGGTCCAGCTGTTGGTACTTTCTGTGCCAGTTCCGGTGGATTCACTTTCGCCCGTAGTGGTTTCATCCGATTCCGTACTTTCCCGGGTATGGGTAAACGATCCACTGGCTTCCACTACCAGTATGTCACCCTTAGCTTCTGTTCCAAATTCATACCCTTTTGTGGAGGAACTGCCCTTTCTGTGTTCTTTCATGATGGTTTTGATGGCTTCTTCCTTAGTGGTATTGCTGACAGTGGTGGAATCATAAATCATATCAATATCAAAGTGAAGGGAGGCAGCATCTTTTTTATAGGGGAAACTTTTTTTACCATATATACTGGTGCTCCTGTCTATAACGGAACTTTCCCTGGGGTTGATATCATAAGGCAACAAAGAGGGATGGAAGGATACAAAAATGGTCATCAGTTGTTGGTCGTGCCCATTTACCTCAAGCCGGTCCTGTGCTTTGCCTTCTTCCGCACGCAGGTAAGCATTCTCATAAAGGTTGGCAGCCAGCGGATCTCCGGTATCAACGTTTATCTTGGCTTCAAACTCACCCCGCAAGGGTCCTTTTTTTCCTGTAATCTCCAATACCAGGATCTTTTCTGTGGTTGGATGAAATAGATTGTTGCCGCGTGAAAAGGCTTTCTTTTCCAGCACTCTTTTTCCGTCGTATAATTTTCCTGGCAAGTGAGCAACACCGTTAGCATCTATGGTGTACACATTTCCGGAATGCAGGAAGCGTACCGACCAATCGGGTTGCGTGGATTCAATAGTGCCCAGGTAAGCATACCCCTCTTCAAACGTGAACGCCACATCTTCCCCCTTTCCATTATTGTGTTGATTGGGTTCATAATGAATTACATCATTGGTACGCGTGCCGGGAGGAAAATTTCCACTGGCTTCTTTCACTTCCAGCCATCCGGAATGTTGCTCGAAGGTATAGTTGCTTCCGGTATGTACGAACCGGCAGGTGAACCGGTCATTACTGCCAATGGATTTAATTTCGGCAAAGTATTGTTTGCTGTCGTTAGGGAAACGTACCGCAATAAAATCTTTTTCTTTCATGGTTTACTGATTTTGATGTGAATGGTTAGCTCCAGTCCAGGGAGGGGTCTGGGTTCGGACAAAGGGGCATTTTCCTGCAGATAAAA
>CBFGLD010000382.1:0-1833 GCA_965649495.1 uncultured Flavihumibacter sp. | reverse complement strand
GCTTTCGCTGCTTGTAACAACGCTGCTGAAACAACTGAAGCTGTTGCTGATTCTACTGTAGAAGCTGTTGATTCAGCAGTTACTGCTACTGTTGACAGCGCTAAAGCTGCTATTGATTCTACAGCTTCTGCTGCTATCGACAGCGCTAAAGCTGCAGTTGATTCTCTGAAGAAATAAGAGTTTTCATATGGCAAGCAATCGTTAGAGGCTATCCTGTTCGCAGGATGGCTTTCTTTCTAACGAGCTGAAACCAGCCGATCCCCAACGGGATCGGCTTTTTTTGTGCCGGTTACCGGGTAAACTACGATTCCGGTGACTGGGTATTTCCCTTCCGGACAGGGATATCTACCTGTTTGTAAAAAAAGCCGATAAAATATTCCATTCTGTAGAATAAAATCCACCGGTCCATCGTTCTAAGGTTTAATCCAGATCCTTTGTCCAAAATCAGAATCTTATGAAAGCAATTGTACCTGCTTACCCCAATGATTCCATTTTCATGGTTTTATTCAGGGTTGCCCGGCAAATGACCAGAGCAGTTTCCAAAACAGTTAATTGACCGAAATGGGTCTTACCCCATTATTCCTTTTTTAACATCAATTAATTGTTATGAAACGCTTAATAATCATACTGTTGGGAACGTTTTTGTTCTCTTCTTTTTATTCCGTTGGCCAGATTACCACGGCCGGTAACCGGGCCAATTTCGGGGTGGATGGAGATCTTCGGGCTTCCTGGTTAGGGATGTTGCCCCAGCCTGCATCTGCTTCTCACGACTGGTTTTCCAATTCACCAGGTGGCATTTTCATGATTGACACTTCCGGTGCGAAATTCATTACCGATATGTATGCGGTGAATCCGGAATTCCGGAAACTTCCCTTTTTCCGGCTGATGAACTATCCACCCTTTGATACCGTCAGCGGCAGAAGGCTGATCGACGCCATTTATATCCGCGACTATCACAATGCCGATTCTACCGTCTTTACCATTTCTAATAAGAATGGGGATAGTCCCGCCGACTGGGATGGAACCCTCTCCACCTCTAATATTCCGGCTAAAAACGATATCCTGGATATGTTTGTCCACGTCCGCCGGGCTGGAGAGGGATTAACACTGGCCGACTCGCTCTGGTTTATAGGTGGTGTGGCCATCGATGTAAACAGCGGCAGCCGGTATTTTGACTTTGAATTATACCAGACAGATATCTTTTTTAACCGGTTCCTGGGTACATTTTCAGGTTATGGTCCGGATGCCGGTCATACATCCTGGAAATTTGATCCAACCACCGGCGTGGTAACCACCCCCGGAGATGTGATCTTCTCGGCAGAATTCGGCGGTAGCGGCCTCCAGGCACTGGAAGCCCGAATTTGGGTCCATCGTTCCGCCTTGAGCATCAATTCGCCCAACTTTGACTGGTCGGGACAGTTTGATGGAGCTACCAACAGTGCCGATTACGGATATGCCAGTATTAGGCCCAAGGACAATACCAAATTGTTTTATTCCGGGTTGCAAAACAACCTTAATACCTGGGCGGGACCTTTCCAACTCGTAAGGGGAGATAACAGTATACAAACCAATTACGATATCAACCAATTCCTGGAGTTTTCGGTGAATATGACTACGCTGGGACTGGACCCCATCAGCCTGCTGGGTGGTGGGGGTGCCTGTGGTATGCCTTTTCGCCGTATCCTGGTGAAGACGCGTTCCTCGGCCTCCTTTACCGCAGAGCTCAAGGACTTTGTAGGACCCTTTGACTTCTTCCTGTTTGAAGCGGCAGATGCGGCTGCCGATGTTCCCATGATTTGTGGCGATGAAATGATCAGTACCATTAGTGTCATC
>CBFGLD010000381.1:0-1899 GCA_965649495.1 uncultured Flavihumibacter sp. | reverse complement strand
AGTGCTATAGCTCCACCGTTTACGTTCACGATGGCGGGATCCAGCTGCAGGTCGCGAATACAGGCGATGGATTGCGAAGCAAAAGCTTCATTCAGCTCAACCAGGTCCAGGTCCTTTTCGGTTAATCCAGCACGTTGCAATGCCTTTTTTGTGGCAGGTACCGGGCCGATGCCCATGATGGAAGGATCCACTCCAGCTACCGCCATAGAGACAATTTCAGCCATAGGCCGTAACCCGTACCGGATCACCGCGTCTTCGCCTGCCAGCAGTAAGGCTGCGGCACCATCGTTGATTCCACTGGAGTTACCCGCAGTAACGGTACCATTTTTAAGGAATGCGGGTTTCAGGGCAGCCAGTTTTTCGAGGGTGGTGCTGCGGGGATGTTCATCCGTGTGGATGGTTTTCGTTTCCTTTCCGGATACCACTTCTACGGGCAGCAGCTCGTCGGAAAATTTGCCTGAAAGGGCGGCTGCTGCATATTTCTCCTGGCTGGCCAATCCGAAACGGTCCTGCTCTTCGCGACTGATATTCCATCTGGCAGCCACATTTTCCGCTGTTTCTCCCATGGTGTAGGGATGGTAATGCGAGGCCAGTTCTTTATTGACAAACCGCCATCCCATGGTAGTATCGAAGAGCTCCGGCTGCCGCCCCCAGGCGGTGTCGGATTTAGGCAGGACAAATGGAGCCCTTGTCATGCTTTCGGCCCCTCCGGCAATAAACAGCTCGCCGTCTCCGCATTGGATGGCGCGGGCAGCATCCATGATGGCCTGGAGCCCCGAAGCACACAAGCGGTTAACCGTGGTACCTGCTACTGAAACGGGCAATCCTGCCAGCAGCGCCGCCATTCGGGCCACATTACGGTTGTCTTCACCCGCCTGGTTGGCAGCCCCTGCTATCACATCTTCAATTGCTTCCGGATCTGCCTTGGGGTTACGGTTCATTAATCCCCGGATCACGCCGGCCAGCAGGTCATCCGGACGAACCTGGCTAAGGGCGCCTCCGTAGCGGCCAATGGGCGTACGTACTGCGTCAATAACGAATACTTTTCTCATAAGGGGGCAAAGATATAAAGCCTTCCTATCTTTGCCGGATGTTAAAACTGGCGCAGCAGAATATCAGGCATTTGACGAAGGAGGAACTGGAAGCGTATTTCGTACAGATCGGGGAGCAGAAGTTCCGCGCCAGGCAGGTATATGAATGGCTATGGGGTAAACAGGTGCGGCAGTTTGAAGACATGACCAACCTAAGCAAAGAATTACGGAACAAGCTGGCCCAACATTTCAGCCTGCCAGCACTGCGGGAGGACCTGACCCAGCACAGTTCCGACGGAACCGTAAAAAGCCGGTTCCGCACGGTGGACGGCCACCTGGTGGAGGGTGTGCTGATACCAACAGACGACCGCAAAACCGCCTGTGTTTCTTCCCAGATAGGGTGTTCCCTGAGCTGCAAATTTTGTGCAACAGGATATATGGACCGGCAGCGCAACCTTGAGTTTGACGAGATCTTCGATGAAGTTGCCCTGATCAACGAGCAAAGCGAAAAAGTGTATGGCAAGAAACTCACTAATATCGTTTTTATGGGCATGGGAGAGCCTTTGCTCAACTATAAGAATGTATTAAAAGCCATCGAACGGATCAGTTCGCCGGAAGGCCTCGGTATGAGCCCCCGCCGCATCACGGTATCAACAGCAGGGGTTGCCAAAATGATCCGGCAGTTGGGAGACGACAAGGTACGCTTCAAACTGGCCCTCAGCCTGCATGCCGCCAATGATGCCAAGCGCCATGAGATCATGCCCATCAATGACACCAACAATATCCGGTCGCTCGTAGATGCCCTGAATTATTTTTACCAGCAAACGGGCAATGAAATAACTTTTGAATACATCCTTTTCAAGGATTT
>CBFGLD010000380.1:0-1924 GCA_965649495.1 uncultured Flavihumibacter sp. | reverse complement strand
CATGAATAAAAAATGCAGGCCAACGTGTGGTAAACTCCCAATAAGAATTGGGCCTGGTAGGAATAGGAAGTTGAATTTCTGGGAAGTAAACTTCTTTGCCATTCTCATAAGTAGATGAAAATAGAGTATTCCCTTTCACTTTGAAGTTTAAAGCCTCCTTGTGAATACATACAGCAATCATGTAATCAGGGTGAAGCCAAGTTATCAGCTCCTTTGTCATTTTACTCAGTGTAGGTCTGTAGTGAATATACAAATAATAACAGAATGTGGTTTATAACTCACTTTTTACCCTACTAAATTCCATGACTTTTCCATTCAGAAGCAATGGAAAAGAGATACACATCCGAGATAAAAGCCTTTGGTAAGCGTCTAAAACAACTGAGGCAGAAGCATGGTTTTACACAATTGGACTTAGAGTTGGAATCGGGTATAAGTCGTACTGAAATCAGCCGGATTGAGAATGGATTGTAATGGTCCCCACTTTCCATACCAACCCGGCTGTTTTCTAAGTTATAAATTCTTGGAATAATTGATACTTTTTGTCGGGTGATTCTTTGATGGTTTGATGCTTTTTCTGGTTGTAATAGTTAATGTGATCTTCCACTCCCTGGTATAGATCGAAGCCGTCTTCAGCAGGGTGAAGGTAAACATAGTCGTATTTGATAGACTTCCAAAAGCGTTCGATCCACACGTTGTCGAGGGCCCGGCCCTTGCCGTCCATTGAGATCCTGATTCCTGCCTTCTCCACAAACTGCGTCCATTGGGCACTGGTGTACTGGCAGCCCTGATCTGAGTTGATGATCTGCGGATTTCCATAGCGGGCGATGGTGTCTTTAAGGACCTGCAGGCACCAACTGGCCGACAGCGTGTTGCTGATTCCCCATCCCAGTATTCTGCGGCTATACACATCCATAATGGCGGTCAGGTACATAAAGCCCTGCTTCATGGGGATGTAAGTGATATCGGTGCTCCAGACCTGGTTTGGACGCTCGATCTTCAGATCTCGCAGTAGGTAGGGCCGGATAAACTCTTTCAACCCCATTTTGGTTAGATTCTTTCTTCGGTAGATCGTTTGCCGCCCCATGATTCGGAACAAACGCCGGATCCGCTTTGGTCCCACAGGATAACCGTTATCGCGCAACAACGTTACCATCGAACGCACTCCTTCGGTGGGATGTCGGATCAGGTGTCGGTCCATCAGGTTCATCATTTTGAGATTTTCAGGTTTTTCAGGCACCGGCTTGTAATAAACGCGGTTGCGGTTAATGCTTAAAAGATCACATTGCTTTCGGATAGAAAGTTTTTTATTACCGGGGTTCAACAATTCCAGGCGCTGCGTTACAGTCCGAGTTTCCTGCAACTTTTTTTTAAAAATTCATTCTCTACCCGGAGCTGGCCGATCTGAGCATACAGCTCCTGGGTGTCTACATCTGCCTTTTCCGACTGCTCGCCTTTCTCAAAAGCCAGCGCCATGTTTTCCAGGAACTCCGCTTTCCATCGGGAGATGACCACCTGGTTCACTTCAAATTTTTTTGCGAGCTCCGCCAGGGTCAACTGGCCTTTTACCGCCTCCAAAGCCACCTTGGCCTTGAAGGTCGAAGAGAATTTTCTGCGTGATTGTTTTTTCATAATTGCTTAGCTAAATTTAGAGATGTTTTTTAACTAAGCCGGTGGTATCAAATTAGGGGAGTATTACATAATAACTTTATTAGGACCTAATGGGTCGGGAAAAACCTCTGCGTTACGTGCCCTACGCGATCAGCTTCGGACAACATACGGAGAAGATCTGGTGAGATATATATCGGCCGGACGCATGGGAGTATTGGAGCAATTTCGGTCTGATACTACAGGTACGGGAATGATTAATCCTGACCAAACACACACAGGTCAAAAAAAACAGATTCCAGCTAGAAAAAAATCTGAA
>CBFGLD010000379.1:0-1972 GCA_965649495.1 uncultured Flavihumibacter sp. | reverse complement strand
GCGGATAGGAGCATGGCTAAAGAATCACAGACGGCCCCTGCCTTTGCCCCTCCGGCTGCAGCTACACCAGAAAAACCCGATCCTGTGCGTGCCAATATCCGGAAAGACTTCCGGGAAACAGCCTTCTTCTTCCCGCAACTGCAGTCCGACAACAAGGGAAACTTCAGTTTCAGCTTCAATATGCCCGAAGCCCTCACCACCTGGAAATGGCAGCTACTGGCACACAGCAAGGAACTCGCCATGGGCTATGTGACCCGCAATATCATTACCCAGAAAGAGTTGATGGTGCAACCCAATATCCCCCGTTTTCTCCGCGAGGGCGATCGCATGGAGATCAGCACCAAGATCGTCAACATTTCCGGTAAGGAAATGACGGGACAGGCCGAATTACAACTGGTGGATCCCGGTACCGGCCAGCCGGTGGACGGCTGGTTCCGCAACTTCTTCCCCAACCAGTATTTCACCGTTGCCGCAGGCAGCAGCGAGCTGGTAAAATTCCCGGTGGAAGTTCCTTTCCTATACGGCAAGGCGCTTACCTGGCGCATCATTGCCCGCTCCGGCAATATCAGTGATGGAGAAGAAGCAACCATACCGGTGCTGACTAACCGACAATTGGTTACGGAGGTAATTCCCTTTACCCTTCATGGAAACCAGTCGCGGACTTATGAACTGAAAAAACTTAAGGAAAGCGCGGGCAGCGAAACCCTCAGCAGCCGTTCCCTTACAGTGGAATTCACCTCCAACCCCGCCTGGTATGCAGTACAGGCCCTAAACTACCTGGCAGACTATCCCTACGAATGTTCCGAACAAACCTTTAACCGGTTATACAGTAATATCCTTGCTGCGCATATCGTAGCCAAAATGCCACGTATCCGTTCCGTGCTGGAAAAATGGAAAACATCCGATACCGCTGCGTTACTGAGTAACCTGCACAAGAACCAGGAATTAAAACAGGTATTGCTGGAAGAAACGCCCTGGGTGCTGGAAGCCAATTCAGAATCCGAACAGAAAAAAAGGGTCGCACAGTTGTTTGACCTGGTGAAGCTGGCCTCTAACCGGAATAAACTGGTTAACCAGCTGAAAGAAATGCAAAGCCCGAACGGCGGCTTCAGTTGGTTCAGGGGCGGCCCGGACGACAGGTACATCACCCAGTACATTATTACCGGTATCGGGCACCTGGCAAAACTGGGCGCTATCGACAACGACCTGGATGAATTTGATGAAATAGTTGAAGCAGCACTGCCTTACCTGGATGCCCGAATCCAGGAAGATTATGAAAAGCGCGACAAGAAAGCCAAAGCGGTGAATTACCTGAATTATTATGCTGCACAATACCATTACATGCGCAGCTTTTTCCCGCAACGCGGCATACCCGGCCAATACCTGGCCGCGGCAAATCATTACCGGAAGGAGATCCAGCAAACCTGGGTCAAAGGCAACCGGATGGCAAAAGCCATGATCGCATTGGCGCTTAACCGTACAGGTGATAAATACAACGCCCAGGCTATTGTAAAATCTCTGACAGAGTCTGCTATCAGGCACGAAGAAATGGGCATGTACTGGAAAGACAACACCGCCGGTTATTACTGGCAGGACGCTCCCATCGAAACACAATCACTGCTCATTGAAGCCTATTCCGAGATCAGCAAAGACCAGGAAAAAGTGGCGCTATTGAAAACCTGGCTGCTCAGGAACAAGCAAACCAATCACTGGCAATCGACCAGGGCAACTGCCGATGCCTGTTATGCCTTATTGCTTTCAGGAGACAACTGGCTGGATGCAGAGCCCAGGCTGAGTGTGGCTTTGGGCAAGGCAACCACGGTTACAGCCGACAAAGCGGAAGCCGGTACCGGTTATTATAAAAAGACCATTCCGGGTTCAGCGGTCTTTCCTGAAATGGGCGACCTGGAGATGACCCTGCAGGCTCCCGCAACTGCTGCCGCCATGCCCGTGTGGGGTGCCGTTTACTGGC
>CBFGLD010000378.1:0-2016 GCA_965649495.1 uncultured Flavihumibacter sp. | reverse complement strand
GCGTAAAGTACTGGGAGAAGGGGATAAGCCCAACCTCGTCAAAAATATATCCGGGGCAATGAAAGGAATAGAAGGCCCCAGGAAACACGACATCATTAACCGGCAACTTTGCCACCTGTTCCGTGCTGATATCGGTTTTGGAATGGCGGTAGCAGCTGAACTGGGCATCAATGTTGAAAACATGATGCCCCGGCAACATCCGCAACAAACGGGCGCATAAAGTTGATGGTCACTAACAGCCCGAAGGCCGCCCGCTTTATGCTGGCGGCTTTTTTATCATTCCTCTTTAAGTACCACGCCATCCCGCATCACTTCCAATAGGTAGCTGGCGCCCACCTTGAGGGCATAATTTTCCTTTTCATGGCTTACGGGAAAATTATAACATACCGGGTAAGGCATTTTCTGAAGATGGTGGGAAAAAATTTCCTGTACCGTCATACCGAAAGGACGTTCTGTATCCTTTGAATCCGTAAATCCACCCACTACCAGGGCTGAAAGCCCATCCAACACACCGGACCGCTTCAATTGGATCATCATTCGATCAATATTATACAGCAACTCGCCCACATCTTCCAGGAAAAGGATACGTCCCTTTGTTTTATAAGCCGATGGTGTTCCAATCAGATGGCTAATCAGCGCAAGGTTCCCTCCTACTAACCGCCCCCGTGCCACGCCCCTCTTATTATCCGGGTGACTTCCTGCGTGGTAAACGACAGGTTCACCACGAAGAGCAGACAGCAGCGATTGGACATAAGGATTCGCATACTCCCCCTCATTGAAAGCCGCTGCCATGGGTGCGTGCAGGGTTGCAATTTTAAAATTCCGGTTAATATGGGCGTGCAACACCGTGATATCACTGAACCCAATCACCCACTTGGGGTTCCTCCGGAATTTCCTGAAATCGAGCATATCAATGATCCTCCCCACTCCATACCCCCCCCTTCCACAAAAAACTGCCTTCACTTCCGGGTCATCCATCATTTCCTGCAGGTCATCCCTGCGTTGTTTGTCTGTCCCGGAAAAATAGGTCTCTGAATTGCTGTGCATGGTTTTTCCCAGTCGCACCTGGTAACCTTCCACCTTCAGCACTTCCACAGCAGTCTCCCACTTTTCGGGAGGCATGAACCCGGCGGGGCAAACCATTCCAATAGTATCACCTTTCCGGAGATATGGGGGGATTTTCATAAGGAAACAATTGTTGAACTACATCAAATCTATCGGTGAATCTTGTGACCACCAAAATGTTGGCAGAAAAATTTGAGTACCTGCCGAAGGAAAAGCTAAAAGAAAACGTCTAATAGCTACAAGACCAATTTTATGAAGTTCATTTCGTTATTTTTTACATTCCTCTTTCTCTCCATGGCATCCTTTGGACAGCACCAGTTAAAAGGCAGGATCGAAGACAGTTCCGCGAAGACGCCGTTAGCTGGCGCCACTGTCAACCTGCGCAACCGAACGCTTTCCAAAGACATGGTGACCGACAAAAATGGTTCCTTTAGCTTTTCCGATATACCCGATGGCCCTTACCGCCTCACAGTAACATTTATTGGATATGACGCTTATTCAAGGCAAATCAACCTGCAGGGCAGTACTATAGACCTGGGCACTATCCTGCTGGGCAAGGCAGGCAAAACCTTATCAGAGGTAGTCGTTAAAGCAACAACACCTCCCACACAACAAAAAGGAGACACGGTAATGTTCAATGCCAGCCAGTTCAAGGTAAACCCCGATGCTAATGTGGAAGACCTGGTAAAAAAAATGCCCGGCATACAGATCGAGAATGGCGAAGTGAAAGCACAAGGGGAAACCGTACGTAAAGTCACTATCGACGGGCGGGAGTTTTTTGGCGACGATGCCACCGCAGCCCTTAGAAACCTGCCCGCCGAAGTGGTGGACAAAATACAGGTTTTTGATCGCCTCAGCGACCAGGCACAACTTACCGGCGTGGATGATGGAAACAGTGTAAAAGCTATCAATGTAGTCACCCGCGAAGACAGGCGTAACGGGCACTTTGGA
>CBFGLD010000377.1:0-2044 GCA_965649495.1 uncultured Flavihumibacter sp. | reverse complement strand
ATTGGTTTTGAAGAACTACTTTGAACTGAATGATTTTGATGTGGTGTTGGAGCGGGATGGCCGGCTGGGACTGGCAGCATTCCAGAGAGAGAAATTCGATCTTTGCCTGTTAGACGTGATGATGCCCAATATGGATGGTTTCTCCCTGGCTGAGGAGATCCGCGATATAGACCCGGATATCCCCCTGTTTTTCCTGAGTGCCAAAACCATGAAGGAGGATATCATCCAGGGGTATAAACTGGGTGCCGATGATTATATCACCAAGCCCTTTGACAGTGAAGTATTGCTGATGAAGATCAAGGCCATTCTGAAACGCAATGAAGAACTCAACAAGGAAAGTGAGAATAAGGAATTTGACCTGGGATCCTTCCATTTCAACCCGAAACTGCGGGAACTAAGCCACGGCGGGCAAACGCAAACCCTTTCACCCAAAGAGAATGAATTGCTCAAGATGCTGGCAGAGCACATGAACGACCTGCTGCCGCGCGAGCAGGCACTCAAGAAGATATGGGGCAGCGATACCTATTTTAATGGCCGGAGTATGGACGTGTATATTGCCAAGCTGCGCAAATACCTGAAAGAAGATACCAACATTGAAATCGTAAACATTCATGGCAACGGCTTCCGGCTGGTGGTGCCACAGGATGTTTAATTTATACATCAAAAAGATTAGGACCATCCCCGCGCCTTGGCTGCTTACCCAAATGCTCATACGCTTTATGGGTAACTTCCCGGCCGCGGGGAGTTCTTTGTATGAATCCTTCCTGGATCAGGAAAGGTTCATACACTTCTTCCAGGGTTCCGGCCTCTTCTCCCACAGCGGTAGCTATGGTAGTGATGCCAACAGGTCCTCCCTTGAATTTATCAATAATGGTGGATAATATCCGGTTGTCCATTTCATCCAGGCCGTGTTCATCCACGTTCAGGGCCTTTAACCCATGGCGGGTAATGCCAATATCGATCTGCCCATCGTTCAATACCATGGCAAAATCACGCACCCTGCGTAACAAGCCGTTGGCAATCCTGGGGGTTCCCCGCGACCTGCCGGCGATTTCCCTGGCAGCCTCATCGCTGATAGGAGCCTGCAGCAAGGCGGCAGAACGCCGGATGATCTTTTCCAGGATGGCCGACTGGTAATATTCCAGCCTTGATTTAATGGCAAACCGGGAAAGCAGGGGGGCCGTCAACAATCCGCTCCGGGTGGTGGCACCTATCAGGGTAAATGGATTCAGGCCGATCTGGATGCTCCTGGAATTGGGCCCGCTGTCAATCATTATGTCAATACGGTAATCTTCCATGGCAGAATACAGGTACTCTTCCACCACGGTGCTCAGGCGGTGTATCTCGTCGATAAATAATACATCATTAGGTTGCAGGTTGGTCAATAAGCCGGCCAGGTCCGCAGGCTTTTCAATCACCGGCCCGGAAGTTTCCCTGATCTGCACCCCCATTTCATTGGCTACGATCCGGGAAAGGGTGGTCTTTCCTAATCCGGGCGGACCATGAAAAAGAACATGGTCCAGTGCCTCGCCCCGGATCTTAGCGGCCTTGATAAAAATCTTCAGGTTCTCAATGATCTGCGATTGCCCGGCAAAATCATCGATCTCCTTTGGCCGCAGGCTGTTCTCAAATTCCTTCTCAACGGAGCTGAGCGGTGCAGGATCCTGGTGAAGATTCGGGTTGATCATAGATCAATATTAAAACAATAATTTTATTTGCATGTACAAATGAAATTGGGTTAATTTTAGCGGGATGAAAACAACCGAAAGCAGGTACCATAAATGCATGTATTTTGCCAGCGGGGCGCTGGCAAGAAAGATGGAAAAACTTGCCCTGGAAAGCTGGAAAAACGTAGGCCTTTCCCCCAGTCACGCCTACTTGCTGATCATGGTCATTGAAGATCCCGGAATGCAACCGGGCCACCTTGCAGAAGAATTGAAGCTCAGCCCGAGTACCGTAACCCGGCTCATTGAAAAACTGGAAGAAAAGAAACTGGCGCTGCGCAAAACGGAAGGGAAGACCACCTGTGTTTTCGCCACTCCCA
>CBFGLD010000376.1:0-2048 GCA_965649495.1 uncultured Flavihumibacter sp. | reverse complement strand
ACGCATCGTGCGCTGGATAAAGCATCTGAATTACAGAAAGGAAATGATAAGATCGGATCCACGTTAAAAGGAATTGGTCCGGCCTATATGGACAAGACCGGTCGTAACGGCTTACGCGTGGGTGATCTTCTTGATAAAAACTTTACCACTTCTTATATCCGTCTTCGTCTCAAGCACCAGCGGATGCTTGACAGCATGGGTTTCCAGGAAGATATTACGCCCTGGGAAGAAGAATTTTTTGATGCGATTGAATTCCTTCGTAGCCTCAATGTTGTAAATGGAGAATATTTCATCAATGAAAGTATCGTTGCCGGTAAGAAAGTTCTTGCAGAAGGCGCTCAGGGAAGTATGCTGGATATCGATTTTGGTACTTTTCCTTTTGTAACTTCTTCCAATACAACTACTTCAGGCGTATGTAACGGGCTGGGCGTGGCACCGCAGAAAATCAGGGATGTTATGGGCGTTACAAAAGCCTATTGCACACGTGTTGGCAGTGGCCCATTCCCCACAGAATTGCATGATGCGGTGGGTGAGGAATTAAGGAAGCTGGGCAATGAATTCGGAGCTACCACTGGTCGCCCACGCCGCTGTGGCTGGATCGATCTGATTGCACTAAAATATGCCTGCATGATCAATGGTGTCACCAAGGTGATCATGACCAAGGCTGATGTGCTCGATAAATTTGAAACACTCGAAGTATGTACTGCATATAAGATTGACGGAAAGGAATCCGAATATGTACCTTTCCAGATGACAAGGCATCAGATAGAACCAGTATTACGTTCCTTCCAGGGCTGGATTACTGATACTACTGAAGTAAAAAATCATGCTGACTTACCCGTAAAAATGAAGGAATACGTAGATTACATAAACAAGTTTATTGGTGTGGATGTATCACATATTTCTAACGGACCTGGACGCGACCAGATTGTAATTGTATAAGGGCCAACTGTTTTAAAAATATTTTTTAAAAATTTGGTCATTTAAAAAGAACCTTGAAATTTTACACCGTAATCCATTATGAGTTATGGCTGCTAAACCTGATAATAAAAAGACTACCCGCACGCCTGCTGAAAACGCAGACGAGCCCGTGAAGAAAGCATCTTCGAAATCTAAAAAGAAGGAGGAGGAGGATGATGATGACCTTGAAGATGATGAGGAAACTCCGAAAGCATCTGCCAGGAAATCAGCTAAAGCTTCAAAATCTAAAACCGATGAGGATGAGGAAGATGAAGATGAGGCCATCGAAGAAGATGATGATTGGGAGAAGGTAGAAGAAGAAGATACCTGGGATCCGGATTTTGAAGAATTCGATCTTCCCAAATCAAAAACCAAGAAAGGTCCTGCTCCCGGCAAGAAAGCGGGTAAGGATGAAGAAGATCTTGGTATTGATGATGAATTCAAAGAACTGGACCTGTTTAATGATTCCGGCTTTGATGATGACGATGATGATTTTTAATTATTACTATGAGTAATGCTGCCGGGCGGTCGTTTAAGTCTTATGCCCTGACCGTAACCCCGGCTATAAAATTGCAGATGTTGAATTGGGTCAGCCAGTTCAACATCTGTTGTTTTATGGATAGCCATCAGTACGGCGGCATACAGAGCAGTTTTGAATGTTTAGTTGCCGGCGGTGCCTGGAAATGGATCAAACTTTCTGCCGGCAATGCTTTTGGAATGTTACAAGCCTTCAGCAAGCAACAAGGTGACTGGCTTTTTGGTCATTTCGGTTTTGATCTTAAACAGGAAACCTGCAACTCACCTTCATTATTACACGACCCTCTTGGTTTTCCGGATTGCTATTTTTTTGTTCCCGAACATCTGCTCCTTGTTTCAGGGAACGAGGTAAAAATCAGCAGTTATTCTTTAGATGAAGAAGGCCTGTTTCGCGATATCCTTAATACAAAAGTCAAAACGGGTAACCCATCTAAAATCATTCTTTCTCCTGCCATGAGTCGTGAAGATTATATCAGCAGGGTAGAAATCTTAAAAGCACATATACATAGGGGTGATTGTTATGAGATCAATTTTTGCCAGGAGTTTTTTGC
>CBFGLD010000375.1:0-2057 GCA_965649495.1 uncultured Flavihumibacter sp. | reverse complement strand
GTATTTTATTAGTTCAATTCTTCCGGTCTTCTCCCTCCTTTTGTTGGCAGGAAAAAATCTTTGGGATATTTAAGGAAGTAGCGCCAAACCTGCCCGATCAAGGAAGGGAAATCTCGCAGCCTGATTCCCCTGGAACGCAGCGCAACGAAAAACGCCAGAGAAAAACTCACCTGGAAATTCAGGAACCCAATACCCAGGACTCCTGCCAGCACGGTTAGCAGGTATGCCGGGCTTACCGGTGTTTCCAAACCAAAATAACCGATGGCTGCATTTCCTGCAGAAATGGTGATATGCCTGATGTCAAAAGGCAGGGCAAAGATCTTTCCTGTGATGGAGGACATCCCCAGGAAAAATCCCAATGCCACGCTCCCAGTGAGTGTACCGCTGTGCCGGCTGAGCAGCTCCACCATGCGGTTCAAGCGTTTCTCAGACATGGTTTGACTGAACACCGGGTGTTGCTTTAGCCTTTCCGGTAATTTTCCATAGATAACATGATTCTCCACATAACCTGAAATGATCCCGCTTAGGAAAAGGAAAACTCCCGTGAAGCAGGCATATAACAGGGCCCAGCTATGAAAGGGATGCTGGTCTTCCAATAATTGCAACGCCTCGTCCTGGTTAACGATTTTATATCCCAGGAATTCCTGCATTCCATAAACTATGGCATAAGTAAAAGGAAATACCACCAACAGGTTACCGGCAAAGGAAGCGATCTGGCTCCTGCTGATATTGGCGATGGTGATAGAAAGATTTTTCAGGTCGGGTAAACCCTTCAGCTTTTTACTGTCCAGTGAATTAGCAACTGCGGAAGCGGTAAATGCCGGCTGCTTGGTAGCCAGTGTGGTATTGGTGCGATCCATGATCACAAAACCCGCGGCATAATTGGTGCTGTAGAGAAAGCCGGCCCAGAAAGGTGCCAGTGGTAATTTACCCAGCAGATTTTTTACCACGGCCACTAAGCTAACGATGAGGCCGCCGCCCAAAGCGCTTTTGAAGAGCGCCTTGAATTCAGCACTGTTGGTAGTAATGTATTTCTCTCCCTTTTTACCTTTATGTTCGGCGATCTGGTAGGCCAGCAGCCCCAGGTTATCAGACAGAAATCCGCGTAAGCTGGAACGTTTATTTTCATTCGTAACAACCGTAATGAAATAGTTTATGAAGCGGGCTTCGTCCAACTGGTTATCTCGGTCCAGCACATCCGAAATCAACAACATACGGTCGGTCATCTGCAGTATGCGCGTACTAAGAAAGGTTTGCGAGAGGCTGGTGCCGTGGTATATGCCCTGTTCCCGCAGCCATATCATACTTTGCCGGCAGTTATAAAGTTGTTCCTGGATATTATACAGTAACAGCTGATCGTTCCTGTCATCCCGATCCTGGTCAAGGTAACGGGTCACCAACTTATTCTGTTCCAGGAAGGGGGTGAACGCTTCTGGGTTTTTGGCAAAAGCCTGGGACACTTCCTTTTCAAGTCCCAATGTGGCAACCCGGAAAGACAGGATTCTCAGCGCCTGTTGCAACTGTCCGGATAATTGGGGGTCGTTGAGATTGATATGGATGCGCATCAGCCGGAAAAGCCTGCGCCACAATCCTTTATCTATCTCAGATATCCATTGGTAATCTGAATGTTTGAAAAAAACGCGGCTGATAACATACAGGAAATCGTTTTTATCCTGCAACTCGGGGAGGACTTTATGTTTTAGTTTTCCGGAAAGTTCCTGGACAAAGCCCCTGGAACTGATCATACCGCTTTCAATGAGAGCGGGTAATACGTCACTTTTCAAAAACTGGGAGCGCACCGCGGCACGAAGCGAAGCCTGGGCGTTAACATCTTCCTGTAATTGGTAGAGCAGCGACCTGAACTTTGTTTCCGCCTCCTTTATTTTCCGGGGTGAAGCGGGCCTCACTTGTTTCACCACATCGATGAGGTAGTCGAGCCCCCTGTCAGCCAGCAGGATAGGCAATACAATTGCTTCCCCGGCTTTTTTTCCTTGATTATCATGCTTTTGATTCTTTGTTTTTCCAAACATATCCCTGCTTATAATTCCCGATAAATT
>CBFGLD010000374.1:0-2090 GCA_965649495.1 uncultured Flavihumibacter sp. | reverse complement strand
TCGCTCGTCAATGAAATTGATGGTATTATTGGCTATCTGGTATTTGTCCTCAACGGTGGACAATTCATACTCCTTCATGATGGCATTTACGAAATCTGCAGCTAATGCCCGATCAGTTGAAATATAGGACACATCCAGGATATTGGTCATTTCGTTGACCTGTTGAATGTCAATGCCAGCAATCAATATTTCTGCCGCGATATCCAGGGGATACCAGAAAATCTGGTAATCACGTTCCCCCTCTTTCGGCATGTCACCTGAAAAATGAATTTTAAATACGCCCTGCTCATTTTCGATGAGTTGGCCAAATAACCGGGGTTGTTCCTCCTGGTTCAACCGGTACTCTGTCTGGTTCAGGATCGAAACTGAAAATCCAACAGAACCGGAATCTTTTCGCGAAACGATTTCCAGTCTTACCGGGCTGGAATTGTACAACATGGTGGAACGCACGTTTCCTACCCCATAATATTGGGTTTGTAATTTCAGGCGATGTACCACCCTTTGTACAAAAGATGACGATTTCAACATGACCATTTCGTTGTTCAAATTGGGGCCTCCGCCAATAGAGAACATGCTGTTGAAACGTTCATCGCCACCGCCAATCGGGGTTTCTGATTTTAAAATCATCCTGCCCGTAGACCGGTATGTCTTTGCCGTATACCGCAGGTTACTCCAGGCCAGCACCAATGAAATAATGATGGCCAGGATCACCCAGGGCAAATACTTTATATACCGGAATATTAATTCCTTAGGAGTTACCTTATGTTTTGATTTCGAACCGTAGTCGATCGCTTCTTCCATAATTTAACGGGTAATTAGCGTGATGAGTAAAGCAATTGCTGAGAGTACCCCTGTTCCGATGGAAAGATTCCGGAGCAGGACCTGTTCGTTACCCGTAGGCTTTTTCCGATTGGGCTCGATATAGACCAGGTCATTTTGCTGGAGGTAAAAATCTTCGGATTTGAAAATATCCGCGTTCCTCAGATCAAACCGGTGAATCTTGCGGGCACCGTCCACCTCCCGGATGAGTAAAACATTATCCCGTCTTGCAAACGGCGTCAGGTCTCCGGATAGTGCAATGGCATCCATCAGTGATAGCCGCTGATCCGGCAGATCCAATTGCCCTGGCCGACTTACCTCTCCCATAACGGTCACTTTAGCGCTCATAAACCGCACCACCACGTAGGGATTTTGTAAATAGGGTTTCAGGTTTTCCTTGATGTATTCACCCAATTGCCGTTTGGTGATTCCGGCCGCCGGGATAGTCCCCAGCGAATGGAAATATATATTGCCGTTTACATCCACCAGGTAACCCCTGCCCGATCCAGCAATGTTTCCCCCGACACCACCTGAAACAACAGAAGCGGAGCTGGAAGACTGGGGCTGGTTGTAAATTTCGGTAGCCTCTTTATTATCACTAAAGACCATGATGGTTAACAGGTCTCCTTTCTGGATTTGCAGTTCCGGAAGATCCACGGGTACTTTATCCAGCGTTTCCGCTTCCTGAAGTATCAAACGCTGCTCATGCGCCTTTTTACTGGCACCACAGGCCACCAATAAAAAAAGTGCAGACAGAACGGCTGCACCCTGGTATAGCTTTTTCAGCATATATAAATTGGATTGTATGTTGTATTGTTTCACTTGAGTGCTACCTTGTCTTTGTCGATTTGAGCTACTAACTTAACTCCTAAACTTTCTATGCGGATCTCCACCCGCTTTTTGTCGGCCGACAATACCGTTCCTTCCTGCTCCATAAATACCCCGGAAAGGATCATTACTTTATCGCCCACCTGTGGATCTTTGACCTGCTCCACCCGTATATCGGAATATTCGTCCAGGAAACGCTTGATCCGCTCGATATCATCCTGCCGCACCTGAGCGGGCTTTCCTAACCAATATACAAAATTTACCACCCCGTCAACGTAGCGGATAACCGCCTTTTCCGCTTCCGATAAACGCACAAAAAGATAACTTTTGAACAAAGGTTCTTCCACCACTTTAAACCGGTCACTCCACTTCTTTCGCACCTTGTTCAGCGGGCAATAACTTTCCATCCCCCTGGCCCGGACCAGCTCATGTACTTTTTTTTC
>CBFGLD010000373.1:0-2156 GCA_965649495.1 uncultured Flavihumibacter sp. | reverse complement strand
GGTGGTTTCAGGGGGCACAGGCTGGGTTAGAATGGGGGTTCATCGGCGCTTGCGGTGTCAATCCAGATCCGTTCGTCGCAGCGCGGCACGATTCGGCGGGCGGCCATATTGTTGCACTCGAAGAGGTCCCGGATCTTGCCTTGCTCGGAATGGATGATGAGAGTCAGGTACTGCGGGCTGCTGTCGCCCACGAAAAGGAAGCCGCTCTTACCCGGTCCCGAGCCGCAGCCGTTGCCGCAATGGGAGGGAAAGCAGAGCAGCTGGCTGTTGCCGTTTTCCCGGAAGTTCCGGAAGGCGATGCCCAGCTTCTGCAGGAAGACGGGTTTGGGGAAGTCCTGGTACGTGAGGTGTTCGTCCAGGAGCAGGTCGATCATCAGCAGGTCGAGGTTCCGGAAGGCATGCAGGAACTGGTCCACCTGTGTTTGGATGGCAGGGTTTTGTGCTGGCATAGTACCATGAGTTTGGGTTGGACGGTAAACTTAGGGAGGATGTGTGCAGTGTATTTGCAGGGGGGGTACCAACTCAATACCAGGTTACTTGTAGAGTTTTTGTATCACATATTCATCGACCCACCAGGGAACATTTTCCTGGTGAATTTTCAACGCTCTGTTTGAATCAATGGTGGCGATGGGCTGCATACTCAGGTCTTCACGGGAGTTATCAAATAAATAGACCCTGTAGCACAATGGTATCAGTTGCGCCAGGATTTCTAAGGATTTCCAATACCGGTTGATAATCCGATCTTCCGGCACTGAATGCCCTCCAAGTTCTACGCGCTGCGCTACCCTCGAAATATTTATTGCGGGATCGATGGTACAAATGAAGTATAAGTAATTATCGTAGCCTTTTGATCTACTATGGCGAAGAAAATCAACCTTTGAAGGGTGACTCAGCACGGTTTCGAAAGTAAAAGTCTTCCCTTGTTTTATTAAACTATGACGGATAAAATCTGCAGCTAACGCAGCATCGTATGGTGATGGAGATCCTTCTGTAACCAGGATACCTTCCTTACTTAAAACATGAAGTGTTTGTTTTTCTTCCCTGGCTTTTTCAACCCAACTACTACCAGCCCTTTCCATGAATTGTGTAAAGTCCTCCTCCTGAATGGTCAGGTTGTATTCCGAAATGGTATTCAAAAGCCCCTTCTCTTGAAAAGAGCGTTCAATTTCATCTGCATTGATAAAGGGACCGCAGTAAAATTGATTTCTTATGGCCTTTAAAATGGTGCTCTTGCCGCTTCCATTGGGGCCAGCCATGATACGGAGCCGCTTCTTATTTTGAAGAGGCATACAGCTTGGTGGCTGGTTTATATTTCACGTACAGGGGTTTGTCCTGAATCATACCTTTAAAGCTGATTTCCCTCCCTTTATGATTGACCTGAACCAGTTTGTCTCCTTTGGAATAAACACGCACCAACCTGGATACCCTGGCCTCCGCTACTGCACCTTTACCTGCCTGGGCAGCTAATTGCTGAATCCGTTTAAGCCCTGATTTATGATCTTCAATAACAGAGAAATCCCGGGATAAAAGATCCTTTTCCTCACTCGCTTTCTGTGATAAGGAGGTCCTTGTTCTTTTTAATCCTGCAATTGCTTTTCTCTTATGTTCCAGCATTTTCATACTATCAATTTACTAATTAGCCCCTACATTTCAAAGTATTAATCCCACTACTACCCCTCCTTTTCAAACAGCAGGGTGAGTATGCGCGGGAGGCCGCTGTTGGTGGTGCTGCCGCTGCCGCTTGTGGTGCGGGTATTGGCGGGCTCTGCTTCCCCTTCTTCCGGGTCGAAATATTCGTTGAGGTCCATTAACTGCAGTCCGGCGGCGCGGGCAGCCTGGAGGAAGTCGCTGATGTGGTGGTTGTAGCAGTCCACCACCTGGGTGCCGGCTTCGGTTTCGAAGCGGGCCTTCGTGCCGGTGTATTGCTTGAAGGGGTGCAACTCGCCGAGGTAGAGGCGGCCGCCGGGGCGCAGGCAGCGGGCGGCTTCGTGGAAGACGGGGCCCAGCTGTTCGATGTGTTCCAGCACCAGGCTGAAGGTCACCAGGTCAAAGGCCGCGTCGGCAAAGGGCCAGGGCTGGGTGATATCGGCCTGGAAGAAACGGACATGCTCCCTGCCGGCCAGCTTTTCCCTGGCCTGCAGCAGCATGGATTCGGA
>CBFGLD010000372.1:0-2189 GCA_965649495.1 uncultured Flavihumibacter sp. | reverse complement strand
CCGTCGCCCCCGGCGACGAAAACTTGTCAGACACCTGGACAGCAGGTAAGATGTAAGAGGTAAGAAGTAAGAATTATTAAAACACCATATGAACCGACGCAACTTCCTAAAAAACACCACCCTCGCCACTGCCGGCGTCTGGACCGTCAAAGACAGTTGGCTAACCCCCAACCCCCTCGCCTCCAAACTCATCATCCTCGCCACCAACTGGGGATTCACCGGAACCATGGACGCCTTCTGCGCCGCCGCAAAAAAGGAAGGCTATGATGGCATCGAAGTATGGTGGCCGGGAGAGGCAAAGCAGCAGCAGGAGATCGCCGAAGCCGTACAGAAACATGGCCTCTCGGCCGGATTTTTATGCGGGGGATGGCAGACTAACGTGGAAGAACACCTGAAAACATTCACCGACAGCGTAGCAAGTGCAACCGAACATAAAGACATCAAACCGATCTATGTCAATTGCCACGCCGGCCGCGATCATTTTAGCTACAACAGCAATCGCCGCTTCATCGATTTCGCACTGGAGCGCTCCGCAAAAACCGGTATTCCCATCTACCAGGAAACCCACCGCGGAAGGATTCTTTTTGCCGCCAATATCGCCCGCGATTATATGGAGATGCATCCGCAGATGGAGCTGACCCTCGATATTTCACACTGGTGTAATGTGCATGAAAGCATGTTGGGCGACCAGGAAGAGACCATCTCCATGGCGCTGGATAAAAGTTCGCATGTGCATGCGCGTGTGGGGCACCCCGAAGGTCCGCAGGTTAATGATCCCCGCGCCAAAGAATGGGTACATGTGGTGGAACAGCATTTCAAATGGTGGGACAAGATCGTGGAGCGCAGGAAAAAGGCCGGCCAAAACATTACCTTTCTCACCGAATTCGGTCCGCCTACCTATATGCCCGTGATGCCCCATACCCAGCAGCCCGTGGCCGACCAATGGGCCATCAACGTACACATGATGAACGAGATCCGTAAACGCTATCAATAATATGCTGGAATTCATTGGCCGTTTTCATCCGCTGCTGGTGCACCTGCCCATCGGGATCTTATTGCTTGCCTGTTTTTTTGACCTGCTGGCCATCCGTCCGGCACATGCACAGCTACGTTCTGTTGTTCCACTGATGTTATTGATCGGTTTTATCAGCGCCCTGCTTTCCAGTATAAGCGGTTTCCTTCTTTCGGGCACAGCAGATTATGATGAGGACCTCGTGCTCTACCATCAATGGCTTGGGATAGCTACCACCGTTATGGCAGGCATTCTTTTCAGCCTCCACAAAAAGGGAAGCAGCTCCACCCGATGGGGGACTATATTATTGGTTTTGCTGATCACCATCACGGGGCATTTTGGCGGAACACTTACCCATGGTGAGGGCTATCTCACAGAGGGGTTGGGTGGAGAAGTTGAGACCGGCCCTGTGCTCGATTCAGTACCCAATATACAGCAGGTGGCAGTCTATAACGGACTGGTACAGCCGATATTCGAAGCCCGCTGTGTAGGCTGCCATGGCGATTCAAAACAGAAAGGCGGGCTCCGTCTCGATGGGGAGGAATGGATCCTCGAAGGGGGAGAAGATGGCCCCATATTGCCCGACCCGAAGGACGGAGAAAACAGTGAGGGCGAAATGATAAAAAGATTGCTGCTCCCCCTGGAGGCGAAAAAGCATATGCCTCCCAAAGCAAAAAGTCAACTTACGCCCGAAGAGATCTCCCTCTTGCATTGGTGGGTAAGGAGTGGTGTACCCTTCAATAAAAAAGTAGGGGAGATGGAGCAGGATGGCAAGATGAAAACAGTTTTAGCCGCTTTAGAAACGGGAAAATCTGCAGGTGGCCCCGAAGGCTTAGTTTCAGACCTGTTGCCTTCCGTGCCCGTGGCGCCGGCGCCAGCTACAGCAGTTGAACGTCTTCGCGATGCAGGCGTAATGGTACTGCCCCTTGCACAGAACAGCAATTATCTCTCCGTTAGTTTTCTTTCAGCACAGCGCACGGATGATTCCATTTTCCAAACGCTGGAAGAATTGAAGCCGCAATTGGTCTGGCTGAAACTCGACGATTTGAAGCTTAGTCCTCAGAGTATTAAAAGCCTTTCCCGCCTGGTGAATCTCCGCAAGCTTTCGCTCAGCGGCAGCAGTATAAGCGATGCGGACCTAAGTGAATTAAATCAACTAACCCAGCTTCGCTCTCTC
>CBFGLD010000371.1:0-2206 GCA_965649495.1 uncultured Flavihumibacter sp. | reverse complement strand
ACCTGGGCGCCGTTCTCTACCTGCTGGCGGGCAACACTCAGCGCTTCTTCGTATTTGTTCTCGCGCACCAGCCGCGCAAACTTTTTGGAGCCGGTCACATTGGTCCGCTCGCCGATATTGATAAAATTGGATTCGGGCCTTACCACCAGCGGCTCCAGTCCCGATAATCTTAAATAGGGTTGTATGCTTGTCATGCTGTGATCGTTGTTTCAACAACCGGTAGTTGTCGTGGTTGGAAATTTTTTACGTGTTCTGCAATATGACGGATATGGTCAGGTGTAGTTCCGCAGCATCCGCCAACGATGTTTACGAATCCTTCCTTCGCCCACTCTTCCAGGAAGTGCGCCGTGTCTTCCGGCTGCTCATCGTATTCACCCATGGCGTTGGGCAGGCCGGCATTGGGATAGGCGGAAGTGTAGCAGGCTGCCAGCTGGCTTAGCTCTTCGATATGACTGCGCATCTCCTTTGCCCCCAGTGCGCAGTTGAGTCCCACGCTCAGCGGCCGGGCATGCATAACCGAAATGTAGAAGGCTTCCAGTGTCTGTCCGCTCAGCGTTCTTCCCGAGGCATCGGTGATGGTGCCGCTGATCATGATGGGTAACTCGGAACGGCCTTTGTCGCCGCCCGCATCCCGCTCCTGGAAATATTTTTTGATGGCGAAGATGGCTGCCTTGGCATTGAGGGTGTCAAAGATGGTCTCCACCAGCAACAATTGCGCACCACCCTCCACCAGTCCCTTCACCTGCTCGTAATAGGCATCCACGGCCTCGTCCCACAACAGTCCGCGGAAACCGGGATTGTTGACATCGGGCGACAGGCTCAGGGTCTTGTTCATGGGGCCGATGGCGCCGGCCACCCACCTTGGTTTGGAGGGGTCTTTAGCGGTAAAGTCATCGGCAGCCTTGCGTGCTATCCGCGCCGCTTCGTAATTGATCTCGTACGCCAGCGACTCCATCTGGTAATCGGCCAGGCTCACGCGCTGCGAGTTGAAGGTATTGGTTTCAATGATATCGGCGCCGGCTTCCAGGTACTGCCGGTGAATGCCTTCAATGATCTGCGGCTGTGTAAGGCAGAGCAGGTCGTTATTGCCTTTCAGGTCGGTGGGCCAGTCGGCGAAGCGCTGTCCGCGGTAATCGGCTTCCTCCAGCTTGTGGCGCTGGATCATGGTGCCCATGGCGCCGTCAATGATCAGGATCCTTTGGGATAATGCACTGCGTATGTCGGTCATAATGTCTTGCGTTTGAACAGGTGATCCAATGTTCCGGGCAGAACGTAACAAACGCGGGAAACTGAAAACTCATCGTTTCGGGGACGTTTATTAGTTCTGTCAGGCCGCCGGTTCAGCGGGCGCCAGGTCGAACAATAAACAAATCCACCTGGGCGCTGCAAAGATAGGGACTTTGGGTCAAACCCGCAGTTGCTCCACCGGCATCCGGTGCTGCAGGCTGCGCGCCAGCGTCATCTCATCGGCATATTCCAGCTCGCCTCCAAAGGAGATCCCGCGGGCAATGGTGGTGAAGCGGATATTGGCGGGGCGCATCTTCTTCTGGATATAATAGATGGTGGTATCTCCCTGTATATTGGGGTTCAGCGCAAAGATGATCTCGTTGATGCCACCACCCGCCGCCCGCTCCAGCAGGGACTCGATGTTCAGCTGGTCCGGTCCCACCCCGTCCAGCGGTGAGATGACACCTCCCAGCACATGATAGGTGCCGCTGAACTGCTGTGTATTCTCAATGGCGATCACATCCCGTATGGTCTCCACCACGCAGATCTGGTCCTGCTTGCGCATCGGGTTGGAGCATATACCACAGAGCAGGCTATCCGAAATATTGTGGCAACGCTGGCAGAACCGCGTCTCCTGCCGCATGCGGATCACCGCTTCGCCAAAGGCCTTCACCTTGTCGGCATCCTGCTTCAGCAAATGCAGCGCCAGCCGGAGCGCGGTCTTTTTTCCGATGCCCGGCAATTTGCTGAATTCATTCACCGCTTGTTCCAGTAAGGCAGAGGGTAATTGCATCTTGCAAAGATAATGCTATTGGTGCATGGGATCTTTTGTACTATACTTGCTGCCTGTAAAACCACCTCATGAAAAAAGTCCTTACCCTGCTATTTGCCGGCATCAGTTTGTCGGCCTCCGCCCAGCAAAATTTCAAACCTGCCCAGTTGGTACTTCAGTCCGGCGATTCACTCACCGGCGAGATCA
>CBFGLD010000370.1:0-2215 GCA_965649495.1 uncultured Flavihumibacter sp. | reverse complement strand
AGGTCGGTACCACAAACACCTATCCGTTTGATTTTAATGATCGATTGGCCTTCAGTAGCCAGCGGCTGCTCTCTTGTTTCATACTTGAAATTTTTCGGTTGGTTGCATACCAATACGTTCATTGTTGCCATATATAAATTCCTTGCGCTGACTACTCCTTTAAAAATACAGTTTTATTTTACGGGAGATAGCGGGCTGGTTAATCAGGAACCACAAATTGAGTAGATTTGCTGCGGTATA
The DNA here is from genome assembly GCA_965649495.1 of uncultured Flavihumibacter sp. Lineage (GTDB taxonomy): Bacteria > Bacteroidota > Bacteroidia > Chitinophagales > Chitinophagaceae > Flavihumibacter. Next base: position 1,975 of record CBFGLD010000370.1, on the reverse strand, counting down.
GGTATAAAATAATGACGAAATAATTTGAAATGGAATTGATAATTGCCCTGGTAACCCTAATACTTCTGGAAGTCGTTTTAGGGATTGATAACATAATTTTTATATCTATTGTAACGGACCGCTTACCCGCACACCAGCAAAAAAAGGGAAGGCGACTCGGACTTTTGCTGGCAATGCTGATGCGACTGCTGCTATTGACGATCATTTCTTTCATTCTCAAATTAGAAGGAAACCTGTTCACCATTCTTTCAAACAATATCTCCGGAAAAGACCTGATCCTGATTGGCGGTGGAATATTTCTGCTCTACAAAAGCGCCTCTGAGATCTATCATAAGATGGAAGGGGAGGAGGGCGATACCTCAAAGCATATCAAGGTGACTACCTTTGGCAGTGCCATTGGACAAATACTGATTCTTGACCTCGTGTTTTCCATTGATAGTATCATTACAGCCGTAGGTATGGTTGATCAACTCTGGATCATGTATACCGCCGTGGTGGTAAGTGTGGGCGTCATGTTGTTCGCGTCAGAACCGATCAGCAGGTTCGTGAACAATCACCCCGCCTTTAAAATGCTCGCTTTGAGCTTTTTATTACTGATCGGTGTCTCCCTGATCGCGGAAGGATTGGAAGTTCATATCCCTAAAGGATACATTTATTTTTCTATGGCATTCGCCCTGCTGGTAGATGTTTTTCAAATGAAGATGAACAAGCGGAAACCAGCGCCGGTTAAAACGCATGAACATTACCTCCCCTCAGAAGCAGATACCAAAATTGATATCTGATTTTTAGTTAACTTCCATAGTCAATTTTAACGCGGTTAAACTCCAACTACATCATGGCAACTTTCAACCTCTCTGTTAACGGGAAAAAAATGGACGTGGATGTGGATCCCGCCACGCCCGTATTATGGGTGCTGCGCGACCACCTCAACCTGGTGGGTACCAAGTTCGGATGCGGCGTAGCCCAGTGCGGCGCCTGCACCATCCACCTCGACGGCAAAGCTACCCGCTCCTGCATGACCCCCGTTTCTTCCGTGGGATCCCAGCAGATCACCACCATCGAAGGACTTTCGGAAAACGGCGACCACCCGGTTCAGCAGGCCTGGCTGGAACACGATGTGCCCCAGTGCGGCTATTGCCAGGCGGGGCAGATCATGACCGCTGCCGCCCTGCTCAAAGAGTCGCCCAACCCCACCGATGAACAGATCGAAACCGCCATGAACGGCAATATCTGCCGCTGCGGTACCTACCTGCGCATCAAAGCTGCTGTTAAAACCGCTGCTTCACTTATCAACGATTAATACCATGACTACCATCAAAACATATATCGGCAGGAGATCTTTCCTGAAGTCTTCGGTAATGGCCGGCGGCGGACTGCTGCTGAGCTTCACCTGGCTCGCCGGCTGTACCTCCAGCCCGAAAGAAGCCCTCGAAATGCCCAAAGAATGGTTTGAACTGAATGGCTACCTTAAGATCGGAGAGAACGGCCTGGTCACCATCATGTCGCCCAACCCCGAGATCGGCCAGAACGTCAAAACCTCCATGCCCATGCTGGTGGCCGAAGAACTGGATGTGGACTGGAAGAACGTGATCGTGGAACAGGCACCGCTCAATACCAAAGTATTCACCCGCCAGTTGGCCGGTGGCAGCCAATCCATCAGCCAGGGCTGGAAAAGCCTGCGCATGGCCGGCGCTACCGCCCGCCGCATGCTGCGCGAAGCCGCTGCCAAAGCCTGGCAGGTTCCGGTAGAGGAAGTAACCACCGAAGTCAGCATGCTCCACCACAAAACCAGTGGTAAATCCGCCTCCTATGGTGAAATGGCTTCCGCCGCAGCAGCCATCGAAGTGCCCAAAGAAGTGGAACTGAAAAACAACAGCGATTTCAAGATCATCGGCACCTCCCGCAAAAATGTGGACGGGAAAAAGATCGTTACCGGCCAGCCTTTATATGGACTGGATTACAAAAGAGAGGGCAT
>CBFGLD010000369.1:0-2252 GCA_965649495.1 uncultured Flavihumibacter sp. | reverse complement strand
TGCTGTATTACGTATTCTCCTGGTGCCAAACGGCTCCGGCACACTCAGCCCCTGGAACGACCCGCAGCAGTGACTCTATCCCCACCCGCTTTGAACCAGGTGTCATTTCCAACGACGGCGTGTTCGGGTTCACGCTCTCCCCCGATTCCCGTACCGCCCTCTGGGTGCAGTCCGGCGGTAAACGCGATACCCTGCTGATCATGGAATCCCAACGGATCAACGGCAAATGGTCCTCCCCCACCGTGGCCAGCTTCAGCAGCCCCACCGCCGCCTGGAAAGACATTGACCCCATCTTCAGTCCCGATGGCAAAACTGTCCTCTTCCAGTCCAACCGCCCCATTGCGACTATGCCTCACCGTAAAGGATTCGATATCTGGGCGGTCAACCGTACCACCCGGGGATGGTCCCAACCCTACCACCTGGGTAATACTATCAATACCGACAGCTCGGAATCCTATGCTTCCATCGCCCGTAACGGCAATATCTATTTCATGAAATCAAATGAAAACGGCATCGGCAGTTCCGATATCTATGTCTCGGTATTCAAAAACGGGGAATACCAGCATCCCCGTAACCTGGGAACACCCATCAATACGAAAGAGCGGGAATCCAACCCCTTCATCTCGCCCGACGAAGATTATATCATCTATTTTTCGTCTGACCCTGGTGGTTATGGGGAAGTGGACCTCTATATCAGCTATCGTAACGGAGAAGGATGGACGAAACCTCTGAACCTCGGCAAAAACATCAACTCAGCACAGGCCGAATTCTGCCCCTTTTACCACGAACAGGAAAAGCGGCTCTACTTCTCCCGGCAATACCGGCAGCAGGAACGCATGATCGAAAACGTCTTTTCGGTTTCCTTTGACCCCTGGTCGGTGCCGGGCGCCCCTTATAAGGTATCGCGGTGATGATGATGCTCCCCGCGCTCTTCTTCCACGGCATCACCCGGACCGGAAGAGAAATACTTTTTCCGGTCCCGCTTGTTCTTGAGGATGAGCAACAGGATCATGACCACCGCAACCAAACCAGCCACGGAGAGGATGAATATGTCTTTGCTGTTCATATCTTTTAGTCGCTAAGGTAGGCCACCAGCGGCTTACCCGACCATTTGGAACTGGGCTGGATCCACGGACACTGGTGGTCGCGGATGCCTTCCAGCAGGTTCCACTGATCCCGTTTCAGGTTACGCAGTTCGGGCTGCCCTACCCCCAGCGGCGGCTGGCCCGTCTCGGCCAGCTTCTCCCCGTTGAGGCCATACAACACACCACCCACGAGCTTGCCCTTGAAATGGCCATGCGAATCGTACACGCAACCGCCCAGCACTATGCCCAAAGGAATATCCAGTTGCGGATCGATGATCAGGTATTCTTCCAGGTAGGCCTGTACAGAACCCGATTCATTTACCAGTGCTTTCATAAACTTGCTTTGACTAACCTTAATTTCGCGCAATTGCCCCACGCACCGAAATCCGCTGCATTAAGGAATTATTATCTTAATGTTAAGGGGTCCTGTATATGACTGACATCTTATTGGTTATCACAGCCGTTACGCTCCGCATCGTTTCCAACCCCGTGGGGAATGTTTTCCAGAAACAACTCACGGCACTGGGCCACCACCCCCTGCAGGTCAATTTCCTCACCTACCTGCTGCTGTCGGCCGCCTGCCTGCCCTTCCTGTTCCTGGTTGATGTACCCTCCCTGCCGGCAGACTTCTGGCTCTATTCCATCCTCGGCGGCATCGTAGGCGCTACCGGTAACAGCTTCCTCGTGCGGGCACTGGAAAAAGGCGAACTGTCGGTGTTGGGACCCATCAACGCCTACAAATCGGTGGTGGGATTGCTCTTTGGCATCCTGCTATTGGGGGAGATCCCCAACGGCTGGGGCCTCCTGGGGATTGCCCTCATTATTGCCGGCAGCTATTTCGTACTGGATACCACCCGGGAAAAATTCTCTTTCGCCCTGCTGAAAAAACCGGAGATCAAATTCCGCCTCTGGGCACTGGTGCTCACCGCCATCGAAGCGGTCTTCGTCAAAAAAGTGATCCTGGCTTCCTCCAGCGGTACCGCCTTCATCAGCTGGTGTATCTTCGGTGCGTTCTTTGCTTTTATCTTCCTCCGGCTCCACCGCACCGAACTTAGCGCAGTAACGGCAATGGCTAACCGCCCGACCAACAGCCTGCTCGACCGCCAAAGCTTTACCCGCTTCCTGCTGCTCATCCTCTGCATCGGCTCCATGCAGGTCACCACCATC
>CBFGLD010000368.1:0-2337 GCA_965649495.1 uncultured Flavihumibacter sp. | reverse complement strand
CTACAAAGCGGATACGGAACATGAACTGGAAGAAGAGGTGTTGGTACTAACCGATACCGCTGATCCCTACCAGCTAATTGTTTGGAACGATGAAGTAAACACTTTCGACTGGGTTATTGAGACCCTGGTAGAGGTATGTGGTCACAGTACCGAACAGGCAGAACAATGTGCCCTGCTCATTCATACGAAGGGGAAATATGCGGTTAAAAATGGGGAGTATGAGGATCTGAAGCCCATGTGTGATGCCATAACGGAGAGGGGCATTGGCGCCACCCTTGAAATCACTACTACCTGATGAGTCTTTTTTTCCTGGATGACAGCACTGATTTCCCTCCGGTTGAAGCGGCAGAACCGGATGGGTTGCTGGCCATTGGCGGTGATCTGTCCACTGAAAGGTTACTGCAGGCGTACCGATCGGGTATTTTCCCCTGGTACAGTGAAGGGCCTATCCTGTGGTGGAGTCCGGATCCCCGGTTTGTCTTATTCCCGGGTGAATTGAAAATCTCCAAAAGCATGCGTCCACTGCTAAATGGACAGCGATTCCGGTTCACCTGCGATACCGCATTCGATGCGGTGGTGCGGGCCTGCAGGGATATTCCAAGGGCGGGACAAACCGGCACCTGGATCGGGGAAGACATGACCCGGGCATATACTGATTTACACCGGTTGGGGTATGCGCACAGCGCTGAAGCCTGGGAGGACGGAAAGTTGGTGGGTGGATTATACGGTGTTAAGCTGGGAAAGGTATTTTTCGGGGAAAGCATGTTTTCCCGTATTCCCAACGCCAGCAAATTTGCCTTCATCAGGCTGGTTCAGCAGTTGCAAAAAGAAGGATTGATGGTGATAGACTGCCAGGTCTATACCGAACACCTCGAAAGCCTGGGAGCCCGCATGATCCCAAGAAAAGAATTTTGTGCCCTTTTATCAGAAGCGGGTAGCCAGGTAATGCGGTAACATATTCCGCCAGGTGGGCCAATCGTGTGTCATGTCAGCGCCCCAGATATCCAGTTCATACCAGATTCCTTTACTATACAGGATGCCAGCCAGTTGGCGAGCTGCATCGGGATCTTCATAAGCCCCACTCCCACTCAGAATATGGATATGGTGACTTTTCCGGATCTGCTCCAGGATATGATGATCCGAAAGTTGCGGAAGGTAGTGTGCCGGGCTGTTGAAATACACATCTTCATCAAAATAGCCTTTGGTATATTCGGTAAGGTCGTAGACGCCGCTCATGGCAATAAATCCCTGGATCAGGTCGGGCCTCCGGAAGAAAAGATTGGCGGAATGCAGTGCACCGAAAGAAGCCCCGGATACAATGATGGGAGTATCGGCGCTGGTGAAGGTGCGGATAAAAGGAATCACCTCGTTGAAAATATAATCGTTCCATTGCTGGTGCCGGATGGCTTTATGGCGTGGCTCCATTTGGTTATTCATCCAACTTTCATTATTGATACTGTCAACCGAAAACACTTTCACTTTTCCAGATTCAATAAAGGGGCGGATAGCATCTATCAGTTGGAAACGCTCATACTCCAGGTAATCGGCTGCGGCCGTTGGAATCAGTAACAGTGCGAAGCCATAATGGCCATAGACAGCAACGGGCATTTCTTTTTGGAGCGCCGGACTAAACCAGGACCTTAATTCTCTGTGCATAATTACAAAGCGTTTGACTCAAGATATGACGAAAATTGTGTAATTTAAGGGCAAATACCACTGAAAAACATCGTTACCGTCTGATCATTTTTTTTAAACTTAAAATGGTTTTCTATGAAACGATTGTTCGACCTTTCACAAGCAAGTACCGGAAAGTTATTCCTGATTGTTGTGGTTTTGTACAGCATCATTGCTGCCATCACCTGGCTGGCATGGAAATAAATCAGGATTAATATACTGGATTGCGAATATCCGGCTCAATGTAATTGCAGGTTAAGCCGGGTATAAGAACTTTTCACTGCAAACTGAAAAATCAACCCCCTGATATAATCGTTATCAGCAGAGGGTTCCAACCTTTTTTTCCATTCCTCCAGCGAAGGCGGAACCAGCAGCGGGTCCTCCTTCAGGATTCCCATCCCATAAAACTTCCCATTTTCCACCAGGTATACCGATTGCCCTCCCATCCAGGATGCGGGTGGTTCAACCAATAAAAAGCTTGGAAGTTCCTGCCGGATTCGTTCAATGGAAGACGCTATACGGGAATTATAACTTTCCGCGGGTTCTTCCAACAGCGAAACGGCAATGTCATCCTTAACGATGCCGGACGGGTTTTCGCTTTTGATCTTCCGGATAAATGCATGGCCTTCCGTCAATGCATTAAAGGTATATATGGCGGGGAGG
>CBFGLD010000367.1:0-2338 GCA_965649495.1 uncultured Flavihumibacter sp. | reverse complement strand
TGTGTTCCATCTGGCCGGCATCCTGTTGACCATTTTTGCGGGTGCGTTCTGGACCTTATTTCTTTCCACGCTGTTGATCGGCATAGCCAACGGAACCGTGGAAGCCGCCTGTAACCCGCTCGTAGCCACACTGTATCCGGAGAACAAGACTACCAAACTGAACCACTTTCACTTGTGGTTCCCCGGAGGCATATTCATCGGAACACTGATTGTATTTTTATTTGATAAACTGGGCATCGGCTGGCAGATACAGGTTGCAATGATGATTATACCTACACTGATTTACGGCTACCTTTTTTCAAGGCTCGACTTTCCGGTTACGGAGCGGGTTGCCGCTGGTATTTCAACCGCCGAAATGTATAAAGCGGTCGCAACCCCTTTATTCCTCTTTATGTTCATCGCCATGTTCGGTACGGCCATAACAGAATTGTTCACCGGGCAGTGGGTGGGTGTATTATTGAATAATGTCACCGACAACCCGATTCTCATACTGACCATTACAACCGGCATCATGGTGGTAGGCCGGGGACTGGCAGAACCTGTGGTACATAAGTTTTCGCCGCAGGGTGTGCTGCTGATGTCAGCTATCATGGCCGCCGTGGGTATGTATTTGTTGAGTACCGTATCGGGTTCGGCCATTTATTTTGCTGCCGTGATTTTTGGTATCGGCGTTTGTTATTTCTGGCCCACCATGCTGGGATTTGTAGCTGAAAACATTCCGAAGTCGGGCGCCCTGGGGCTCAATCTCATGGGAGGCGCAGGCATGTTTGCCGTTTCGGTATATACCTTATTCATGGGAGGTTTCTATGACAGGCTGCTGATGAAGCAATTGCCGGAAGGAGCAACGTTAGACAGCTACCGTTCGGCTGCGGCGGGATCCAGTGAAGCCGCTCAATATGCCCAGGCCCAGCTCACTGCGGGCCCCGAGGTATTACGTGCTACGGGAATTATTCCTATAATCCTGGTAATTGCATTCACCGGGCTGGTCATCTATATGCGTAACAAAAAAAAGGTTTCCATCGCAGGAGCCTGATAACAGCACTATGAAACAAGAAAACAGAAGGGATGCCGTGAAAAAGATGCTGGTGGCGGGAGCAGGTGTTGCTCTCTCGCCCGTTGCGGCGCTGGCATCCTGTAATGATACCAGTGACATGAATTCAATGAAAGGAAATATCAACCATGCCGTTTGCCGGTGGACCTATGGCCACCTTCCCCTGGAGGAACTCTGCAAGGTTGCCAAAGAGATTGGAATTAAAGGCATTGACCTGGTGGGTCCGAAGGAATGGGAAGTGTTGAAAAAACATGGCCTCGATTCATCCATGTGTAATGGTGCGGAGATCAACCTGGTTCACGGCTTTAATAACCCCCAGTATCATGCGAAACTGGTGAGTAATTATTCCGAGATCATCCCATTGGTTGCCAGGGCCGGATATCGGAACCTGATCTGCTTCAGTGGAAACAGGGATGGAATGGATGATGAAACCGGACTGAAAAATTCGGTGGAGGGTTTAAAAAAGATACTGTCTGTTGCTGAAAAAAATAAGGTGGTCCTGCATATGGAATTATTAAACAGCAGGGTAGACCACAAGGATTATATGTGTGATCGTTCTGCCTGGGGGATTGAACTCTGCAAGCGACTGGATTCCGCGCATTTCAGTCTGCTCTATGATATTTACCACATGCAGATTGATGAAGGAGATATCATGCGTTCTATACAAACTAACCACCAGTACTTTGGGCATTACCATACCGGCGGCAACCCGGGCAGGCACGAGATCGATGAATCCCAGGAGTTATATTATCCTGCCATCATGCGCGCCATTGCTGCAACAGGGTTCAAAGGATATGTGGCCCAGGAATTCATCCCCTCCGCAGCGGATAAGGTAGCTTCCCTGAGAAAAGCGGTACTACTATGTGATATTTGATTTATTATAAAGCAGCAACCAACCAAAAACTAAAACAACAAACCACAAACAACAAATCATGGCTGAGAATACTTATGATGCCATTGTAATTGGCTCTGGAATCAGCGGGGGATGGGCCGCTAAGGAACTGACGGAAAAAGGCATGAAAACACTGATGCTCGAAAGGGGCAGGAATGTGGAACATGTCAAGGATTATGTCAACGCCAACAAACATCCCTGGGATTTCCCCCATCGTGGTGGACGTACCCAGCAAATGATCGAGGACTATCCGGTTTTAAAAAGGGATTATCCGCTCAACGAAACCAACCTGGATTTCTGGGTCAATGAAAAGGATTGCCCGTATACCGAGATCAAGCGATTCGACTGGTTCCGCGGCTATCATGTAGGGGGGCGCTCACTGACCTGGGGAAGGC
>CBFGLD010000366.1:0-2365 GCA_965649495.1 uncultured Flavihumibacter sp. | reverse complement strand
TACCATTTCCACGGAATTACAGATTGCTTTACTGGTCCCGGTCTTCCCCAGGCCCGCCTCCCAGCCACTGATGTATACGCACGCGCTGGACCGGGACATCCTGCTGGAAAATACGCCCGACCTCAAACGGCTCGACCTGCAACTGCTGGCCATGATAAAGGATGCCCGCGCGGTTTTGGCATCCAGGAATATCCAGGTGGAAGATAAATTTTTCATGAACGGTTTTTCCGCCTCCGGAACGTTTACCAATAGGTTTTCCTTTCTCCATCCCGATAAAATCAAAGCGCTGGCAATAGGTGGATTCAACGGGGAACTGATGTTCCCCGTAAAAGAGATCAATAAAATCCCTCTGAACTATCCTGTAGGCATAAACGATTTTTCGGAGCTTGCCGGTCATGAGTTTGATATGGCCGCCTACCGGCAGATCCCCCAGTTCATCTACATGGGCAAACTGGATGATAACGATGCCGTTCAGTTCGACGACGCCTACAACGAAGAAGAACGCAGGATCATCAATACCCATATCGGCAATAATGTGCAGGACAGATACCTCAACTGCCAGCAGGTTTACCGCAAGCATAACATCAATGCCAGCTTCCAGACCTATGAAAAGGTAGGGCATTGGACCACCTCGGAGGTGAACCTGGCGGTCATCCTGTTCTTCCTGGACCAGCTTCGCGGGAAAAGTAAAATGCCCTCATGATACAGGCAGCATTTGCTGAAAAGGCGACAAGGATCCTGGAAGCAGACGACCAGGTTATTGGATTAGCCGTGGCTGGTTCCTGGCTCACCCACGAATTGGATGCGTATTCGGACCTGGACCTGGTACTGGTTACCCGGACAAAAATCGCTCACGATAAAAGCAAAATGCTCCACTATGCCCATCGCCTCGGGCAACTCCTGTCAGGGTTTACCGGTGAGCACGTGGGCGAACCCAGGCTCCTGATCTGCCTTTACGACAATCCTTTGTTGCATGTTGATATCAAATTTGTAACCCTGGAGGAATTCCACCTCCGGGTGGAACAACCCCAGGTTCTGCTGGATACCGATGGCCGGTTGCAACAGGTCCTGGACCAGACACCATACCAGTTTCCTTATCCCGATCTGCAATGGATAGAAGACCGGTTCTGGATATGGATCCATTACGCTTTATTGAAGATTGGCCGCGGCGAATACCTGGAAGCGGTCGACTTCCTGGGGTATTTGCGCCAGGTAGTACTGGGCCCCTTGCTGCACCTCAAGCACAACAGCTTACCGCGTGGTGTCAGGAAACTGGAAACCCTGCTACCGCCGGAGGACCTGGAAGCCCTCCAATCAACGATCGCAGCATATTCAAGGGATTCCTTGCTGCACAGCCTGAAAGAAGCGGTAATCCTCTATAAGCGCCTGAGAAGGGAGGTGTACCCAACCGAAATCCGGTGGCACCATCGAACGGAACAAAAAGTAATGGAATACTTTAATATCACGGAAAAATAAAATACATTTATACAGCAGGTGATCGGTACCCTCTCCCAGGTGATTTTTCATCCTTAAATGGTCTTCATATGAAACCTTCCATTTTACCGTTGCTTGCTGTAACCAGCCTGGTCCTGGTTCAACTATTTTCCTGCACCAAGATGAATACCCTGGCCGATTCGCCGGATGTGCTGGCAGAGCAGGAAGTAATGAAACAGGGCGATAAAATCCAGAAGAAATATAAAACCAAAAGCCTCCCGATGGACGGTTTGCAGGAAGCTACCCCGAATAACTCTCCGGCTACCGGTACTTTTCAGATCACCTATCATACGGATACAAAAGTGCTGGAACTGGACATGAGCTGGAAAGACCTGGTTGGTACCGTTACGGCCAGCCATATCCATGGGCCAGCGTCACCGGGAGTAAACGCACCAGTGATCATTCCACTCTTCTCACTGGGTCAGGATACCAATCCCTTTGAAGCTGACCTGGTAACTACCAGTTATGCCAGCTTTGATGAGGCTGCTTTGTTGGATGGGCTCTATTATATCAACATTCACAGCAGTGTCTATCCCGGTGGCGAGATCCGGGGGCAGATCGTATTTAAGTAATTATTGCACGACCCCGGTGGTTTGGGCAGGTAAGGATCACTCCAACCTGGAAAAGGGTATGTCGGGAGGTGCTGCCCCTGCCGCTGCTGCTGGTTCCGGCAACAATCCAAAAGAGGTAGGGGCGAAGAAGAAGCCACAATTCCGCAAATAAAATGCCCCTCCTTCTATACCACCCTGGTAATCGAGGCGGTACCGCTTTCGGGCAGTGGCATCGCCGGTAAAGCGGGCCTTACGCACCGGGTGCCAATCTCCCTGGCTGGTGCGGACCCACTGGTTCTGGTAAAGCCCTTTTCTTGAGA
>CBFGLD010000365.1:0-2373 GCA_965649495.1 uncultured Flavihumibacter sp. | reverse complement strand
TTCCCGCCGGAAGCTTTCCCCATGCACCCGGGCATTCTCCCGCACCCGGTCTACGCTGATATAGATCTCTGCCGTGGTGCCGCTGCCGGGGGCTGATAGGTCGAAGGTGATGATATCCGTATAATAATCGTGGTCGAGGTGCCGGCGGTTGATATCCAACAGGTAATCATCACTGCAAAACACATAAGTGAGTCCCTCCAACGCTTTTTTTTCCTTTCGGAACAACGCCCGCAGAAAATCCTTGCAAGCCCTTCGTCCCCGGAAAGGGAATCCCCCCTGCTGGTAATGAAACTGGATATTATCGGTAGTTTTGTGCATCATTTCCAAAAATCGTAAAACATTTTAAATGGCGGAGCGTAGTTTTGATTCTGTTATGATGAAACGATTGTCTGATATCGGCGTGGGAAGAACCGTAGTGATCAAAAGCTTTGAAAACAACGACATTTTCCTCAAGCTGATGGAAATGGGTTGCGTGCCCGGTGAAAAGATACGGGTCGAACAAAAAGCTCCCCTGGGTGACCCCATCGCCATTTCCGTGTCCGGCTATAACCTGAGCCTGCGGCTCGACGAAGCCCGTAATATCTTCGTAGAAGAACTGTCCTGAACTCCTTTTTGTATATTGGCGTATGAAAATCGGGCTTTATTTCGGATCCTTTAACCCCATCCATACCGGCCACTGCATCATCGCAAACCATATGGCCACCAATACCCCGCTGCAGCAGGTGTGGCTGGTGGTGTCTCCCCAAAACCCGTTTAAACCGGCGGCTGGACTCCTGAACGAATACCACCGCCTTCACCTGGTGCAGAAAGCCATCGAAGGGGTTGACGGCCTCCGGGCTTCCGATATTGAATTTCACCTGCCCCGCCCCTCCTATACCATCGATACCCTCACCTACCTGGAAGAGAAATTTCCCCAACACCAGTTTTCCATCATCATGGGCAGCGATGGTATCCAAAACCTGCATAAATGGAAGAACGCCGAAACCCTGGTCAAAAACTTCGACTTTTTTGTGTACCCCCGACCCGGATTTCCCATCGAACCCATCCTGCCCGCCCGCATCCACCCCGTTCAGGCTCCCCTGCTCGATATCTCCGCCACCGCCATCCGCCAGCTGGTGCGCAAAGGAAAGGATATCCGCTTCCTGGTGCCCGAACCGGTTCGTCTTGAAATTGATAAAAACGGCTACTACCGCTGATAACTAACACACACTGAATTTCCTGCTATGCAACGCATTCCACTTTCCCGCCCATTATTCCTGCTGCTTCTTGTATTCCTGCTGGCTGCCACCCGGAATACCACCCTGGCGCAACAAACGGATCACCAACTCCAACGCAAGATCTCATCCCTGGTGAAAGGATTCCGGGGCCAGGCAGGCGTATTTGTTCACCACCTCCCCAGCGGCCGTACCGCCGCCGTAAATGCCGACACCACCTTCCCCACCGCCAGCATGGTCAAGATTCCCATCCTGCTCGGGGTCATGGACAAGATCCATAAAGGGGAACTGCAGTACCACCAGCTGCTCCAATACCGCGACTCCCTCCTCTATGCCGGCGAAGACATCCTCGGCTCTTTTAAAGACGGAGAATCCATCCAACTGGCGAAAGTCCTGATGCTCATGTGCACCACCAGTGATAATACCGCCAGCCTCTGGCTCCAAAGCCTCGCCGGCACCGGTACCCGCATCAACAGGATCCTCGATAGCCTGGGCTTCGCCACCACCCGCGTTAACTCCCGCACCGAAGGCCGCCGGACTGATTGGGAAAAATTCGGATGGGGACAAACCACCCCCCGCGAAATAGCCGCTCTCCTGGAACGGATCTACCACCGGAAACTCATCAACGATACCCTCTCCGAAAGAATGCTCCGACTGCTGGGCAGAAACTACTGGGACGAAGAAGCCATCTCCATGATCCCACCGGAAATTTTTGTGGCATCCAAGAACGGCGCCGTAGACGCCTCCCGCTCCATCACCATGCTCGTTATGGCCCCCCATGGCCCTTACCTCTTTTCCTTCCTGACCAAAAACCAAACAGATACCAGCTGGTCCGCCAATAACGAAGGATGGGTCCTCGAACGGAAACTGGCTAAAATGGTCTGGGAACATTTTGAACCCCGCTATAAATGGACTCCTAAACTGGGCGTAGAAGGAAACCTGACCGAAAAGAGGAACGATTAATTAATTGATAATCAAATAGATATATAATATTAGGTGTGCGTGGGCAAGGATATGCCTCTTAGATTTTTGTACAACTCCATCGCATAGGAATCGGTCATACCTGCAATAAAATCGATCACCGACAAGGCTTTTTCATAAGCGCTGCCATCGGCAACCGCAAACTGTGCCGGCAATAGCTTCAGCAGTTTCTTCTCCC
>CBFGLD010000364.1:0-2374 GCA_965649495.1 uncultured Flavihumibacter sp. | reverse complement strand
GCCATGGACAGCCTGGAACAGGCGCTGGCTGCCGGTTTCAGCGATCAGGCCTCTGCGGATATCCTGGAGCGGTCGGTTCAGTTTGGCCGTGATGTGGCTGAAGCGGTGTACCAGTGGTCCGAGAACGATGGCTACAAACAAATGAACGCTCCCTACACCCCTCCTGCATTCATGACGGGTGGGCAATACTGGACCCCGCCGCCGGTGCTGCCCGTGCATACGCTCCAGTATTTCGGCAACCTGCGCCGGCTGGTGCCCGGCAGTGGCGACGGCGCCGAAGCTCCCGCTCCCGATTATGCGAACCTGCCTGCCATGACCTCCGAAGTGATCAATGCCAAACCCGAACCGGGAACCGATAATTACAACAAAGCCTTCTGGTGGCGCGATTTCCCGGGCCCTTCTACTCCCGGCCATTACGTGAGCATCCTGCGCCAGGTATTGTACCGCGACCAGCCCAGCCTGGAGGTATCGGCCCTGGCCTATGCGCTGGGAGGTATAACGGTGATGGATATCAGCATCAGCACCTGGCAGGATAAATTCAGGTACCTGCTGGCCCGCCCCTTCAACTACGATGATGTGATGGGACAACCATTTGTGCCCCTACTGGGTGCCCCGCACCCGGAATACCCCGCCGCCCATGCCAGCCTTTCGGTTGCCCATGCCGAAGCCCTGACCTCCATCTTCGGGGAGGAGTTTGCCTTCACCGACAGCACCAGCCACGACTGGGTGGCGCCCTACGGCACCTGGCAGCCGCGCCACTACGATTCTTTCCGCCATGCGGGCGAAGAAGCCGGCTGGTCGCGCCTCTACGGCGGCATCCACTACCGCCCTTCCATCGAAGTGGGCTTCTGGCAGGGTACGGTGGTAGCTAATAACGTGGTTGCGAAACTGCAGTTCCGGAAATAGAAAGCAGACCCCTGAACCCTTATCCGCCTGCCCGCGCTGCTGTTGAACCGTCTGGCTGGTGCCATCGTGGCTCCAGCCGGGTGGCTTCAACAGGTAGCGGAAGAAATTTTTAGCCGAGCCGGAAGACCAGGCCCTCGTGAACATCTTGGTCCACCCATGCAGTTGCAGGGAATAAAAATGGGTGTTCACGGGCTTTTCGGTTAACCCGTAGCTCGGCTTTTCTTCTTCGGCCTGGAAGGTTCCGAACAACCGGTCCCACAGGATCAGTATGGCCGCATGATTCTTATCCAGGTACTTAAGTTCAGTGCCGTGATGCACCCGGTGGTGACTGGGCGTATTAAAGACCCATTCAAAAACAGGAGGGAGTTTGCGGATCAGTTCTGTGTGCACCCAGCCGCCATACAACAAGCCAACTTGTTTCAGGATGATCACCAGCATCGGGTCAAATCCCACAAAAGGCATCCAGATCCAAAACAGGAATTCACCACTCAGTACATAAAACCAGGAATGCCGCAAGCCAACCGACAGGTTGAATTGTTCGGAGGAGTGGTGCACCGAATGCGAGGCCCATAACCAGTTGACCGAATGGGCGCAGCGGTGGTACCAGTAGGAACAAAAATCGGTCAGGATAAATGCCAGCAGTACGATGCCCCAACTGTTCTCCAGGGTGAAGAGGCGGTATTGGTACACCAACCAATAAAGGAAAACCACTACCGCCCTGTTGACAAAACCCACCAAAAACAATCCACCTCCCATGCACGCGGTTTGCAGGGTGTCGTTTTTTTCATACAACTGTTTCTGTTCCCGGTGGTCGATGTACAACTCTGCAGTGATCAGCACCAGCACGAGGGAAACGAAGATAATGTTGAGGATTTCCGGCATGGCAACAGGCTTTAGAAATCCAAATTAAAAACAGCGGATTGCGGGTAGTAATTGATTGCTGCGGCCGGTAGGTGGCGGGAGGCAGCTGCTGCTGTTTTTAGCAGTTCAGTGGTTTATCCGTGGCGTAGGATGCAAAAATGCCAACCGGCCCTTAGGACGATTGGCATTTTCTGCAAAAAATGGAGTGGACGATTGTCAGTCCTTCGTATTCAAAACCGCCACCCGGATGTTTTTGACGGCATCGTCTGTCCAGGCAAACAACACCTGGCTGCCGGAGCGGGTCATCTGCGGGAAACCGCTGGCCCTCGACTCGGAGCTGCTGCCAATGGTGACCGGCGTTTCTTTGGTTCCGTTGCGGTGCACTTTTACGGCTTTGAGGGTCGGCCCTTCCATCCAGCTCACCAGCGCGGTTTCGGGGTCCAGTAAAACGATGTCGGTACGCCCGATCGGCTTGCCTTCGTCTATCCGTATGGGTTGGCCGAAGCTGGCGCCGCCGTCGGTGGAGAAGACCACCTTCACCTGCGGATCCTTTTCCGGGGCGCTGTACCAGGCCACAGCAACCGTATTACCGGTGGCATCGATGCGG
>CBFGLD010000363.1:0-2382 GCA_965649495.1 uncultured Flavihumibacter sp. | reverse complement strand
GCGGCCAGTTTGTTGGAACGGAATAATCAATCCGCCTTTCAATATGTGATCTTCCTGTTCAGCAACCTCACTTTTGTGGGGGTGCTTTACTTGTATTTTTCTGATTATAAATACCGAAAGCAGGTTCTGTTGGGCGTTATCCTGGCCAACCTGGCAGTGGCCATGATCACCAGCATGTTTGGAAAAACGCTGATCACATTAGCGCTGGTCTTCATAATTATTTCCATGGAGTTCCGGATCAGCTTCCTGAAGAAATTCCTGGTAATGTTGCTGGGGGTTTTTCTGATCGTCCTCATACAAAGTGTAAAGCCGGTGTACCGCGAGGTAGCGTGGAAAACCGGCAAGGCGGACAGTTTTTTTTACCTGGAATTGATCGGTGAACGATTGCAAAACCCGGAAAAGATATTCAACACCACTGATCTTTTCTGGGTCAGTGTCCGATTGAACCAGGGTTGGCTGATATCCGGTACCCTGCATTTTGTTCCGGACTATAAACCGTTTGCTTATGGGGAAACCATCAAGAACTCGTTGTTAGCCGTATTGATCCCGCGATTCCTATGGCCGGACAAACCCCAGGCGGGCGGCAAATACAACCTGAAACGGTTTTGGGGATTTGACCTGCGGGGATTTAGTATGAATATCGGCCCTATTAGTGAAGGGTATGCTAATTACGGGAGGACCGGGGGCATCATCTTTATGTTTTTTTACGGCTTATTTTTTAATATGATGATGGTTTTCCTGCTAAAGAAAACCGAACAAAGAGCCAAGTTGCTTTGCTGGCTTCCTTTCCTGTTTTTCTTTTCTGTGGGTGTGGAAACCGATATGCTCTCTACCATGAATGCACTGGTGAAGAACAGCCTGTTCATGGTGCTGTTGATCTGGGCATTTCGCAAGTTTCTTGGGATCAATTTATTGTAATTATGAAGGTTGGATATTTATTCCGGAAATCAAAACCGCTGTTCTATAGTATTGAAAAGGTCTTTGAATCCATAATTCCATCACTGGAAGATAAAGTGGAACTGGCCCGGTTTTACATTTATAATCCCAATGAAGGCTTGCTTGCCTTGTTGCGGCAAATACGGTTACTCCGAAGCAGGAAAGACCTGGACATTTTTCACATTACAGGTGAAATATATTTTATTGCTCCCTTTCTGCCGGCCAATAAACTGGTGCTCACCTTTCATGATTGTAATTATATCCGGAACCGGAAAGGTGTAAAGGGTAATTTGATCTATTTTTTCTGGTTCTGGCTGCCGGTAAGAAGGGCAAAGCATATCATAGCAATTTCGGAACAAACACGTCAGGACATTATCCGGTATTCCCGATGTTCGCCCGATAAGATCACGGTAGTACCGAATCCGGTGAACAGCATATTTACCTACACACCCAGGGAGTATGCGGGTGATAAACCGGTGTTGCTGCAGGTCGGAACCCGGTGGAATAAAAATTTGGACCGTGTTTTATCGGCCATCAAAGGGCTGCCCTGCAAACTGGTGATCATTGGTCCTTTGAGTAAGGAACAAGCTGAATATGTGAAAGCGCAGCAGCTTGATGTCGAAAACCTGGTGGACCTGAACGAAGCCGAACTCCTGGAGCAATATAAAAAGTCGGATATTTTGGTATTCGCTTCCTTAAGCGAAGGTTTCGGGTTACCCATCATTGAAGCCCAGGCCATCGGAAGGCCTGTTATCACCAGCAATATCTCCCCCATGAAAGAGGTGGCGGGTGATGGGGCCATCCTGGTGGACCCCGAAAATGAAGATGCGATCAGGGGCGCCATCCAGCAGGTCATGGCAGATCCTGCACTTCGATCGGACCTTGTCCGGAAAGGGCAGGCGAATGTGGTTCAGTACCAGCCGCCCCAGATCGCCCAACGCTACCTCGACGTGTACCGGAAAATCAGGGGTGTATAAATATGGAAAACAACAAAAGGGTAATACTCCTGATGGTGGACTGGTTCGATCCCGCGTTTAAAGCCGGGGGGCCGGTTACCTCTGCCATAAATTTTGTGAAAGCCCTCCAGCCTTATTATAAGATCCGCGTGCTGACAGGATCTCGTGACCTGGATAATACCCCGGTCGTGAGCCCGGACAAACAATCAACGTGGCTGGTTTATTACCAGGATGCGGAAGTGTATTATGCCACAGGTTCCGAGATGAATGCCAGAGGGATTTTTTCCATGGTGAAAAAGGTATCACCGGATTTCATTTATTGCAACAGCATGTTTTCTTACCCCTTTACTATTTTGCCGCTGTTGTTTAAGCGGGCAGGGTTGGTAAAGAGCAGCATCATTGTGGCGCCGCGGGGCATGCTGAAGCCAAGTGCCATTGCTTTCAAAGCAGCCAAGAAAAAAGTATTTCTCCGTTTGCTGAACACGCTCCG
>CBFGLD010000362.1:0-2429 GCA_965649495.1 uncultured Flavihumibacter sp. | reverse complement strand
ATTTTGGGCAGCGACCTGCACTATCACTGCGTACTTCAGGGTGCATGGGACAGGTATACCGGGCTTGTGCCAGCACTGTTGCATACACCAGCATTAATACAAGCAGGGAGATGGTCCCGCGGAAAATCTTCTTCATAAAATGGCTTCATGCAAGAACCCGGCCTCAGGAAACCAGTTGACGGAAATTCCGTTTCAGGAGCTGGGCATTGATGGCTACGATGATGGTGCTGAGCGACATCAGGACAGCACCCAGGGCCGGACTCAATACAAACCGCGGATACAGGGCGCCTGCTGCCAGCGGGATGGCCACCACGTTATAACCCACCGCCCATACCAGGTTTTGCACCATCTTCCGGTAAGTGGCCCGGGCAAAGCCAATCAATCCCACCACATCAAGGGGATCGCTGTTCACCAGGATAATATCTGCCGTTTCTGCCGCCACGTCGGTGCCGGAGCCCACGGCAATGCCCACATCTGCCTGGGCCAGCGCCGGCGCATCATTGACGCCGTCACCTGTCATGGCTACCTGGTGGCCCTTATCCTGGAACGAGATTACGATCTCCTGCTTTTTGTGGGGCAGCACGTTGGCAAAATAACCGTCCATGCCCAGCTCCCCCGCCACCGAGGATGCTACCGCCTCGTTGTCGCCCGTCAGCAAAAACGATTGAATATGCATCTTCTTAGCAGCAGCAATGGCCTGCGCCGAGGTTTCCCTTATGGCATCCGCCAGGGTGAAGACCCCTGCCAGCCTGTCATCAATCAGCAGGTATGTGATGGTCTCACGGCTTACATCAACCGAAGCTGGTATTTCCGGAAGCGCCCGCTTTTCCTGTTCAAAATAATTTGGCCCCACTACCATCACCTGCCTGTTGTTCACCATTCCTTTCACCCCCATACCCGGCAGATAGGTAAATCCCGATACGGGCAGGGGTGTTTCTTGTTCCGCTTCCAGTTTTCGCATCAGTCCATGTGCGATATGATGCTCCGAATGCTGCTGCACGGAGGCGGCATAGCGTAACATTTCCCGGCTGTCGTATTCTTTTCCAAGGGGAATGATCTGCCTTACTTCATGTGACCCGCGGGTGAGCGTACCCGTCTTGTCGAAAATGAGGGTATCCAGTTTCCGGGCCGCTTCAAATGCGGTGCGGTTCCGGATCAGTAAGCCATGGGTGGCGGATAAGGTGGTGGATATGGCCACCACCAGGGGGATGGCAACCCCCAGTGCATGCGGACAGGCAGTGACCATCACCGTTACCATGCGCTCCAGCGCGAAGGCGAGGTTTTCATCGCGGTACCACCAATAGAAAAATGTTGCCAATCCAACCGTGATCGATAAGAAGGTCAGCCATTTGGCCACCCGGTCGGCCAGGTTCTGGGTTTGCGATTTGGTGGCTTGCGCCGATGCCACCAGGTCTATTACCTTGTTCAGGTAGCTGTCCTTGCCGGTTGCTTGTACCTGCACTTTCAGCATGCCCTGCCCGTTGACGGAACCCCCGATCACTCTTGATCCGGCAGCTTTGGGTGCGGGCAGGCTTTCACCGGTTAACATGCTTTCATTCACCTCGGAGTTTCCATCCAGCACACTGCCATCCGCCGGTATCTTCTCGCCGGGTTTTACCACCACGGTTTCGCCGGAGGCTAACTGTTCCAGGGGGATGTCTGACTGCTGCCCGTTCCGTTCCACATGCACCGTGGCGGGTAATAATGCCACCAGGTTTTGCAGCGCGCGCGACGCCGCCATCTGGGAACGCATTTCCAGCCAGTGCCCCAGCAGCATGATATCGATCAGGGTGGCCAGCTCCCAGAAAAAATCCATCCCCTTTAATCCCAGTACCACCGCTGCGCTGTACAGGTAGGCTACCGTGATGGCGATGGCCACCAGGGTCATCATTCCGATGGCATTTCCCCGGATCTCGCCCAGCATGCCTTTCAGGAAAGGAAGTCCGCCATAAATATACAGGATGGTTCCCAGGACTAACAGCAGGTATCCATCCCCGTTAAAGGCCAGGTTGATCCCCAGCCATTCCTGGACCATATGGGATAGCAACAATATGGGAATCGTTAAGAGCAGGCAGATCCGGAACCTCTTCAGGAAATCGTCCGTATGGTGGCCCTGGTGCTTGTTGTAGTGGACAGGCTTGCCGGCAGCACCGGATTTGCCGGCAGCACCTGTTGTACCATGCGCCCCGGTAGGGTGGTGATGAGTAGGTGGCTGCCCAGCCAGGGGCACCAGTGCCATCCCGCACTTTGGACAGTTGCCGGGTTGATCCACCAAAATTTCAGGGTGCATGGGGCAGGTGTATCGCATTGTGGGTCGTTTTGGTATATGCCTTATTTCATCGCCATGAGCCAATTATTACCGATGGTGTTACCATGGTGCCGCCATGGTATTGAGATGGTGCTGATTTTCCCGGAGGATCCTCGGAGGA
>CBFGLD010000361.1:0-2433 GCA_965649495.1 uncultured Flavihumibacter sp. | reverse complement strand
CCCGCAAAAACATCGCGCTCTGGGCAAGGGCCGATCTGTTATTGTCCGATGCTTTTTTCCAGATTGCCCGCCACCTGCATTATGGCCACCTGCCCAAAGACAGTATCACCCTGCGGACCGATTCCGCATTGACCATACCTTTCCTGATGGACCTGTTCCGCAAAGCCAATACCACCGCGCAGGTCCGCTCCACTCTAGAAACCGTAGAGCCCACCCATGCAGGTTACCAGTCCATACGGGCAGCATTACCCGCTTTCCTGGCGTCCAATAATTTCCGGGAGTTTACCTACATACATTTCCCCAACCCCGATTCCGCAGCCCTTATCCGGCAGGTGGCAAAAAGACTGCAGGAGGAAGCCCTGCTTGACAGCAGCTGGCAGGAAGGGGATAGCACCACCTTCACAGCAGCCGTTAAACGATACCAGCAGTCAAATGGTATCCGTACCACAGGCGTGGCGGCCGCCCTGACCATCGGAAGCCTGAATAATACTCCCTGGTTCCGCTTCCAGCAAATTGCGCTTAACCTGGATCGTTACCGTCAGCTGCCGGCGCAAATGCCGCCTACTTATATAATGGTGAACCTGCCTTCCTATTCCCTAACGGTTATGGACATGGATACTGTTGCGCTGGAGTCAAAAGTGATTGTGGGTGCTTCCAAAACCAGGACCCCTGTGCTCAACAGCCAGATCACCAATTTTATCACCTACCCGCAGTGGACGGTTCCCTACAGCATCATCTTTAAAGAAATGCTGCCCAAAATCCGGAAAGACATCAACTACCTTGCGAAACAAAACCTGATGGTGGTGGACAAGTATGATAGTGTACTCAATCCCGCCACGATAGATTGGAACCGCCTCAATGAAAAATACTTTCCTTATCTGCTCCGGCAGCGCCAGGGGGATGACAACTCCCTCGGGTTCATGAAATTTAATTTCCGGAACAAGCACAGCGTTTACCTCCACGATACCAATGCCCGCGGCCTGTTCTCCAAAAAAGACCGCGCGCTCAGCCATGGTTGTGTGCGGGTTCAGGAATGGGAAAAACTGGCACAATTCATCGTCCGGAATAATGAAATTCGCTATCACCAGGACACGCTGCGCTCCTGGATCAGCCGGCAGGAGAAACACGTGATCTCGGATTTTGAGTTTATTCCAATATATATTCGCTATTTTACCGTTATAACCAGGGAGGGTAGTATCGGTTTTCTGGATGACATCTACGCGGAAGACCGGTTACTGGCCGACCGGTATTTTAAGTCCAAACCAATAAACTGATACTATGAAAATCTTACCAAGGATCCTGCTGGCCCTAAGCATGCTGTATACCGGGGTTGGCGTGGCGCAGTCGGGAGATAAACCCAGGTCTGCCGTCAAAAAGAAAAGAAAGGCCAACCATGCCAAAGTGCAATATGGTATCGCCAGTTACTATTCACCCAAGTTCCAGGGGAGGAAGACGGCTAATGGCGACATCTATAACCATAAGAAATTTACCGCGGCGCATAATGGTCTCCCGTTAGGTACATGGGTAAAAGTGACCAACCAGCGAAACGGGCGCTCGGTCATCGTTAAGATCAATGACCGCCTCCACTACAAAAATACGCGGCTCGTAGACCTTTCCGGAGCTGCCGCCAAAAAGCTCGGATTTACCGGACAGGGCCTTACAAAAGTGAAACTGGAAGTACTGGGAAAAAAGAAACCGGCAGACCTAACGGTAAACAATAAATAATTTTCAAGTTCGGGGGCAAGTTCTATTTTTGCCGCAGTTTAAATAAACTTTATATGAAGAAATTTCTATTTTCATTGCTGGCCCTCAGCAGTATTTTTACTGCATTTGGCCAGGATAATGATTTTAAAAAGAGACCGGCCCTGGGGATTCATTTTTTCGGGAACGATTTTCTTACTCCCCAAAGGATCAAATCCTCCTCTTTAAGTTCTGTGTTGAAGGATAACCAGTGGGCCAAATTCGGCGACATGAATTTTGGTTTTGCTGCCAATTACATGAAGGGGCTCACCAATAAACTGGATTTCTCCACCACCCTCGGTGTTTCTTTTCTCGATTATCCCATTGAAGGCAAGCAATCCACTGGTGACGATGCCGCCCTGCTGGAATGGGATGCCATGGTGCATGCCAAGATGCTGAGCGACAAATACTGGGTTTCTCCCTACCTGTCCGCGGGCCTTGGTGCTTCCAAGTGGAAAGGGTATTATGGTGCCATCCTTCCGGTTGGCGTTGGTCTGCAGGTTAACTTTTTTGACGAAGCTTTCCTGATGATCAATTCTCAATACCGTATGAAGGTGACCAACACCACATCCAACCATTTCTACCACAGCATCGGTTTTGCCGGAAATATCGGAGAGCCCGGCGAACCCAAAGTATTGCCTCCACCGCCTCCTCCGATTGATATCGATAAGGACGATGATACCGTGGTAGACT
>CBFGLD010000360.1:0-2471 GCA_965649495.1 uncultured Flavihumibacter sp. | reverse complement strand
ATTACTGAACTCCACATCCGGGCGTTTCCCGATGGGCCTGGGCAATGACAACGGTTTACTGGGAACGCACGTTGCTTTTCACAACTACCGGGGATCCTTAACCGCCAGCTACGATGGCCACCTTGATTCTTATTATTCCGGTCGGCGCCCTACCGCCATCATGATGCCCAATTTCCGGAACGTCCACCGCCAGGAAATGGATTTCCAGCGGGGATACATGACCTTCTATACCGCCACCCGTGCGGGATGGGGGCATGCGGTGGAAGGGGAACAAATCGGCGCCTCCTTCAAAGATGCCATCAGTGAAGCGGGTAACTGGGGCGTTTTCATGATGATGCAGGGAGAAACCATTCCCAAAGCCTCCAATTTGGTGAGCCTGAGCAAAGACCAGCAGGATGCCTACGGCATTCCTTCCCTGAAAATCAATGTGGATTACGACGAAAACGATGTCAGGCTACTGAAGGATTTCCTGCAGCAGGGTGCCGAAATGCTGGAGGTGGCGGGATGCAAAAATATCAGTGCGCACGACAGTAAACAAGCACCCGGACTCGATATCCACGAAATGGGAGGGGTGCGCATGGGAAGGGATCCGAAAACATCCCTGCTCAACGAATGGAACCAGATGCACCAATGTAAAAATGTGTTTGTGACCGATGGTGCCTGTATGGTTTCCACCGGTACCCAGAACCCTTCCCTCACTTTTATGGCCATCACCGCCAGGGCGGCTAACCACGCGGTGGAGGAACTGAAAAAAGGCAATCTCTAAAATCCTCCAGTGAACCTCAAAATATTCCTGGCATTTGCTGCCATCTACCTGGTCTGGGGATCCACCTATTTGGCTGCTTATTTCGGTCTGGGCAGCATTCCGCCTTACCTGATGTCGGGTATCCGGTTTTTATCAGCGGGACTGATCCTGCTGGCCTGGTCGGTTTACCGGAAGTACGGCTTCCCCTCCCGCAAAAGCATACGGGTAAATGGTATCGGGGGCATCTTGATGCTGGTGGGTGGTAGCGGGTCCGTATTATGGGCCCAGCAATATGTGGCATCGGGGCTGGCCGCCATCCTGCTGGCTGCCCTTCCGATTTGGTTTGTTTTGCTGGATAAAAAACAATGGTCGTTTTATTTTTCCCGCCGGTCCATCATCCTGGGCGTGGTGCTGGGCTTCGCGGGTATCATCCTGTTATTTGGTACCAATGCCGGAGGGGGAACCATACAGGCCAGCGCGCTCCGGAAAGCTCTGGCCATAGCCGCCATCATCGCCGGCAGCCTGTCCTGGACCATCGGCTCGCTCTTCACCAAGTACCGCTCCGAGGAACCCGAACCAACGGTTAGTGCCGTGATACAATTATTGTCGGCCGGTATGTTCAGTCTCCTGCTGAGCCCCCTCCTGGATGACCTTTCCTCTTTTTCCCTGGCAGCCGTTTCTGCCAGGTCCTGGCTCGCCGTTGCGTACCTGGTCCTGTTTGGTTCTGTTATCGGCTATATGTCCTATATCTACCTGCTTGCTGTTAAACCCGCCGCCCAGGTCGGTACCCACGCTTATGTGAATCCGGTCATTGCGGTGATTTTGGGCGTAGTGTTCATTGGTGAATCCATCAGCGCATGGCAACTGCTGGCACTCACCATAATTCTGTTGAGCGTCCTGCTCATTAACAGGAAACAATAAACGCCGGAATTATATCTCCTCAAAAGCCTTTCGCACCGGGCTGTTCAGGATGGCCCTGCTGTTGTACCAGCCAATAAAAACGGTTAATAATACGATGCTCGCAAAGATGACCATTATGGGCAGTAAGGGTGGCGCAAAGCTGGTCTTGAAACTCCACTTGGCCAGCGCCCATCCGCCCGCAAGCGCCAGGACGATGCCCGTTAGCGCGGCCATGGACCCCAGGAAAAAGTACTCCAGCGCCGTAATGGCAAGCACCTGCTTCCTGCTGGCACCCAGCGTGCGCAATAAAACAGTCTCCTGTATACGCTGGTACTTACTGATAAGTATAGACGCTATTAATACGATCAGCCCGGTTACAATACTGAAGCCGCCGATGAACCGGATCACGAAACCGATCTGGTCCAGCACATCATCCACCACGCTCAGGATCAGCCCAAGATCGATCATGGATACCGTGGGAAATGCGCTCACCACCGCCTGCTGGAATCTTGCCGATACTTCCTTGGAGGGTACCCGCGTTATCAATACATGGAACTTGGGCGCATCTTCCAAAACTCCCTTTGGAAAGACAACCCGGAAATTCGTCTGGACCCGGTTCCAGTCCACTTTCCGCAAACTGCCCACCACAGTTGTCACCAGGGCGCCTTGCACATTATAAACAATAGTGTCGCCGATCTTCACCTTTAGCCTCCGCGCCCAGTTTTCTTCCATGGAGATCTTCACCGGCTCATTGGCTCCCACTTCTGTTTGCAGGTTTCCTTCCACCAGGCTTTCCGTTTCGGTCAGGCTATCCCGGTAGGTGGTC
>CBFGLD010000359.1:0-2518 GCA_965649495.1 uncultured Flavihumibacter sp. | reverse complement strand
GCCATTTTACCGGACAGAAAGATGTGGTGGTGCTGGACCATGCCTACCACGGCACCTCCACTACCGCCATCGAGATGAGTCCCTACAAGTTTGACGGCAAAGGAGGCTTTGGCCAACAGCCCTATATCCACAAAGCACAGAACCCCGATGGCTACCGCGGCCCTTATAAGAACAGCGACCCGCTGGCCGGCCTCCGTTATGCGCAGGACGTAGACCGCATCCTGGCAGCAATGCAGCAGCAGGGCAAGGGGCCCGCCGCCTTCATCTGTGAGACCCTGCTGGGGGTGGGCGGGCAAATTCCGCTTCCCGCGGGCTACCTCGCTGCCGTGTACGAGAAGATCCGGAATGCCGGTGGCCTCTGCATTGCCGACGAAGTGCAGGTAGGCTTCGGCAGGGTGGGAGACCGCTTCTGGGGATTTGAACTGCAGGACGTGGAACCCGATATCGTGGTACTGGGCAAGCCTATCGGCAATGGACACCCGCTGGCAGCCGTGGTGGTCACCGAAGCCATCGCCGACGCCTTCAACAACGGCATGGAATACTTCAACACCTACGGCGGCAATCCCGTGAGCATGGTCACCGGCAAAACGGTGCTGCAGGTGATACAACAGGAGGGGCTGCAGGAGCATGCCCGCCTCACGGGTAACCACCTGCTGGAGCAACTGAAACAACTGGCGCCCCAACACGCCCTCATCGGAGATGTGCGCGGCCACGGCCTCTTCATAGGGGTGGAGCTGGTGCGCAACCGCCAGACCCTGGAGCCCGCCGTCCCTGAAATTGACGCCATCGTGGAATCCATGAAAGACCGCGGTTTCCTGCTGAGCACCGACGGTCCGCTCAACAATGTGCTGAAAATAAAACCACCGCTGGTCTTTTCCATCGCCAATGCCGATGCGATGGTTAGAAACCTGGACGAAGTGATGAGGGAACTGGGATAGCCCTAAAAAACATATTTTCCCCTTCAAAAACTTTACTCGCAATTCTTGAAGGCTACATAAAGACTGGCATGATTTTATGGTATAAATGCTCCCATTTTATCTTTTAGGCCCTATTCTGCTTCTTAACTTTCTAACGCAAAGATATAACCGAAAAATGGGGACCGCATGGGGACCGCATGGGGACCGCATGGGGACCGCATGGGGACCCGATAGGGACCCGGGCGGTAGTTGAATGGAAGATGGCAGTTGATTAGCCGGTTCTTTCGTTTTTCCTCGTTCCCTCGCAATGTTTTTTGATACTGCAGGTTTTGCAGGATTTTAGTTTTCTGTTATAAAATATTGATTTATAATGATTTGCAGGCTAATTTCTTTTTGAATTTACGGAAAAATGAAAGAATTTAATGGATATATCAATACCAATGAGCTAGTGAATAAAAGGCATTTACTCTATTCCATATTCTTTTTTGAGCGTATTAATTAGGATGACTGCCTGCTGGTCCATTTCCTGCAGCCGGTTCACATATTGTTGAAATACACCCCGGTACATAATGGCATTATTCCCATATTCCATCATTTTCAATTTATCGGGATTAATGTATTTCACGGTATTGTTTCCTCCCTCAGTTTTATGGCTTCTTTTAAAAAAATTACTGATATTAATTAGCTGGGATGCGTTGGTGGTTAAATTGGTGAGATACATTTCATAATAAGTCTGTTGGTTGACCAGTCTTTTACCACTATTGTCGTAATCAATGATGTTTTTACTGGCTTTTTCATTTCTGATCAGCCTCATACCACCCGCATTTTTAAGCTGAAACAGCGTACGGTCAGTGGGATACACCAGATCAGGACGATACAGGCATCTGTCGGTAAAGTGATAAATACTGTCGGTCTGTTCTCTTGTTCCATTAAAATTAAAGCAGACATCCGCCAGGCTATCCGCATTATTTATCCGGACCAGGTTTAAAGGGATTGCAGCACGAATACTGGCAGTATCGGTCATGGCATCTTCGATCATGGATACTATAAATTCTTTTTCCCGGTGCCGTTCAATATTTTTCTCCAGTTGATACTCTGCTAAATACCCGCAAAATACCGCCAGGAACAACATGAAAAACTCAAACACATAGGATTTCCAGTTTTTCTTCCCATGGTGATGCGCGTGATGATGTACTTCCATTTCTTCCGTTATATTCTTTTGTGTATCAATTTCATTTTCAGTTGAAGCGCTGGGTTGCCCGACTGCATCCCCTGTAGATTCAGGTGCCAGTTTTTTTAACGGATCTTCATTAGTATTTTCATCCATTTCGTATATTTTCTTGGTGAGATTGATGCATAAGGTACAGATGCAGGATGTAGAAAAAAGGAAACCTGCTGAAGCTACAAAGAAATCAACTGTTCTCCCTAATTTATACTCATATTAGTGCTTTAAAACATCATTAAAGAGGGGTAGTTGGAGAAAGGTGCTTTTAAAAAGAAAGATCGGAACTTCCGATTTTTCTATAACCGTGCTTTTTTAGATAATACCCTCCATATAGAGTTAGAAGTAAATAGGCACCGAAACGGGCTATTGGCCTTTT
>CBFGLD010000358.1:0-2530 GCA_965649495.1 uncultured Flavihumibacter sp. | reverse complement strand
CGTGAACAGTGTGGCCACCCTGCTGGGACAAAAACTGTCCATCAACGAATTCGTGGCCTTTCAAAATCTGACCAATAAATCCGTTCCGGTGGTGACCGATAAAGGGTTGATGATCGTAAGTATTGCTATCTGCGGCTTCGCCAACTTCAGCTCCGTGGGTATGCAGATAGGTGGGATCGGAGAACTGGCACCGGGCAGGAGGGCAGACCTGGCGCGACTGGGTTTAAAGGCCCTTCTTTGCGGAACGCTGGCTTCTTACCTGAGCGCCACCATTGCTGGGATATTGATGTGAGTCTGGGAGCGTGCCGATGATGTATTTGCGGATCAGTATTTGCGAATCAGTATTTGCGGATCACTTTAAAGCGGATGCTGAAAGGGATGATCTTACCCGCGCTGTCGCGCAACTTGCCACTGGCTGTACCTACAATGTAACCACCGGGTGAACCGTAATCGGTAATGGCAACAGCAATGACCTCCGACGGGGTGAACTGCAGTTTTTCCTGCCGGATACTCAGCGAACTGACCGGGTAATTGCCGGGTTTGGTTTCTCCGTTAAAAGTGAAGCTGACAGCTTCCTTGCTGAGGTCATCCCCTTTATAACAAAGAATCGTTGTTTTATCGTCGACGGAAGTGGGTGCCTGTATCAAGGAATCGGCGGGCGCCTGGTGCAGGTAATTGGTGCCATTCAGCGTATAACTGATGTACTGCATATTGGTACTGTTGCAGGCATCAATTTGTATACCGGTATAGGATCCCTTACTTACCGGCAGGGTAACCGGGTGGCTTTCACTGATGGAACCTTCATCTACCCAGGCCAGTGTTGCCGTGGCCAGGGCGTTGCTGCTGCGGGGAATCCTGGTCTCAAAAACGCCGTTGCTGATGCTGGCCTTGTGGAGGTTTCCGTCCAGCAGGATGCGGACATAACCCGATTGTACAGGGGAATTTTTACAGTTAACCAGGTTTCCGGAGAACAGTACGCTGGCTGCACCTGCCTCCGTGGTGGCATCCGTTCCGCTTTTGGAACAGGCCGTGGTAAACAGCACCAGCAGGAATACCACCAGCCGGGTGCCGGGAATTGGACTCGTCATAGGCTTGGATATGGTTTTGTTAACGTAAAACCATGCCTCTTTAGTATCCCGGGACGATCTTAAGCGGATTTTAATCTTATGACGTCCGGACATACGTTCGGGGGACGTACGGACGTCCCCCGAACATGTGTCAGACACCTAAAACGTATCAGATATGGGCTTCTATCTTTTTAACGAAATTGGCCTTGGGCTGCGCGCCTACCAGCTTGTCCACCACCTGGCCGTTCTTCACAAACAGGATGGCCGGGATGGAAGTGATGCCGTAATTGATGGAAAGCTGCGGGTTGTTGTCCACATTCACCTTACCGATCTTCACCTTGCCGTCGTATTCCTTAGACAGCTCCTCAATTACCGGACCGATAGCACGACAGGGGCCGCACCATTCTGCCCAAAAATCGATCACACTGAGCTTATCGGAGTCCAGCACCTCTGTCTTGAAATTTGAATCTGTGAATTCTAATGCCATGATTATAGATTTAGTGTTTTTGTTTTTTAAAGAACGCAAAAATAGGTCCCTTGGTTGAAACGAGTTGTTATGACATATCTAATTGTTAATCGCTGTTAATTCGTGTCAATTTTGACTTCCACTTCCGGTGTTTCCTGCAGCCAGGCCGTCAATTCGTCATTCATATCAAGGGTTTTCTCAATGCTGTACAGGCTGGTGACCGTTTGTGTACGGTGCTCCATCAGGTTGATACGGATCCCGGTCTGGCCCGGGTATTTCTTCAGGTTACTCTCCAGGAAATCGATCATTTCCAGCGAAACATGCCTCGGCTCCACGTACAGGGTCAGTTGTTTCGTAAGGCTGGATTTAATGGTTTCCAGCAGGTTGATCCTTTCTACCTTGAACTCATATTTGTCTGAGTTGAACCTCGACCGGAAAGATCCTACCACGAACAGGTTTTTGCCTTTATCGAGGTAGTCCTTGAATCGCATGTAGTCGTCGCCCCATAACATGATTTCGGTCTTGCCGGAATAGTCTTCCAGGGTCAGCGCCCCAAAATTTCTGCCGGTGCGGGTGAGGCGGTGCTGCCCGTCCAGCACCAGTCCGGCCAGGCGGAATTGCCGGCCGCTGGCCTGGGCAGCCGGGTTTTCCATCACTTCGTTGAACTCTGCCAACGGAAGGATCCCGTAATAGCGCATTTCAAACTTGAAATGGTCCAGCGGGTGCCCACTCATGAAGATGCCCGTTACCTCTTTTTCGTGATCCAGGCGGTCGGTTAACGACCAGGGTTCACAGGCCGGGATCTTGGGGGCCGGCACATCCAGCACCGCCGGCAGGTCGCCAAACAGAGTATTCGTACTTCCCTGGCTCTGCGCCTGGTGTATGTTTCCGTATTTGATGATCTTTTCCAGTCCCGTTGTGGTATCACCGGCTGGAATATGGAAATACTGCGCGCGGTGCAACTCCGTAAAGCAATCGAACGCCCCGGCATAAGCCA
>CBFGLD010000357.1:0-2532 GCA_965649495.1 uncultured Flavihumibacter sp. | reverse complement strand
GGGGCAGGGATACTCGTCATCAACAGGTAAGAAGTTACCAGGAATCAATGGGATGGATACAACGATCAATGCTGAAGCATTACAAAAGTCGAAACAAAAAAGTGGAAAACCAATAAGTGGAATATTTACAGGCTAGCGGTTGCCCCGGTCTTCGTCAAAGAGACGGATGGTAAAATCCAGTAGTGCTGCATCACCGGATGGACCGTGGCCGGGGATTACCCACTTCACTGAAGGATACGCTTTTTTTACTTTTTCCACCGTGTTGGACCATTCCGGCTGGGTGGCATCTTCCAGGTTGCCCTTGCCGGCACCCAGGGCTTTGACCAGGCAGCCGCCAAACAACACGTCATCCCCCGGAACATAGGCAACCACATTGTCGGCGGTATGCCCTTCCCCAAAGTATTTCACCACCAGCTTTTTCCTGCCCAGGTCAAGGATCAGGGAGTCCTCAAAATCCTGTGCAGGCAGTGGGAAGTTCCGCTGGCGGGCTAAAGCGATGGTGGGTGCATGGGCATAAGAAGGAATGTTGTGCTGGTGAAAAACATGCAGGGCACCGAGACAGTCTTCATGGAAATGGGTGGGCACAACAGCCTGTATCTTCTTGTTCAGCTTGTCCTGTATCCAGCCAATCAATTCCCTGGCAGCAGTATCCCCTGCAGGGGTGTCAAAAACCACCGCATTTTTCTTACCCGCTACGATCATGCCGTTGCAGGGAACATGGCCAAAGGTTTCAGATTGCAGATAGGTGGTGTGGACGTATACGTTTTGGGTGAGGTGGATGATGACCAGGCTCTTCGACTGGTAGAGCGTATCCGGAAAGCCTGGAGTAGCAGGCACGGAAACAGGAGCCAAACCAGCTGCCAGGGCGGATGATACCCGAAGCAAAACAGCCAGCATTGCCAGACAACGGAACATTTTCATAACAGACAGGTTAACAGGTTGGCAGTAAAAATAGCACCCCCGCGCTAAAAACAACCGGTTGCCCGATAATTTATTTGCGGACATTACTCCCGGATTAAATAAAAGACATTATTATCCTCTTTTATTATATTTATGCCAAACTACTGCTATATGGCGAAATATAATTTTGTCAACTACCTGCTGAATCCAAAGAACTGGTGGTTGCCCCTGCTCGTAATATTTGTTGTAAGTATTGCGGGTGTACTGATGATAGGAATACATACTTATACCGAGGCGCCTCCTATCCCCACCTATGTTTCCTCCGGCAAGGAACCGGTATTCACTAAAGATGAGGTGCTGGAGGGGCAGGCGGTTTTCCAGAAATACGCGCTGATGAATTACGGCAGTATGTTTGGAGACGGGGCCAACCGCGGACCCGATTACACCGCGGAAGCACTGCACCAGGTAACGGTGTATATGAATGCCCATTACCAATCGAAAATAAAAAACGAAGCAACAGCAGACCTGCAAAAAAAGGGAGTGGCAGAACAGGTAAAAGCAGAGATCAAAGCAAACAGTTATAACAAGAGTACGAACCAGGTCCTGCTAACCGATGCCCAGGTCTTTGCTGCCGGTGAACTGGTAAACTACTATAAGTCGATCTTTACCGATCCTTCCACTCCGGGAGCGTTTAAGCCTGCAGGTTATATCACCAACGAAACCGAATTAAGAAACCTCACCGCCTTCTTCTTCTGGGGCGCCTGGGTCTGCGGAGTAGAGCGGCCGGGAGAAACCTACAGCTATACCCATAACTGGCCCTTTGACCCGGCAGCAGGTAACACGCCCAGTTCCGCAACTGTTATCTGGAGTATCATTGGGTCATTGGGTTTGATACTGGGACTGGGCATCGTGTTGTATTATCACGGCAAACTGGAACGGCTGGACGACAACGCCTACACCCACAAAGCGCAGGCTTTTATGACGAAAGGCGAGATCCGGCAGTTTAAACCCGACCCGGTGCAGCGATCCACCTATAAATTCTTTTATGTTGCCATCCTGCTGTTTGGCGTGCAGGTGCTGGCGGGCATCCTGACGGTGCACGACTTTGTGGGTTTTGTAAATTACTTCGGCTTCAATATTTCGGAGGCCCTGCCCGTTACCGTTACCCGGAGCTGGCACGTACAATTGTCCCTCTTGTGGATTTCCGCCTGCTGGATAGGCGCTTCCTTTTTTATGATGTCGCTGGTATCACCCGCACAGCCTAAACACCAGGTTCGCCTGATCAACACCATCTTCTGGATCACGGTTGTATTGGTAGGCGGATCCTTTGCGGGCATACTACTGGGACCCAAAGGACTGATCGGCAAGAACTGGTACTGGCTGGGTAACCAGGGATGGGAATACGTGGAGTTGGGTAAATTGTGGCAGGGCATGCTGGGACTGGTATTCATCATCTGGGCGATCACCTTATACCGCGGTATCAAACCGGTGATGAAAGCAAAGCAACCCTGGGCGCTTCCCAACTGGCTGGTCTATGCCACGTTCAGCATCATCCTGTTATTGGTATCCGGTTTTATTGCCACTCCCAAAACGAATTTTGTGATTGCCGATTTTTGGCGCTGGATGGTGGTG
>CBFGLD010000356.1:0-2554 GCA_965649495.1 uncultured Flavihumibacter sp. | reverse complement strand
CTCCGCACCGGGGGCATTGGTCTTGACGGATTCGATGCCGTTATCCCGGGCTGCGGCGGACTCATACATTTCGCTGGTACCGATCACCTGGCCGTTACCGGCTTTCAGGTTGAAGTAAAACTTGCCGTTGGAAGCAGTCTCCCTGCTATAACGGTGATCATCACCTGCGTTTGACTTAACAGAATCGATCCCATTCTGGCAGGCGGCTTTGGTGGTGTAGCCTTCGCTGCCCAGGATCTTCTGCCCGTTGGACGCTTTGAGACTAAAATAAAACTGGCCGTTAGCACTCGTTTTGATCGTGAACTTTCCCATAGAGATATCATTTGTTGTATCCCTAAAATAATGTAATTCTTTAAAACACCTGCTTCCCCTTATGAAATAAGGAGCGCACGGGAGAAACGCGGGACACCGCTTCGGCGGAGCAGCTGGCATCTACCAGCACCAGGCTGGCGGCATCACCTGCTTTGGGCCACTGACGGTTGCCTGTATCATCCAGCGGAAGGATATTACCCGTGGCCAGCCGGAGTATGCGCGACAAGTCGAATTCGGTCACATAGCCATAGAGCTGCGCCGCCAGGTTGGCTTTCTGCAATACACTGCCGGTGCCGAACGTATTCCAGTGGTCGATGATGCTGTCGTTGCCCGTAACCACTTCCACCCCCTTGCGGTACAATAAGGGGATAGGCATGATCGTGTTACCGATGGGAATGGTGGAGGCGATCCCAATTCCCGCCGCTGCCAGCTTTTCGGCTATAGCTTCCTGTTTGTTACTGTCCAGTTGCGCCAGTACAAAGCAATGGCTGAGCCAGGTCTTCCCTTTGAGCACGGGGTTCTCCAGCACTTTATCGGCCAGGTACTCCACGGTTCGGAGGCCGGATTCGCCGCCTTCGTGCAGGTGGATGTCAATACCACGGCCATGGTCAAGCGCCAGTTGCACGGTGAAGTCGATGCTCCGCTCTATGTTTCCGTCAATGGACTGCGGGTCCAGTCCCCCGATGAAGTCGATATCCATTTGCGCCGCTTCCTTCATGAGGCTGGTGGAGGCGGTATAATAGAGTCCGTGTTGCGGGAAGATCACCAGCTCGGCGCCGAAGCCGTCTTTTTTGTTCTCCAGCGCGCGTTGCAGGTTCTCCAGTGACCGCAGTCCCGATGTGGGCTCAATATTTACATGGCTGCGGGCGAAGGCGGTACCCTTTGACTGCAGCAGTTCGATGAGTTTGCCGGCGCGGTAGGTGGAGGTCTTCAGCAGACCGGGGATGATCTCCTGTTCCAGGGCGATCATATCCTTCACTGAGCGACGCGATTTCAGCCGCGACTTCCAGGGGCCGCCGTAATAGGTCTTGTCGAGGTGGATGTGCATGTCGCGGAAGCTGGGCAGGGCCAGCAGTCCACCCGCGTCGATGCCTTTAGCCGTTGCATCATACGGCAGGACGGCGCTGATCTTTCCTCCCGATATCCGCAGGTTGAAGCGCCCGGTTTTGGTAGCCACGGCCGCATCGCCGTCGTATTCAAAGCCGGTTTCCAGCAACACGTTCTTGAGGATAAAGTCGCCCGCTCCGGGGGATGCTATCGATTCATGTGCGGCCGCTGGTTCGCTGGAGATAGTTGCTCCTCCGGATGCCCCGGGAACAAACAGGAAACTGCTGCCGGCCAGCAGCAGGGAGGAGTTACGGAGGAAATTCTTGCGGGAAAGCGCTTGCTGGTTCATGTCCGGGTGATTTCGGGCAAAGGTAGGTCGCAGCCCGCAGGGGCGTTTGAAAGCCTTATGCCGCGACTTGTAGATTTTATAACGGACTGCGGAAAGCGGCGGGTGATAGTCCCGTTTGCTTGCGGAAGAAATTAGAGAAATGGGCAGGATCCGAGAAGCCCAGTTCGAAGGCGATCTCTTTAAAGGAACGGTCTGTGGTGCGTACCAGGCGCTTGGCTTCCAGGAGCTGCCTTTTCTGAAGGACGGACAGGGCATTGCGGCCCAGGTGGCGGCGGCAAAGGATGTTGAGGTAATTAGCTGAAATGTGCAGCTGGCGGGCATAGTAAGCCACGGACCGCTGTTCCCGGAACTGATCGTCTACGAGCGACTGGAAGCGCAGGAGCTGGGGGTTGCCGCGGTAGAGGGCCAGGGCGTCGAAATTCCTTTCGGCTTCGCGGTTCACCTGTTCGGCGATCAGCTGCGTGCGCAGGTCGATGATGCGCCAGTGGACCGGCTGCTGCTGCAGCTCCCTTTGTACATTCCGGAACTCGGCCCGAACCTGGTCATAGGCCTCCTGCGACAACTCCATCACCTGCTGGTCCTGGTGATGCATGAAGGAGATGCCCAGGGCATCGGCAAACTGTTCAAAGCGGTGGGTGCTGATCATGAGCTGGAAAGCCAGGGTATCCTTTCCCAGTGTCCACTCGTGCACCTGGTGCGGGAAGAGCAGGTGCAGCTGGCGGGGGCCTACTTTGTATTCGGTAAAATCGATGGTATGGGTACCGGAGCCGCGATGAAATAAAAGGAACAGGAAAAAGTCGTGCCGGTGCGGTTTCCCGATCCGCCTGGCACCCCGGATCTCGTGGT
>CBFGLD010000355.1:0-2561 GCA_965649495.1 uncultured Flavihumibacter sp. | reverse complement strand
CCTCATCAAACTAATGAGCATTGTTTCCCTCGTAATCGCCCCCACCCTCGGCGACCTGCATGGAACCCGGGACGGTGCAGCAGTGGTTGCCCAAAAAGTAGAGAAGAAAGTAGAGATCCGGGTAGCTGCCAATGATAAAGAAAATGCCACTGTAAAAATCAAAGGAACAGCTGCCGACGACGCCCTCAACGGGCTGGTCCAGGCGCTGCAGCAAGATGGCTACAGCAAGGATGGCAACCTGAACGTTTCTTATAAAGGCGGCCAGCTGGTGGTGAACGGTGAAGAACTGGATGCCGCAGTAGTTAAGAAATATGAAAATTTCCTCCAAACAGATCAGGAAATATCTTTTTCAATCAAGGTGGATGAAAAATAACACCTACATTTGTATCAGAAACTAATCAGATCCAAATACCAAAAGTCCCGACGTGTCTACGCCGGGGCTTTTTTTTGCCCCTTTATTCCGGGTTGGGACTGCAATTTTCAATGATCCGGTTCATGACAGTCTTGACCAGCTCAAGCTCCTCCGCGCTTACTCCTTTCAAGGCGGCGGACCGGTTATTCCGGACCATCGGATGGATGGCGGCCATCAGTTCCTCCCCATCGGCGGTAAGAGTAAGCTCCGAACGCCGGCGATCCGCCTGGCTGCCTACCCGTAATAACAGACCTTTTCGTACCAGTAAGTCCACAATGCGGGTGATGGACGCATAATCTTTAAACACTGCTTCCGCTATCTGTTGCTGGGTAAATTCCGGCTGGTCCTGGATCACTCTCAAAACCAACAACTGGTCCAGGGTCACATCCCCAAACTCACCCCGGATATTCCGCTGGGCGAACTGCCGGTAGGATTTGATCGCTTTTTCCAGGGAATAAAAAAAGGTGAGGGCTAACTTCTCCGTTTTCATACCAGTTTATTTGATACAAATATATTTGATATATCAATATTTTCATTTACTTTTATTTCTTGCTGAACGGATTAGTATTTTGGTTTCTCTTAACTTTTGTTTACGAAAACAATCGTATATTCGGTTTCAAATATCCCTCTATGGCTGCTACGAAATACATCAAACCAACGGAAAGTGAACTGGAGATCCTGCAGGTACTCTGGACCCGGGGATTAGCCAGTGTTCGTGAGGTGCACGAGGAGCTTTCCCAGAATAAGGATGTGGGGTACACCACCACCCTCAAGCTGATGCAGATCATGAATGAAAAAGGCCTCGTGAAGCGGGACGATTCGGTGAAGACCCATATTTACCAGGCAGCGGTGAGCAGGGAAAAAACCCAGAAACACCTTTTGGGCAAAATGATTGACGGGCTGTTCGGCGGTTCTCCTACCCAATTGGTCTTGCAGGCCCTGGGTAGCCACAAAGCCTCCGAGCAGGAACTCGAAGAAATTCAGCAATTACTGGACAACCTGAAAAAACAATAAAAATGCCCGAAGTCCCCCAGCACCCTTTCCTGGAGGCTCTTGGCTGGACGCTTTTAAACAGTTGGTGGCAGTTTGGAATATTGTGGTTAGGATTTCTGTTTTTTAAGACGGTCTTGCCCATCCGCTCTGCAGCCGGCCGGTATAACCTGGCTGGTTTGCTGTTGGTGCTGGGATTCCTGTGCTCGATCCTGACCTTCCTTTATTTTGGCCGGAACCCGGCTGAAGGATTGGCCCGATACCGTATCCAACATAACGGGTGGAACTACTTGCTGCAAACATCCTATTACTACCTTTCCACCTGGTTACCCTCTATCACCCTGGCCTACCTGGGGTGGATACTGCTGAAAGGAATCGGGTTATGCCGGGCACTCTGGCAGAACGGGCAGCTCCGCAGCCAGGGACTATCCCGGGCGCCCGTATCCTGGCGCCTTTACCTCCGCGAAATGAGCGGCCATCTGAACATTAGTTGCCACGTCGATATCCGCTTATCCCACCTGGTGGACACACCCGTTGTAACCGGATGGCTCAAACCGTTGATCCTCATGCCGGTATCCCTGGTAAACCAGCTCAGCACCGAACAGGTAGAAGCCATCCTGCTGCATGAACTGGCCCACATTAAAAGAAATGATTATTTCTGGAACCTGTTATTGTCGGTTGCTGCTATCCTGTATGGCTACAATCCATTTGCCCGGAAACTACTCGCTACTCTCCGGGAGGAAAGGGAACATGCCTGTGACGACCTGGTGCTTCAGTTTCCTTTCCCGCCTCACCAATATGCAATAGCCTTACTAAAGCTGGAACAGAAAAGAACCACCGATGCAGGGCTGCTGCTGGCCGCCAGCGGAAGCCACCAGAAGCTTTTGCTCACCCGGGTGCACCGTATGTTGGGCATGCAGGCCAGGAAAGAGACCCACACACCCTCTTTTTATATTTCCATCAGCTCCCTGGCCTTGCTGCTGGCCTCCTTTTTCCTATCCCCGGGGGAAGTAAGACAGCCTCTTCCTGAAGCCGGCACCAAACAGGCCCTGGCCGTTTCCACCACCCGGCTTGTGTCCCGGGCCCCGGTTGAACCTGCCACCACTCCTGCGTCTCCGATAACGGTCACCCCTGTAAAGACTATCAAGCCAGCCAAATC
>CBFGLD010000354.1:0-2594 GCA_965649495.1 uncultured Flavihumibacter sp. | reverse complement strand
CTCTGGTCGGGATTCCGGATATGCCAGAGGTAGTCCTCTCCAAAAGTGATGCCCGTCAGTTCCTCAATACCTTTATAAGATTCGCTGATATAAGGAGCCATCACACCGATGTGCCGGGGTTCGTCGGGCAGGATCATACCACCGGACAACACTTCAAAAGCCAGCTGGTCTGAATATAGTTCCGCGATATGCCTGATCACCGGGCTAAACCCGTAACACCAGCCACAATATGCGTCGTAACAATAATAGATCGTTGGGGTCATGCTGCAAGGTAATGGTATTAATCAAATCTTAATATCCCTTTGGTGGCACGGTTGTTAAATGTGTAACTTATGCAAAAGACTGTTATGGACAATGCGACAATAGAAGTCAGGAATCTCACCATGGCCGATTACCAGGAACTGAAGGCGTCTATGATAGATGCATATGCCAGCATGGGCGGACAGTATTGGGGGGAGGCCAGCCTGGAGAAGCTGATCCGGAAATTTCCGGAGGGACAGATCTGTGTAACGGTGAACGGGAAAGTGGTGGGCTGCGCGCTGACGCTGATCGTCAATTTCAACCGCTTTGGTGACAACCACAGTTACCGCCAGGTGACGGGCAATTATACGTTTGATACCCATGATCCGCAGGGGGATGTATTGTATGGGATCGAGATGTTCATTCATCCCGAATCCAGGGGGCTGCGACTGGCGCGGCGGCTCTATGATGCGCGGAAGGCGTTGTGTGAGAACCTTAACCTTCGGGCCATTGTGGCGGGGGGCAGGATACCGGGTTACGGCAAACACGCGGATGCCATGACCCCGCGGGAATACATCGACAAAGTCAAAAGCCGGCAGCTCTATGACAGCACGCTGAGTTTCCAGCTGGCCAATGATTTCCAGATCAAGAAAGTGATCCGCGATTACCTGCCGGAGGACCGGGAGAGTCGCGGTTATGCCACCCTGTTAGTGTGGTACAATGTCTACTACGAACCCAATACGGGGATGCTGACCCTTCGAAAGGATTTTGTGCGCATTGGTGTGGTGCAGTGGCAGATGCGGCAATACAAAACCGTAGCGGAGCTGCTGGCGCAGGTGGAATATTTTGTAGATGCGGTGAGCGATTACAATTCCGATTTCGTGGTATTACCTGAGTTGTTCAACGCGCCGCTGATGGAGCCCTTCAACCATTTGCCGGGGCACAAGGCCATCCGGGAGCTGGCGGCCTTTACCCCGCAGATCGTAGAAGCGCTGGGCAAGTTTGCCATCTCCTATAATGTGAACATCATTGGCGGCAGCATGCCCGAGCTTCGGGGAGAGGACCTGTATAACACCTCCTATTTCCTGCACCGGAACGGAAAGGTAGACAAGTACGACAAGATCCATCCCACACCATCCGAAGAGTATGAGTGGGCGATGAAGGGAGGCGACCAGCTGAAGATCATAGAAACGGATGCCGGAAAAGTGGGTGTGCTTATCTGTTATGATGTAGAGTTCCCCGAGCTGCCGCGGTTGCTGGCGGAGCAGGGGATGCAAATATTGTTTGTGCCCTTTTTGACCGACACGCAAAATGCGTATAATCGGGTCCGTTATTGTGCCGCTGCGAGGGCCATCGAGAACGAATGTTTTGTGGCCATTGCCGGTACGGTGGGCAACCTTCCGAAAGTGCATAATATGGACCTGCAGTTTGCGCAGTCGGCGGTGCTGACGCCTTCCGATTTTGCCTTCCCGGTGAATGGGATCAAGGCGGAGGCCACGCCCAATACGGAAATGATCGTGATCTCGGATGTGGACCTGACCTTGCTGACCGAGTTGCACGAGTACGGCAGTGTGACCACCTTAAAGGACCGCCGCAAGGATCTTTACGAGTTGCGGCTGATACCGAAGGAGGATCCGCGATAAGTTTATTGCCCGTATTTCCAGTTACGTGATTTCCCTTCCGAAAGCCATTCGATGGTCTGCTGCACGCGTTTGTTGCGGGTGGTTTCTGTTTTTGCCTCGCAGATCCATTCGATGTATTCTTTGCGGTGGCTGTAGCTGAATTTGTCGAACACATCCCATGCTTTCTGGTTTTTCGCCAGGGCATCGGCCAGTTCCGGGGGCATCATCAGTTCTTTTTTAGGGGCGGGGTTGCGGCGGGGGAGCTTGATGCCTTTATCATTCAGATCCATGGCATCCCGGACCCAGGCGGTGAATTTTTTTTCGGACGGAAGGTCCGAGATGGCAGTGATGGGTCCCAGGTGGCCCATGGCGGTTTCGGCGCGGGCATTCTCCACCAGTACCGGGTCTTTCATGAGCTGGGCCTTGGGAAAGGTGAAGGCACAATGTTTTTTAAATGCGGCCATGCTGCAGAGGGTAGCTTTTCCGTATTCAAAA
This sequence comes from uncultured Flavihumibacter sp., assembly GCA_965649495.1. Taxonomy (GTDB): domain Bacteria; phylum Bacteroidota; class Bacteroidia; order Chitinophagales; family Chitinophagaceae; genus Flavihumibacter. Next base: position 237 of record CBFGLD010000354.1, on the reverse strand, counting down.
AAAGGCATGCCCCATTTGATGGTTTCGGAGACATCGGGACAGGCTTTGTGCACCAGTTCCCGGAGCCGGGTAAGTATGGGCTGCGCGAAAGGTTCCGCTTTCCCAATATAAGCATCTATGCGTGGGTCAATAGTACCCATATGATAAAGGTTTAATCAGGTTTGGAGCACTGCTTTTTAGTGCGCTTCCAGCCAATTAAGGCCCTGCCCCACTTCCGCGATCACCGGCACATCATTG
>CBFGLD010000353.1:0-2646 GCA_965649495.1 uncultured Flavihumibacter sp. | reverse complement strand
AACGAAGAATGTACTGTCCCGATGATGGTAACCGGAACCGGAATGTGGTGTCTTTTGTATACACAGAACCCGGGCAGGTGGTATCGCCTTTGGCCGGGTTGGGAACCGATCCTACCGCAAGAATGTCAAAGGTATTGGGACCGATACCATTGGCACGGGCATCAAATCCTTCCAGTTTGTAACAGCCATTGGGACCGGTCACCGAAATGTTGGTGCTGACCGTATCGCCCATTTTGGCATCTGCAATGGAAGATACCGAAGTGAAATTCATAGGAACCAGCAACCGCTCCGGTTCGGGTACGTCCGTGGTTTTCATACAGGCTACCGCTCCAACCAGTATCGAAGCGCACAATAAGGGTAATTTCATAAAAGAATTTTAAGGTTGACAACCCTGCCTCCAATAACGTTGCCAATTCCTAAAATTTTATCATCCCTTTACCCTTTTTTAGCAGATATTTGTCACTATTCAAAAATCGTATCTGTAGATCTGTAATATGAGTTTGTTAGCAATCAATTGGGCGGAAGTAGGTGTTAAGGCCGGGCAGTTCATTCTTTCATTTTCCATCATCGTAGTGCTGCATGAACTGGGGCATTTCCTTCCTGCAAGATGGTTCAAGTGCAGGGTCGAAAAATTCTACCTCTTTTTTAATCCCTGGTTTTCCCTCTTTAAAAAGAAGATCGGCGAAACCGAATACGGCTTAGGCTGGGTGCCCTTCGGCGGTTATGTTAAGATAGCCGGGATGGTGGACGAGAGCATGGACAAAGAGCAGCTGAAACAGCCGCCGCAACCCTGGGAATTCCGCAGCAAGCCCGCCTGGCAACGGCTTATCATCATGCTGGGAGGGGTAACGGTGAACCTCATACTGGGTTTTCTCATCTATGCCAGCATGTTATGGTATTGGGGAGAAAGTTATGTTCCGACCAACAAGTTCACTTACGGCATTGCCACCGATTCCCTGGCCCAAAGCATTGGCCTTCGCGATGGTGATAAAGTACTGGGAGTGGATGGTAAATACATCGATCGCTTCAACAAGATTCCCCTGAAAGTGATCCTGGAAGGCGCCCGCACCATGGAAGTGGAGCGCGATGGCCAGCCCGTTACCATATCAATTCCGGAAGATTTTGCTTCCAAGCTGATCCATTTCAAGACCATCAACTTCATCGATATGCGTGTGCCCTTCCTGGGCGTCGATTCCGTTGCGGATACCAGCGCAGCTGCCCGTGCCGGCATTCTTAAAGAGGACCGCATCGTTAGCGTCAATGGAAAACCTACCGCCTTCTTCCACGATTTCCGCAAGCAGGTGCAGGCCAATAAAGGAAAAGATATCCAGCTGGCGGTGGTGCGGGGAGCCGATACCCAGCAGGTGAACCTTACCGTTCCTGCCAATGGAACCATTGGGGTTTATAATAAGTCGCCCAAAGACCAGTTCGAGATCAAAGAAATTGAATACGGTTTCCTGGAAGCTATTCCCGCCGGCTTTAAGAAAAGCATCGAAACCCTGGAGTCGTACTGGCTGCAGCTGAAACTGATCTTCAGCGGTAAGGTGAATACCAATGAATCCCTGGGCAGCGTGATCAGCATCGGTAAGATGTTTGCCCCGCAGTGGGACTGGATGCAGTTCTGGAGCCTGACCGCGTTTTTCAGCCTGGTGCTGGCCCTGATGAATATCCTTCCCATACCCGGACTGGACGGTGGGCATGCCCTCTTCACCATCTTCGAGATCGTCAGCGGCCGCAAGCCCAGCGACAAATTCATGGAGTACGCCCAGATGGTAGGCATGGTGCTGCTGCTGGGACTGATGGCCTACGCCCTCGGCCTCGATATCTTCCGGCTTTTTAAATAGGTGTCTGACACATGTTCGGAGGACGTCCGGACGTCTTGCGAACATGTGTCCGAATATGTGTCCGAACATCTTTCCTCGCAATAGACAAAAGCGCGCCCCACCAGTTGGATGTTTCAAGCACATGTCCGGACGTCCTCCGAACACATGTCCGAACGTCCTCCGAACATGTGTCAGACACGTAGTACACTCAATACTTCTTCTCCAAAAAACGATAGCGGGCATCATTCTCCGCCTTCACTGCCTTGGACTCCGTATCGATGACCATTACGGCCGGTGCATCACTGGCCGGCTCCGCTGCGGGCCACTCTGGCAATCCTTTTCCGTTCGGGTTTCCGGTCATAATGAAATTGGCGAAATACTGCTGCATGGTCTGGGATACTTTATAATCCTCTGCAGTCCAGGCAAACTCTTTCACCAGGTGCAGGTTGCCCATGCAGTACTCGATCTCACAGGCATGCGGCGCTCCTACCGGCTCCGGCGCTTTTGCCCCCGTCTCATTCCGCACAGTTCCACCAGCCAATCCGGTTGTCAATGTCTGGTCTACCAGCGGCGGGCGCAGTTTCGCATACAGGTACCGGTAGACGGGCTGGCTCGAATTCCGGCGGTGCAGGTCAAACCATTTCCAGGTGCTGTAGGCAATGAATCGATCGGATGCCAGCGCCGTGGCCGATAATTCGATCTCTTTTTCCGAACCATGCGGATACAGCTTCAAAACTTCCCCGTGATCCTGCGGATACTCTGCCTTCACCCTTTTAATATAATTCTCTTCTGTGTAGGGCTGTCCCTGCATAAATGCCATGCC
>CBFGLD010000352.1:0-2649 GCA_965649495.1 uncultured Flavihumibacter sp. | reverse complement strand
TCGCTTTTACAAGCAGGAGGAAAAAGGAGAGGAGGAATTTGCCGGTAAGCTTGCCAGGCTGGGAGACGTTTATGTAAATGATGCATTTGGGACGGCTCATCGGGCACATGCTTCTACTGCTATTATAGCGCGCTTCTTTCCTGCGGAAAAAAGGATGTTCGGACTGTTGATGGAAGGAGAGGTTAGCAGTGCCGAGAAAGTATTGCATGGAGCTGGAAAACCATTTACTGCCATCATTGGCGGGGCAAAGGTTTCAGACAAAATACTGATCATTGAAAACCTGCTGGAAAGAGCGACGGATATAATTGTGGGTGGTGGGATGGCTTATACTTTTAAAAAGGCGGGAGGTGGTAAGATCGGTAACTCGCTTTGTGAAAACGACCGCCTGGATATGGCCAATGAGTTATTGAAAAAAGCTGCTTCGAAAGGAGTGAACATCCATCTTCCTGCAGATTCAGTGATTGCAGATAAGTTTGATGCTGCGGCCAATACGGATATTGCTTCCAGCGATAATATTCCAGATGGCTGGATGGGCTTGGATATCGGGCCGGAGGCCAGGGAGCATTTTTCAAAGGTGATCAAAGCTTCCAAAACCATTCTTTGGAACGGACCCATGGGGGTATTCGAAATGCCAAAATTCCAGGCGGGAACAAAAGCCATTGCAGATGCAGTGGCAGAGGCCACAGAAGCCGGCGCCTTTTCCCTGGTAGGTGGGGGAGATTCGGTGGCTGCGGTTAACCAGTTTGGTTATACCGACAAAGTAAGTTATGTTTCTACCGGTGGGGGTGCGATGCTGGAGTATTTTGAGGGTAAGGAATTGCCAGGAATTGCAGCTGTAAAATCCTGACTGTTTTAAACAATATTAATTTTTCCGGGCCGCCAACAGGTGGCCCGGTTTTTTTGTTGGTTATTATTGTATTTTTAGATTACCACTAAATCTATCTGTAATGAATTCAAAGAATCTAATCATTATCATTATTGTTGGCGCCATACTGTTATTGGGAGGCTGCGGATGTTCCAGGTATAATTCCATGGTACAGGAAGATGAAAATGTAAAAAACAAATGGAATAATGTGCAGAGTGATTATCAGCGGAGAGCCGACCTGATTCCCAATCTTGTCAACACAGTAAAAGGAGCAGCAAATTTTGAACAGGAAACGCTTACCAAAGTTATTGAAGCCCGTTCAAAAGCAACCTCCATCCAGATAGATCCTTCCAACATTACTCCTGAAAAGCTGGCTGAATACCAGCAGGCCCAGGCAGGAGTTACCTCCGCATTAGGACGGTTACTGGCTGTTGCGGAAAATTATCCTGACCTGAAAGCGAACCAGAATTTCCGGGACCTGCAGGCTCAGCTGGAAGGTACGGAAAACAGGATCAAGGTATCCAGGAATGACTTCAATGCGGCGGTCCAGCAATACAACAGTACGGTCAGGACATTCCCGAATAATCTCTTTGCTGGGATGTTTGGATTCAGGGTAAAAGATGGATTTACCGCAGATCCGGGTGCTGAACGGGCTCCGCAGGTACAATTTTAATTTTAAGTGATGGCATTTTTCTCCTTCACGAAAAGGACCCGGTTCTTTACCCATGACGAAGCGGCCAATATTGTTCAGGCAATACGAGACGCTGAAACAAAAACAAGTGGGGAGATCCGGGTCTTTATTGAAAGTCGATGCCGGTATGTAAATCCGGTGGACAGGGCTGCCGAGTTATTCTGGAACCTGCAAATGGATCATACCCAGGATCGTAATGCGGTTTTGATTTATGTAGCATCCAAAGATCACCAGGCTGCAGTTTGGGGGGATGACGGTATTCATAAAGTGGCAGGGCCGGATTTCTGGAGAACCGAAGTGGTACAACTCCTGGGGCATTTCCGGAGTAATGCATATGCCGAAGGTCTGTTGTTGCTCATACGGGATATCGGAAATGTTTTACAGGCACATTTCCCCTATAAACCTACTACCGATAAAAATGAATTGCCTGATGATATTATATTCGGGCATTAAGGGCCTGCAGATGATACAAATGAAGCGGACGCTGATATTATTGCTGATACTCCTGGCCAGTTTGCCGCTGGCCGCACAGCGCGTGCTGCCCCGGCCGGATCCGCCGCGGCTGGTGAATGATGCGGCCGGGTTATTAACAGCTGACCAGGCTGCCAGCCTGGAATCCAAACTGGTTGCTTATGATGATACCACCAGTAACCAGATCGCCGTGGTGATAGTTCCCACACTCAATGGACTGGAGCCCGTGGATTATGCCACAGAACTGGGCCGCAACTGGGGTGTTGGCGGAGCCGAATTCAATAATGGCATTATCATACTCATCTCCACAGGGCAGGGAGAAGGAGAAAAGCGAAAAGTTTTTATTGCACCCGGTTATGGACTGGAAGGTGCCATTCCCGATATTACTGCAAAGCAGATTGTGGAAAGGGAAATGATTCCCAATCTGCAGGCTGGAAATTATTACCGGGCCATTGATGAAGCAACTTCAGCCCTTATAAGGGCTGCTGCCGGTGAATACAAAGCTCCGGCCGGTTACCGTGATCGTGGCGGTGAGGGTGGAATTCCTATCGGACTCATAATTCTTATGGTAGTGATCCTTGTTCTCTTTATCGGCAGGAGGGGCGGGGGGGGCCGTGGAGGT
>CBFGLD010000351.1:0-2664 GCA_965649495.1 uncultured Flavihumibacter sp. | reverse complement strand
TCGTTGAAGTAGGCCGGTACGGTGATCACCGCTTCGGACACTTCCTGTCCCAGGTAGTCTTCGGCAGTCTTTTTCATTTTCTGCAGTACCATGGCGCTGATCTCCTGGGGAGTGTACAAGCGGCCGTCGATGTCAATACGAACGGTATTGTTATCCCCCTTTGTTACTTTATAGCTCCAATGGCTGATCTCTTCAGTTACTTCATCGAACCGGCGGCCCATGAAGCGCTTCACCGAAGTGATCGTGTTATGCGGGTTGGTGATCGCCTGGCGTTTGGCCGGGTCACCTACCTTACGTTCTCCGTTTTTCAGGAAGGCTACCACTGATGGCGTAGTGCGGCGCCCTTCATCGTTGGCGATCACAACAGGCTCATTGCCCTCCATCACGGATACGCAACTGTTGGTAGTTCCCAGGTCAATACCAATAATCTTTCCCATATGTTTATTTTTCCTTTTAAGAATGGTTTACCCTTTTGATTGTCAATTGATATGCCAACCGGGAAAATTGGTGCAAAAATGGCAGAAATGACAGGTGAGACCGGTACAAACTGACAAATTACCCTGTCAGTCCAGTCTTTTCCGGAAAGTATAATTGCGTTGTGCCAGGTAGCTGAAGGTCACTACGATAGCGGTGGTAAGGATCTTGGCCATGGTGGGATAGATGCCGAAACTTTCCACAAACAGTTTGATGAAGGTGTAGTTGAGCAGGATATTGACCAGTACCAGCAGCAGGTAGCGGAAGAGCTGTACCCTGCCGCGCAGGTTGGAGTCGTGGAACACGATGGTTCGGTTGAGGTAAAAGCCGAGGGGGAAGCTAACGGCGAAGGCCATGAAAAAGGCCATGATAGGTGCGCTGATGGCAATGCCTCCCAGGTGTACCACCTGCTTTTGCAGGATGAAATTGTAAGAAACAAAATAGATCAGGATGTCCAGCACCGTATTACCGCCTCCGCAAGCGATGTAGCGGAAGGTTTGCAATGGAATGAACCGCCGGAAAGGCGGGTAAAAAAAATCGATGACAGCGCTCAGGGTGCTCACAAACCAATTGGGCATGGGGACAAATATACGGTTGAGGGTCCTATATTTGCCGCATGGCTATTACACAACAGATACAATCCATTGTTGCAGGCGCAATTGCAGAGCTTTACCCGCAAGTGACGGACCCCGGCGCTTTCCAGATCAACCAGACCAAACCGGAATTTGAGGGCGATTATACCGTGGTGTTATTTGGACTCACCAAACCACTGAAACTGGCGCCTGAAGCGCTCGGCAAGCAGCTGGGCGATCACCTGGTGGCCGGCAGTAACGGATTCTTCACTTCATATAATGTCATAAAGGGGTTCCTGAACCTGGTGGTAGCCGATAGCTACTGGACCACCCTGCTTCAGGAACACTATCAGAATGAGTCATTTGGACTGGCAGCGCCTACGGGTTCGCGGGTGATGGTGGAATATTCTTCCCCCAATACCAATAAGCCCCTGCACCTGGGACATCTGCGGAACAATTTCCTGGGGTGGAGTATTGCGGCCATTCTGAAGGCCAGCGGCCACGAAGTGATCAAGAGTTGTATCGTTAACGACCGGGGCATTCATATTTGTAAGAGCATGATCGCCTGGAAGCGGTTCAGCAATGGGGAAACCCCCGGGCTGGCGGGTATGAAGGGCGACCATTTTGTAGGCCATTACTATGTCAGGTTCAATGATGCATATAAGGCCGAGGTGGAGGAACTGGTGGCCGGTGGTATGAGTCGTGAGCAGGCGGAGAAAGAGGCCCCTATTATGAAAGAGGCGCAGCAGATGCTGGTGGACTGGGAAGCGGGCCGGGAAGAGACCCTCGATCTCTGGAAACTCATGAATGGCTGGGTGTACGAGGGTTTCGACCAAACCTATGAGCGGATCGGCAGTGATTTCGATGTGGTATATTATGAAAGCAATACCTACCTGTTGGGAAAGGAGACTGTCCGGGAAGGGCTGGCAAAAGGTGTTTTCTTCCGCAAAGAGGACGGCAGTGTGTGGATCGACCTGACGGCAGACGGCCTGGATGAAAAACTGGTGCAGCGCCGTGATGGCACTTCGGTGTATATGACCCAGGATATCGGGCTGGCGCAGCAGAAATACGAAGAGTATAAGATCAACCAGAGCATTTACGTGGTAGGCGATGAGCAGAATTACCATTTTAAGGTGCTGAAGCTGATCGCCGAAAAGTTGGGGCTGCCGAATGCGGCTGGGATCTACCACCTGTCTTACGGGATGGTGGAATTGCCCACCGGCAAAATGAAGAGCCGCGAAGGTACGGTAGTGGATGCCGATGACCTGGTGACCGAGATGGTAACCATAGCGGAGCAGCACACGCGGGAGTTGGGAAAGGTAGACGATTTCAGTGACGGGGAACTGAAGGAATTATATGATACCATCGCGCTGGGCGCATTGAAATTTTACCTGCTGCGGGTGGATCCCAAAAAGAAAATGATCTTCAACCCGGAGGAGTCCATTGATATTCACGGTTATACGGGACCGTTCATACAGTACACGCATGCCAGGATCAAGTCCATCCTGCGGAAGGAAACGCCGGATGATGATGCGCTGGTTTCGGGAGCCCTGCTGCCGCTGGAGAGGGCGTTGCTGGTGAGCCTCGAGCAGTTTCCGGGTGTCATCGAACAGGCGGC
>CBFGLD010000350.1:0-2673 GCA_965649495.1 uncultured Flavihumibacter sp. | reverse complement strand
AGCTCGGGGCGATCCTTGCTGTCCGCCAGCGTTTCCGGCTTCCAGATCTGGATATAGCGGCCGACGCCATAGAAGAAGACCGCATCGGTGATGCCATATTCATCCTTGATGTCGGGATGCATGGCAAACCGGCCGCCCTCGTCGAAATTCACCTCCTCGATCGTACCGAGGCGGCGTTCCAGTTCCAGGTCGGCATTTCGGGTTAGTTTGAAACTATAGGCTCCATGCACCTTATTGCCGGGAAACAGGCAGTACAGGTTCTCCCGGATGATATCATCCAGGAAGGCAATGGATTGCATGGAATCCGCACCAGCCTGTGGCAATTCAATGAACCGGGATGTTTCGCGGGAAGGTATGTTAACGACCGCCAGGTGCCGGCCCCCATCCGATTCCGACTCCAGGTCGGCAATCAGGTAGAGCTGGTCGTTATCCGGGGTGAAACGGCTGGCATCTCCGTTATAGAGGAAAATGGGTCGCAGGAAAGAAAGGATCGACGTATAGAACTTTTCCCGGATAACGGAAAGGTGTTCCGCTGCAAAAGGCTCCTTGTAATAGAGATGGATACCGGCATCCCGAAGAGCGGGAAGCAGTTGTTGCTGCAAAATGGTGCCGTAGGTTTCCAACTGGTTGCGGATGCGTTCATATAAACCTTGCACGTAGGCTTCCCCCGTTACTTTTTTGGCCGCCATAATAACGGGATAGCGTACACTAAAAAATTCGTCGAGGTTGGAGGAATAAATCGACAGGAACTTTATCCTTTCATAGACCGGTAACCTGGTATTGGTTGCTTCGTTCAGGACCCTTTCGTTGAAACCCAGCCAGCTTTCATCTCTTCCAAAATATTTCATACGATGATTATAAAGGGAATTGGGGGGTATTGGCGGAGGTATCACCCGCCTGTTGTTTCCACATAATAGCAATGATGAAAGCGATCACCGATACCACAATTCCAATCATGAACACATTATAGGCAAGTCGTATCAGCCGGTATTTTCTTCCCAGTATCACCCCAAGGTAATAGATATCATCCACCACTGAACCATAAAGGTAATTGGGGTCTTTCATCATCACACTCATCGCCCATTTATAATCTTCGTGAGACGACCGGTAAAAATTGCCGAAGAAGAGCAGGTTGGTTTTCTTACCGAGTACATCTTCCTTAATGATATTTCCCGTACTCATTTTAGGCCGCGTACTCAGGATGGCCACAATGATGGTGGTAAGGGATGAAGCCAGGAATATCAGCGTGGGGATGGTCAGGTGCGGATCTACTTCCAGGCGCCGCAACAGCACGGAAAGTATGATGGAAATGATGATGGCATTCACCGATATGAGGATATTGGCTTTACCGTCGGCCAGGGCACTCAGTTCCATATGATTTTCAGAGGTCAGGCGCAGCATGGTCTGGATCCCCTTATTGATGAATGACAGGGATGTTTTATCGGCGTCTCCTTTTTGCTGGGGTTCTTTTCCCGGCACAAAGGAATATTTGGGTTTCTTGGCATGTTTTTCCGAAGCGGGAATGGATGCCAGTTGCTTGTCTCCTTTGCCATCCATTTCACCCGAATATAACCGCATATTTTCGCGTACTCCCGGGTCCAGTAATTCCTGCCCGTATTTGGTGAAGTAATAATGGTCGTGCAGGAACTTGAGGGTATTTTTTTTCCAGCCCTTGGCCTCGATGCCGTGGGTTTTGCGCATCTCTTTTTTGAGGTTGCTGTTATTCTCAAAAAACTTTTGATTGGATAATTCATACATGTCGGCATCACAAAGTATTTCCTGCACCAGGTTGGTGGGGTGCCGGGGAACCTTGGTTGCCAGGATACAATCGGCCATTTCATTGACCAGTTGCTGGAAAGCCTCATCCGATTCCTGGTATTCACTGAAATAGTTGCGCAGCAGTTCAACGCTTTTTTCTTCGTGGTGCTCGGGTTTGGTCAACAGGTACCCGGTGTCATGGAACCAGGCAGCACAGAGCAGAATACATCTCTCCCGCTCTCCCAGTTCGTAATGATCGGCGATTTCCCCGGCATAATGGGCAACTGTGGCGGCATGGTGCAGGTTATGGTAATAAAGGGCCGCTTCTTTATGTGTTTCGTACAGATTGGTCACGTATTTCTGTACATTCTCGGTGATCTGGTTGTATTGCATATTAAAACGTGAAATTAAGTTTGGTTCCGATCGACATGTTAAACATGAGGTCTTCTTTGGAAAGTCCAACTAACGCACTTACCATGATCATATCAAACGGAAGGAAATAAAGTCCGCCTCCATAGGACAGGTGCCATCTTTTGGATTGTTCCCCGTTGTACCATACCCGGCCAATCTCGGAAAATCCGATCAGCCCGAGTGTACCCGGCAGCAGGTATGATTTCACATTAGCCACCCTTACCCGCATTTCCATTCCGCCCTGGAAGTAGCCATCGCCGGCGAACCGGTTTTTCCGGTAACCACGGAGATAGTTATGCGCTCCTAAGGACATGGCCTGGAAGAACTCGTAATTATCGGACAGTATCTTACCTGCGCCCATCCGCAGCACACCCACCACGCGGGGGTTTCTCCGTACGCTGGTGTACAGGGTCATATCCGAACGAAGGGCTGAATAATTCAGCGACTGCGCACTCATACCAAGCTGGGTGGTAAATTCAGAAACCCAGTCGATACCCCTTGTTG
>CBFGLD010000349.1:0-2695 GCA_965649495.1 uncultured Flavihumibacter sp. | reverse complement strand
GTGAACTCCAGGCCTTCTTCTACTGTACCCAACACGGCGCCGCCGCCAGCCTGGTACTGGTGAAAGGTAAAAAACCGATCTGGTGCATCGATATTACCAACAGCACAGAACCCTTTGCCAGCAAGGGTTTTCTTCAATCCATAAATGACCTGGGTACCCGCAGGAACAGGATCATATACCAGGGCTCTAAAACGATCCGGCTACCTTCCGGCATCCAGGCTTGCTCGCTCACCGAATGCATCCACACCCTGATGATATAAGCTTTACCTGCTCCAAATGTTCCGGGTAATTAGAAAAGAAAGATTTTAATTTACTCGGATCAACAAATAAAATATTTATAACTTATTTGGGACGGGAAGCTCATTTTGAGGCCGGTTTACACTTTTGGAGCATCGCAGCGGCATATTTTGGTACGATACACTCCTTTTCGTCGTTTTGTATCAACCCAACATTTTTGTCTTGCTAAAATTGAATCCTGCTGCAATCCTGCAGTAATAGAAAAGGGCGACAAAAAAATAGAAAAGGGCGACGAAACTGATTTCGCCGCCCTTTGGAGTTGGACCGTTTTTAATGGGGTACCATGGGATCAATTATTTCTCCAGGGTGATCACTCCCACATCCGTAGGCTGTGCATCCTTCACACTTACCACCTCGATCGCCTGGTTCTTATACGGAGCCTTTGCCTCAATGATCAGGCGGTAATCGCCGGGTTTCAGGTTGGCAATTTCAAACGCTCCATTCAGGATATCCGACTTGGCCGTATCGGTCGCAGAAAGCGCCCAGGCCTTGGTAGCTCCGTCAGCCGGGTTTACACTTCCCTTGATGGACCCCGTCTCGGTATCCTTGAATGCCAACAGGCTGGCGGTAAATACTCCTAACGCTAATACTGATAGTTTCATCTTCTTCATGGTTTTCTCTTTTTGAGGTTGTGAAAGTTTTTTTGGGTTCCGGATTTTTTAAACGACGGCCGCTCCGTAATTACTGCCGCTCCGCGCAGCCACTTCAGCCACTGTTATTGTACAGGCTTATTGTACAGGACTGTTGAGCGGGTTAATGAAACAGGCTTATTGGCCAGACACTTTTGGCCAGGCTCATTGGCCAGACTTCTGGGCGGTAGTATCCTTAGCAGGCTGCTGCATCGTACTGTCCTTTACCGGCTGCCGCTGCAGTGAATCCTGTACGGGCTGCCCCATAACAGAATCCCGGGGGAAAAACTTTCTTTCCATCAGCGCAATAGTGCCTACATCGGTGGGCTGGTTGTCCATCACACTGATGCTGTCCTTGATCTGGTGACTGTAAGGAAGCTTTGCTTCTATCACCAGCTTGTAATCGCCTGGCTTCAGATTGGAAACCTCAAAAACCCCATTCTCCATGGTGCTACGTACCGTATCGGTGCTGGAAAGTGCCCACACATTTACAACGTTCTCGGCGGGAGTAACCGAACCTTTTATGGAACCGGTGTTCATATCCCGGAAAGCAAATAATCCTGCGGCTATCACGCCCAGTGCTAATGCCGTTACCTGCATTTTTTTCATAAACTCTGATTTTATTGTTAGAATATTGATCCTTGTTATCGAGATATACTGATCACTTTTTCTTTTATCCAAGCACCGTGCCAGTACAGTCTTAGGGAAATGTTAATGCTCCCTTCTGTACTTCTGGCTGACACGGGGCATTATCTTTGCAACTATGGACAAACGTTTATTTCTCCTTGACGCTATGGCATTGATTTTCAGGGCTTATTACGCCCTGATCCGTAGCCCACGGATCACCTCCCAGGGTAAGAACACCAATGCTCAATTTGGTTTTACCAACGCCCTCCTGGAATTAATTAATAATCGCCACCCCTCCCATATGGCCGTTTGTTTTGATACACAGGCCCCCACCGAACGCCATACGGATTTCACCGATTATAAGGCTAACCGCCAGGAAGCTCCCGAAGACCTGCTGATCGCCATCCCCGACATCAAAAGGATCATCAAGGGTTTTAATATCCCCTGTATTGAACTCGACGGCTACGAGGCCGACGATGTGGTGGGTACCCTCAGCAAACAGGCCGCAGCAGCGGGTTACGAAGTGTTTATGGTAACCCCCGACAAGGACTATGGTCAACTGGTCAGCGATAAAATAAAAATCTATAAACCCGGTTACCAGGGCGGTGATATTGAGATCATGGGACCCGCTGAAGTCTGCGCCAAATGGAACATCAAATCGGTGGAGCAGGTAGTGGATGTACTGGGACTCATGGGCGATGCCGTCGATAATATTCCCGGTATTCCGGGTGTCGGCGAAAAGACCGCTGCCAAATTATTGGCCGAATTCGGCACCCTCGAAAATGTGATCGCCAACGCCGATAATATTAAAGGTGCTCTCGGAGAAAAGGTTCGTAACGGTAAGGAGTCAGCGCTGATATCCAAGAAACTGGCTACCATCATTACTACAGTTCCGGTTACCTTCCACGAAGAGGACTTCCGGCTCAAAGACTGGAACCGTGATGCCCTGAAAGAGGTCTTCACCGAACTGGAATTCCGCACCGTGGCTAAACGAATTCTGGGTGAAGAGATCCTCACCGCCCCCGCAGCATCACAGGGTGTGCAGACCGACCTCTTCCGAAATCCGCTTGCCTCCGCAGCTGGCACCACTTCCACATCTGCCGCATCCCCCTCTGCAGGATCCGCATCTGCCGCTTCCGAAG
>CBFGLD010000348.1:0-2697 GCA_965649495.1 uncultured Flavihumibacter sp. | reverse complement strand
TACCACGACACAAAGTAACTACAAGTTTGGGCTTTCTGAATCAAAGAAAGTGTGATTTCATAAAACATTAACAGCTGAAACCCACGGCTTTTCTGGACAATGGAAAAATAACCAGCTGAAAACATCAGGGAAAAAAATCCAGAAGTTTGCCCTATTAATTTACAACATTAAAGTCATATAATAAAATATTATTCAATAACTCCTGTAAATTTTACCATATAAAATAAAAAGGGACCAGAAATTTTTCAGGTCCCTCTATTGGTAAAAATAAAGTGTGTTGGTTATCAGGATGCTGATGTCATTTTAGCAGCATTTTCCGCAAACTGAAGTTGATCAATAAACTCCTGGATTTCACCATTCAAAACCGCGTCGAGGTTATAGGAGGTATAATTGATGCGGTGATCGGTAACCCTGCCCTGTGGATAATTATACGTACGGATTTTAGCACTTCTGTCGCCGCTGCTAACCAGGCTTTTCCTATGCCGGCTAATTTCTTCTTCCTGTTTCCGGACCTGTTCTTCATACAATTTGGTGCGGAGCATTTGCATGGCTTTTTCCCTGTTGGCCAACTGTGTCCTTTCGGTCTGGCAGATGACTACGGTTCCGGTTGGGAGATGGGTAAGCATAACCTTAGTTTCCACCTTATTGACATTTTGGCCACCAGCCCCCCCACTCCGGGCAGTTTCCATCTTTACATCGGCATCTTTTACTTCCACATCCACTTCCTCCGCTTCAGGCATTACCGCAACAGTTGCCGCAGAGGTATGCACCCTACCACTCGCTTCTGTTGCCGGCACACGTTGCACCCGATGAACTCCGCTTTCAAATTTCAGAGTACCATACACATCATCCCCAATTACTTCCACATTTACCTCTTTATACCCTCCAACGGTTCCTTCGTTTTCACTGAGTATGGCAGTTTTCCATCCTTTGAAATTACAATAGCGCAAATACATATCCAGTAAATCACCTGCAAATAGAGAAGCTTCATCACCTCCGGTACCGGCACGGATTTCCAGGATGGCGTTCTTTTCATCCTGGGGATCTTTAGGAATAAGCATTTGCCGGATGGCGGATTCCAGTGTCGTTTCTTTTTCCTCCAGGAGGGGCACTTCCTCTTTGGCCAGTTCTCGTAATTCTTCATCATCGCCTTTCAGGGCTTCCCGGTACATTTCCAGGTCGGACAATACTGTTTTATACGCTTCATACGCTTTCACGATCTTCTCCAGGTTACGGTACTCTTTACTCAGTGCCCCGAATTTTTTATTGTCACTTACAATTTCCGGGTTTGTCAGGGCCACCCCCAGATCATCAAACCTTGCCTTTATCGCCTCCAGTTTGTCTAACATATTACCTGTATTTAAAGGTCCTTTTAGAAAGGACGGCAAAATTAAACCTAGTTTGCCAGATTCCGGTTTAAATTAGTGCCGGCACTACCGCTTTCCGAATAATTACATCCTATTAATGAGTTATCATAAATTCCAGGCAGATGCACTTTTTACAGGTTCGGGATTTGCCGAAAAGGACTCTGTGCTCATTACCAAAAAATCGGGCAAAATTGAGGCGATTGTTCCCGAAGCAGAGGCTGGGGAGGATATCCGCCGGGTGCCCGGTATACTTTCACCCGGATTTATAAATTGTCATTGCCATTTAGAACTCAGTCACCTGAAAGGGGTTGTTCCCCCTGGTATAGGGATGGTTCCCTTCCTGCTTGCAGTTATGACTCAACGCCACCAGGACCCTGAATGGGTATTGGAAGCCATCAAAAATGCGGAAGAACAAATGATTCAGGCTGGAATAGTTGCCGTAGGAGATATTTGCAATACTGCCAACACCCTGGCACAAAAAGCCAACGGCAGGCTTCATTACCGCAATTTTATAGAAGTCAGCGGATTTGTTGAAACAAATGCGAGCTCCCGGTTTCAACAATCCATTTTATTAGCGGATGAGCTGAAACAAACAGGCCCCACCACCATTGTTCCACATGCCCCCTATTCTGTTTCACCCGCATTATTCAGGCTGGTGGCTGAACACTCCAGCGGGGATATTATCTCGATGCATAACCAGGAGAGCATTACTGAAAACGATTTTTTCCTGACGGGGAATTCCACTTTGAGAGAGCTTTATGATACGCTTGGAGTAAACCTTGATTTTTTTCATCCTCCGGGAACAACCAGCCTTCAGGCAGTGTTGCCATGGTTGAACCGCGCATCCAGGCTCATCCTGGTTCATAATGTGCATACCTCACAAGCCGACCTGGATGCGTTGTGGAATACTGACCCGGCGATTCCAGGTAAACACAAACCGACTACATTTTTCTGTTTATGCCCCAACGCCAATCTTTATATCAATGGCACCCTGCCTCCGGTAGAAGTTTTACTAAAAAATAGTTGCCGGATAGTATTGGGTACCGACAGCCTGGCATCGAATCAGCAATTGGATATTTTTGAAGAGATCAAGTCTCTCCGTGCTGGTTTCCCGGAGATACCTTTGCATCAAATGCTGGAATGGGCTACCCTGAATGGAGCCTTAGCATTGGGCATGGAGGACAAGCTGGGAAGTTTCCAGCCCGGCAAGCAACCCGGGTTGGTACAACTGTGGAATGACCAGGCGCATATTTTAGGTGTCTGACACATGTTCGGGGGATGTTAGGACATATGTTCGATCGTATCACGAACATGTGTCAGACACCTAAGC
>CBFGLD010000347.1:0-2728 GCA_965649495.1 uncultured Flavihumibacter sp. | reverse complement strand
ACTCCCCTGGTAGTTTCCCGTTTGGATGCTGCCACACTGGAGAGTTACCGATTCCTCACCGCCCAGGCCACCTGTTTCAGTGTTGTAAGCCGGTATGAAAGGGATCTGTATATTCGGAATCAATTCATCCCGGATGCATTTGTACTGGGAAATCTTTTAAATGAAAACTCCTTTTACCCGGCTGATTCGGGGTCCGGAAGCTCGGGCCTCTTTACCATAGTAAACGTGGGTAGCCTCAGCGCAAGAAAAGATTATGTCACCCTGTTGCAGGCTTTAAAGCTTTTTAAGGAGAAATATAGCCGTAGTTTCCAGGTAAAGCTGGTACTATTGACCGGCTTTACAGATGGAATAACCCTGGAGGAGATCCAAAACATGGCTGCGGTTTATCAACTTACGGAATCCATAGAATACCTTTTTAATATTTCAGAGGAGGATGTCATGCGCAAGATTTACCAGGAATCCTCAGTAATGATCTCCACCAGTTTATATGAAACCTTTGGGGTTGCGGTTGCTGAAGCTATTGGATGTGGTATCCCTGTTATTGCTGCAGACAATGGTGGTGTAAGGGATATAATCGAAGAGGGTGAAAATGGCTTTATCGTGCCCCTGAAAGATGCCGAAACCATTGCCCTGAGACTGGAAGAGCTTTTTCTCCGATCAACCGGATTGAACAGAAAGCAACTGCACCAATCGGTTGTTGATAAATTTGGCCAAAAGAAATTTGCGGAGAAACTAACTGCCTTGTACGAAAAGGCAGCCAATCTTTACAACTATAAATAATGATAAACGTAGTTAAGTCCTTTTTACCTCCAATGGAAACCTACACCGAATATTTGAAAGGTATTTGGGAAAGAGGGCACCTGACGAATCATGGGCCCCTGGTAAACGAACTGGAAGAAAAACTCAAAGAGTACCTGGGGGTGAAGCATTTATTTTTTGTGAACAATGGTACCATTGCCATCCAGATCGCCATCCGGGCACTAGAGTTGAAAGGTGAAATTATCACCACGCCATTTTCTTATGTGGCAACCACTTCGTCTATTGTCTGGGAACAAGCGGAGCCTGTTTTTGTGGATATTGATCCCGCTACGTTTACGATCGACGCGTCTAAAATTGAGGCGGCCATAACGGACAAGACTACAGGTATCCTGGCTACTCATGTGTATGGAATTCCCTGTGACACCCAGGCTATCGAAGCCATTGCTGCCAAACACCAGTTAAAGGTCATTTATGATGCGGCACATGCTTTTGGAGTAGCGCACAGGGGAAGGGGCGTCATGAATTTCGGGGATATATCCACCCTCAGCTTCCACGCTACAAAACTGTTCCATACCGTTGAGGGTGGGGCCATCATGACCAACAATGATGACGTTGCCCATAAAATCGGGTATATGCGCAATTTTGGACACAAAGGACAGGAAGATTTTTGGGGGATGGGCATCAATGGAAAGAGTTCTGAATTTCATGCGGCCATGGGTTTATGTGTCTATCCCTATATTACTGAAATCCTGGACACCAGGAAACAGCTCTCCCTTTATTACGATAGCTGCCTGGCGGAGCAAAATATCAAATTGCAACGTCCTTCCATAACACCGGACACGAGTTATAATTACGCGTATTACCCGGTGGTTTTTGAATCCGAGAAACAATTGCTGGCGGTCAGGGATGCACTGAACGCTGCTTATATTTATCCAAGAAGATATTTCTACCCGGCGTTGAATACACTGCATTATGTGAATAGCGGCACTATGGACGCGGCAGAATCGGTGGCAGCACGGGTATTATGTTTGCCCTTGTATCACGATTTGTCGAAAGAGAATATCCGGCGCATTTGTTCCATCATTGGGGACATTCTAAAATATTGATATGATCATACTCGGAGCAGGCGGACATGCTAAAGAATTATATAATGAACTACTCTGGAGCAGCTTCACTGGTCCGGTATATTTTTTTGATGATACCGTTCATGCGCCCGATTCCCTGTTCGGACAAAAGATCATTCCAGCTATGGAGCCGGCAAATGTGTTGAAAAAGGAGGATAACCGGTTTATTGTAGGGGTTGGATTGCCTTCCTCCCGTAAAATTATGTTCGATCGGTTCCTGGCTGCGGGTTTTGAGCCTTATAGCCTGATTTCTTCATATGCCAGGGTAGGCGCAGCCAATCAATTGGGAAGGGGTTTGAATATAATGGCGGGGGGTGTCATTACCAATCATGTTACTATTGGAGATGGTACCCTGGTTCATGTGAACACTTCTGTCCATCATGATTGTGTAATTGGTGCCTTTTGCGAACTATCGCCCGGGTGCCGTATTCTCGGAAAGGTAAAGTTGGGCGACTGTGTCAGCATTGGCAGTGGCGCGATTATTTTACCGGGAGTTCAGGTTGGAAATAACGTTACAGTTGGAGCCGGTGCAGTGGTGACCCGAAACCTGGAGCAGGGTGAGGTGGTGGCCGGTGTTCCCGCAAGAGCGATGAAACAATGAAAAAAGTATTAGGAAATATATCTCCCCGGTTCATCCGGCAAACCTATCGATGGATGCGCTACGGCCACGAGCGCAGCCGCGCAGCCAGGGAACCCGGTATAAAAAAGCGGCAGAACGATTTATTGCCGGAGTTGTTTTCAAACGATGAACGGCCACTGGTGCTATTCTTAGTGCAGGGGGCAGACCGGTTCACCGGCAAAGATTCTATTTCGGGAGGTGCCATTTCCATTATGTCACTTTGTGA
>CBFGLD010000346.1:0-2735 GCA_965649495.1 uncultured Flavihumibacter sp. | reverse complement strand
CACATTTCACAGCAGTTCCCGGTGAAGTAAAGAGTGCCGTTTGACCGGGTTTCAGGCTTTTCAGGCATTCGAAAGTATAAGGGGCATAATCTACTGAGTAGTTGCTGGTAACGCCGTTGCGCCCCAGGGTTTGTTTCAGGCCATCCACATCCTTCCAGTTGAGCTGAATGCCAGGTGCCACGATCAGGTAGTCGTATGTGTATACTGCACCACTTTTAGTAGTGACCTGGTTTTGTTCCGGCTGAAAAGTATCGGCCGCATCTTTGATCCACTGCACTCCTTTCGGGATCACAGAGGCTTCCGAGCGGATGGTATCATGTATATTGAAAACACCCCCGCCAACCAGGGTCCATGCGGGCTGATAATAATGTTTATCGGAAGGTTCAATAATGGCGATCTCCAGGCGGGAACGTTTGCGCAGCAGTTGGGCAGCAACGGATATACCGGCATTTCCGCCGCCGATGATAAGAATCTGGTGATGCTGAGACATATCAATTAATTTTATGTGTTAAAGATAGTTACGGGCCAAAAGCACCATCGTGACAAGTATCACTTTCCCGCATGATCTTGACCCTGATTATTATCAGTTTTAATTTGCCTCGATGCCCTCCAAACAAAAAGGCTGACCATAAAGGTCAGCCTTCTTTTCAATATGGTATCGAAGAATATGCCTCAAAAACTACCTTGAGCAGCATCTGGAGAAGCTGACCATCCTTTTACTTTCTCTATGCACGGTCCCCATACGGTCCCCATACCATCCCCATACCGTCCCCATAAATTATTTACTTAGACCTGGTAAGGGCGCGGATTTTTAAGGTAAATAAAACCCAAGGGTAATATATAATATTTTACCATATAAAGGATACTTTGCTTTAATGGGGCAGTTTTTCACGGAACTTTCCGTAGACCCATGTACCTGCAATGGCACTCAGCAAAGTAACTACGATCACCGTGGCACCGGTACCGATCTGCGCAAACAACGGTCCGGGACAAGCACCGGTTATGGCCCAGCCAAAGCCGAAAGTAAGTCCACCATAGATCTGGCCTTTGTTGAATTTTTTATCATGGAACTCGATCTTCTCTCCGTGAATGGTTTTGATATTGAACTTCTTGATCAGGAAAACCGATATCATTCCCACCACTACTGCCGATCCGATGATGCCGTACATATGAAAACTTTGCAGCCTGAACATTTCCTGGATACGGAACCAGGAAATGACTTCGGATTTTACAAATACGATCCCAAAGAGTATCCCCACGATCATGTATTTGATATTGGAATACCAGGGCTCATGCCTTTCGGTAACGTTCACGCACATGGTATCCAGGGAACGAACCTCAAAATCCGTATTGGGAGTCTTGGGTTCTGTGATTGATGTATTGGTTGACATTTGATTTTCCAGGTTTAAAGTGACAGAATAAAAGGCAGGATGAGGTTGGCCATGATAAAACCTCCCACCATGAAACAACAGGTTGCAATAACAGAAGGCATCTGCAGGTTGCTGATACCCATAATGGCATGTCCGGAAGTACATCCGCCGGCATAACGGGTTCCGAATCCAACCAGGAAACCACCCATTACCATCATGATAATGCCCCGTGCCGTAAAAAGCTGCGGCCAGCTGAATACATCTTTCGGTACCAGGCCGGTATAATCAGTAATACCGTACCCCGATAATTCGGTGGCCAGGTTCTGGTGCACCTGAATGGGCTCTGGGTTCAGGAGCAAAGCTGCTGCGATCACCCCTCCGAAGAAGATCCCCAATACAAAAAACATATTCCACAATTCCTTTTTCCAGTCGTAATGAAAAAAAGGAATCTTTCCCGGGAAACAGGCGGCGCAAACATGGCGCAGGGAAGATGAAATGCCGAATGACTTGTTTCCCATGATCAGTAAAGTGGGAACTGTCAAACCAATCAGCGGACCTGCCACGTACCATGGCCAGGGTTGTTTGATCCATTCAATGAAGGTCATAGTGTTTGATTGTAGTTTAAAGTTTATTCAGGACCTGTTCCAGTTGTTTGGCAGGAACAACGCCGCTTTGGCGCCACTTCACCTGTCCATCCCGGAAAACCATCAGTGTTGGTACCCCCTGTATGCCATATTGCTGAGCGGCCTGTGGGTTCTTGTCCACATCCACCTTAATGATGGTGACCTTATCACCCAGGGTATTCTTTACCTCTTTCAGAATGGGGGCCATCATTTTACAGGGGCCGCACCACTCCGCAAAGAAGTCTACCAACACTGGTTTTTCGGATTGTATTATTTCCTGGAACGTTGCCATATTGGTTGTGTTTACTTTTTATCCGATCGAATCTCCTCGAAGCTGACATCTTCGGGTTTTCCCGCATCAACGCGTGTCCTGCGTGAGGGTGTGGCGCATGCGCCGCCGCCGCAACAGCCTACATTAAAGACGGCCATCACCAGCAGGAATGCACCCGCAACCGCCAGTAGCGGCTCGTGCTCAATGGTGGACTGAACCAGCGCATATACTCCGATCCCTAACCTAAGCCACCGCATAAATGTCCAGCCTTTCAGTATTGTTTCTTTCATTTCAGATTTTGTGTTTCAGGGAGATCCATGCTCCCCCGTTATAGGCTTCCATACCTGCCTGTTTCAGTATGCCCACCGCTATCCTGCTCCTTGCCCCCGACCGGCAAACCGTTATTACAGGCTTGCCTTTCTTCTTAAGCGAATCCAGTTTCGGCTTTATACTGTCAAGCGGTATGTTCAG
>CBFGLD010000345.1:0-2755 GCA_965649495.1 uncultured Flavihumibacter sp. | reverse complement strand
TGTTGACCTCACCCTGGAGGTTATGCGAACCTTTGGTCTGCCCGTTCCAGAGAACCGTAATTATGAAAGCTTTTATTTCAGCGGTAACGGCTTTCGGGTGGATCCGGATAAATCGCGTACTTACACGGTAGAGGGCGACTGGAGCGGGGCGGCTTTTTTATTGGTGGCAGGTGCCATTGCAGGTGATATTGTAGTGAAGGGACTCGACGTGTTCTCCACCCAGGCAGATAAGGGCATTCTCCAGGCACTCATGAGCTGCGGCGCCGGCATCAGCATCGAAACGGACCAGATCTTGCTTCGGCCCATGCCCCTCAGGGCCTTTCAGTTTGATGCCACCGATTGCCCCGACCTGTTCCCGCCACTGGTTGCCCTGGCCGCGTACTGCGATGGCACCACCGTCATAGAAGGCGTGGAGCGACTAACGCATAAGGAAAGCAACCGCGCCCTTACCCTGCAGGAAGAGTTTGGCAAAATGGGGTTGACCATTGAACTCCAGGACAACCTGATGGTCATCCACGGCGGGCAGGGACTCACCGGCGCCGCACTGCACTCGCACCACGACCACCGCATCGCGATGGCCGGTGCCGTGGCCGCACTCCGGGCTTCCGGCGAAACCACCATAGAAACGGCTGAAGCCATCAATAAATCCTATCCCGTATTTTACGAACACCTGGCAAGCCTCGGCGCCGGGGTGAAACTTTATTAACCAGGTGTCTGACACATGTTCGGGATACGTCCGAACATGTTATCCGAACGTCCTCCGAACATGTGTCAGACACCTAAAGCAAATCAAATGAACGCATTCGGAAAATTATTCAGGGTCAGTATTGTCGGGGAATCCCACGGCCCGGCAGTGGGAGTGGTGCTCGACGGAGTTCCGGCCGGTTTACCCCTGTCAGCAGACGATTTCCTGGCAGACATTGAACGCCGGAAAGGTGGCACCCAAAAAGGTACCACCCCCCGCAAGGAGGATGATATACCCCTGTTCCAGACCGGATTGTTTAACGACCGGGCAACCGGTGCACCCCTTACCATCCTTTTTGAAAATAAGAACACCCGCTCGGGCGATTACGAAAAACAGCGCGCCATACCCCGCCCCGGGCATGCTGATATGGTGGCGCACCAGAAATTTGGCGGCTTCGAAGATTTCCGCGGCGGCGGTCACTTCAGCGGCCGCCTGACCGTTGGCCTGGTAGCTGCCGGGGTAGTAGCTAAAAAGATGCTGCAGGGCATTTCCATTCATGCCACCATTCTCGAGATCGGGGGGGAACAAGATCCCGATGCCGGCCTCCAGAAAGCCATCGAAGCCAAAGATTCCGTCGGTGGCATTGTGGAGTGTCGCGTCGATGGATTGCCTGCCGGACTCGGGGAGCCCTTTTTTGATTCAGTGGAATCCCTGGTTAGCCATGCCGTATTCGCCATTCCTGCTGTCAGGGGAATAGAATTTGGTACCGGCTTTGCCGCGGCCCGTATGTTCGGTGCCGAACACAACGATGCCATTACCGACCCGTCCGGGCATACCCGCACCAACCATGCCGGTGGGGTAGTGGGCGGCATTACCAACGGCAACCCTTTCGTTTTCCGGATCGCCATCAAACCTACCTCCTCCACTCCCAAGGAGCAACAGACCCTTAATTGGGAAACCGGTCAGCAGGAAAGCTTCTCCGTTAAAGGACGCCACGACCTCTGTATCGCCCTGCGCGTACCGGTAGTGCTGGAAGCCGTCACGGCACTGGTGCTGGCCGACCTGATGCTGCAAGCCGGTAAGATCGCGCGGGTCTCCACCCAATAAGTTTTCCCAGTCCATGAGCAGAATCTACCACATTACCACCCGTAGGGAATGGGAAGAGGCGCTGAGCAAGGGAGCATTTGTGGCGGGCACGCTGGCCACAGAAGGTTTCATTCATGCTTCCGAAGCTCACCAGGTGGCCGGGGTGCTGGAACGCTATTTCACCGGCCAGTCCGGACTGGTAAAGCTGGTCATTGACCCCGCCCTGCTCAAAAGCCAGCTGATCTATGAATGGTCGCCTGTCTCCCGGGATACCTTTCCCCATATTTATGGTCCCATCAACCTGGAAGCCGTCATAGGCGCCGAATACCTAATCCACTAAACAATAATTTATGGCAGCAGCCGGATCTTTTATAAGAAAGATCCGGCTTTTTCGTTTCTGGTATCTGCTCTCGTTTAATTGGCAGCCAACCATCGGGTGCTCTTCTTCATCTAAAAAAATATACTATTTTGGATGCCTGAATCTGTATCCTTAAAGAATCCGCTTACATGACTAAACCGTTCATTTTTCTCCTGCTTGGAATTTTACTGCTGCAATCCTGCGGTGATAGCATCCCTGACAAGCCCCCTGCAGAAGTGGTCATCGCTGACAAGCCCGAGGAAGTGCAGCTGAAAGCGCATGAGCAATTGCAGGAACTTATTCGCTATGCCACCGGTAACGACGGAAAAATCAATGATACGATCCGCCTTTCGGATGTTTCCCTGCTCAGCGGATTGTACCAGGAAAATAACTACCATCCATTTTGGAGCGAAGGCAACCGCTGGCTGGCCGCGGGCGACTCCCTTTTTTACCTGGTCAGCCAGTCGAAGGAGCTGGGACTTTTTCCTTCCGACTACCATTATGCGCAGTTGCTGAAGACCCGCACTGCCGCCGCGGATCCCTCGCTCCAGTTGCTGGCGATGAACACCATCGGTCCGGTCGCCGCGCCCGCCATGCGGGGCGCGGGGTCGCGCTGACTCCGGAAG
>CBFGLD010000344.1:0-2792 GCA_965649495.1 uncultured Flavihumibacter sp. | reverse complement strand
CAAAATGGTAAGGGTTCACGGAGGAGATGCTGACTTTTTTCATATCGGGGTGCAACACATTGACCAGGAAGTTATATTCGTCGGGAACGATCACAGAAGGTACGCGCAGAATGAGGGATTCCGCCTGCCCGATGAAATGGTCACCCAGGTGACGGGTATGCGTAAACGAGGGGTCGGTGTTCCAGCCTTCCGGAAGCTGGCTGGCAGCAACGGTGTGAACCGGAAGGTCCGTAAGCCCGGGCAGTTCAACGGTAGCCATGCAAAAGTCAACTATGGGCAGTGTTTTGCCGAGATGGGCCAGGTTTTCCAGGACAGCCAGTGCGCGGGAAGAAGCCAGGTACAGCAGGGGAATGCCTTTGCTGTTCCAGCGGCCGCCGTATTGCTTGGCGCCGTAACCCGAAAGGTCACGCACCCACGCGCATTTGGTAAGTCGGTAGCCGGTCATCAGGCGGGAATACCGTGTTCAATTTTACCCAGCTCATCCAAAAGGATGTTGATGCCTATGGAGGTATCCAGGAGATCACGGGGGCGGAGGCCACCAAGGCTCACCAGGGAGTTGCCCATCCAGGACCGGAAGCTGTCAGCACGGCCAAACAGTTTAGCACCCCGGTCATAGAGGAGAAAAAGTTCATAGACCCTTTCGCTTTGGTCGGCATTCATGAGGTGGTTGCCGGTATACCGTTGAAGGGTACGCGAAGAAGTGTGCAGGATGGCGGCCATCTCGTCTAAGGAGAACCCGGAAATATCCATGAGCTCATCCAGGCGGCTTCTTCTCAGGCCTTTGCGGATCATGGCGATGGTGTCAAAGGGTGATTTACCCTCGGGAACCGCATAGCCTGCAAAAGGCTCCTGGAGGAGGGGGGCTTCCTGCTTAGAACTGCGGGAGCCCTGGCCGGCAGCAGCAGCGGAAACCGCTTTTTTACTGCGGGCGGAAGCGGTACCTGATTTTGACATGGTTGACATTTGTCGTAAAATTAATGAAAAATGTCAACAAAAGCAAATTTCAAAAAGCGGCATCAGAGACCCAGCACTTTGGCGTCAATGAAATATTTAGCGGTGGTTCGCACTTTGATATCCTGGTTGATGATCTTATCCGTGGTAACGCGCATGCGGATGGTATAGGTACCTTTTTTAAGGTATTGTTCCAGCTCCACATTGTCGAGGCTCAGGCGGATGGTATTGGTAACATCGTCGGCCATGTTCAGGGAATAAGCTATTCGTTTTTCGTCCAGCCCTTCGGCAGCGATAAAGATTTCAATGTCTTTCAGGAAATCGAAAGTGCGGCCGGTGGGTTCAAAGATCACCAGTTTCAGTTCCTGCAGTTTCACGGATTCGATCATATCGATACGTGAGTTGTTCATGGTGAGTTCCTTATCGGCCACGGAAGTAACAGGCGGAGTATTGAGGTCGCGGGGAGAAAGTGCGGCTATGCCTGCGGGTATGGTTGTTTCAAACTGGTCGTTGATGGTAAACTGGGTGAGCTTATCCACTTTTTCACAAGAAGCGAAAGCCAGGGCAAACAGCGAGAGCAGCAGTACGATCTTTTTCATATTATGATATTGGCACGGGAATAAAGCAAATAACGTTCCAAAGGGCGGATTATTGCCCCGGGGTGATCCTTAACGCAAACATAATAAGGGCTTCACATTACGATAATCCAACAGGTCTAACCTTGCCGGTTCAAAACAAACATTCATTATGAGAAAGATCCTGAGCCTGTTAGTAATGGGCGGCCTGCTGGCGGGTTGCGAAAAGAACGACCTGCCCTCCTACCCGATGGAGGACCCCTCCCAGTTTACCGAAACCGGTAGTATTGATATCGGGGAAGAGGGTGCCGCGGAGATCACGGCCTACGATGCACTCACCCGCCGGTTATTTGTGGTGAACAATACAGACCCCAACCGGATCGATGTGATCGACTTCAGCAACCCGTCTGCCATGCTGGTGACAGGTTCCATTGATATCAGTTCTTTTGGAGCAGTGAACAGCCTTGCTGTTTCTAAAGGCGTATTAGCCGCAGCGGTAGAAGCCTCTGATAAGCAGGCTAACGGTCGCGTATACCTGTATCGCACCGCTGACCTGACAGAGATTACCCATGTAACGGTGGGTGCCTTGCCGGACATGGTTACTTACAGTGCCGACGGCAAATTCATCCTCTCCGCCAACGAAGGCGAGCCCAACGGAGCGTACACTGTTGACCCGCCGGGTTCCGTGTCCATCATTAGTGTGGAAGAGAACTATGCGGTGAAAACGATCGATTTTTCCGGCTATAACAAGCAGGAAGCGGCATTAAAAGCAAAGGGGTTACGCGTCTTTGGTCCCGGAGCCACCCTGGCCCAGGACCTGGAGCCGGAGTTCATTACGGTAAGCCAGGATTCCAAAACCGCCTGGGTTACGTTGCAGGAAAACAATGCCATTGCACGGATCAGCCTGGCGTCAAAAAGCTTCACCGGAATCTATCCGCTGGGATTTAAGGATTACAGCCTGTCCTATAATGGTATTGATCCCAGCGATGAAGACGGTATCCAGCAGTTCCGCCCTATACCGGTCTATGGCATGTACCAGCCGGATGCGATCGCTTCCCTGGAAATCCGCGGCGTTCCCTTTCTGTTCACGGTGAACGAAGGAGATGTGCGGGAGTACGATGCGTTTGAAGAAAACGAGCGGATTAAAGATATCAGCCTCGACCCGCAGGCATTTCCCGATGCAGCAGCCCTGCAGCAAAAGGCTGCATTGGGCCGCTTGAATATCACCACTACCCGCGGAGATACCCATGGCGACGTCGATTTTGA
>CBFGLD010000343.1:0-2810 GCA_965649495.1 uncultured Flavihumibacter sp. | reverse complement strand
AAACTATGCAGACCTGCAGACCAAAGGCTGGGAGGTAGTAGCGGCCTGGCGCGACCGGGGGAACCTGGCAGGAAAACCATTCGGTTACGGCATCCGCCTCTCGCTGGCCGATTACCAGTCGGAGATCACGCGGTATAATAATCCCACCAAACGCCTGAACGAATATTATGTGGGTCAAAAACTCGGCGAGATCTGGGGGTATACCACTGATGGCTTCTTTACTGCGGAAAACATCGACCAGGCGGCTGCCCAATCGGATATCAAGAGCGCCAACAATGGGGTGACCATGATCGGGGATGTCAAGTTTTTGGATCTCAATAAAGACGGTAAAGTCAATACAGGAGAGAATACGGTTGCCAATCCCGGTGACCGGAAGATCATTGGCAATGCACAGCCCCGTTATACTTTCGGTGCCCTGTTTGATTTCAACTGGAATAATTTCTTCATCAGCGCCTTTTTTCAGGGTGTGGCCAAACAGGACTGGTGGCCGGGTGCAGAAGCAGATGCTTTCTGGGGTCCCTATAACCGCCCTTATAACCGGGTGCCTGCAGAAATGGTGGATGAAATATGGTCGGAAGAAAATCCCAACACTTATTTCCCCCGCCTGCGTGGTTATATTGCCCAGGGAACGGGTCGCTCGCTCAACGTTGCCCAGACCAAATACCTGCAGAACGTTGCCTATATCCGGCTGAAAAATGTACAGCTCGGTTATAACCTGCCTGCTTCGCTGATCTCACGCATCCGCATGACACAGGCCCGGGTGTACATTTCCGGGGATAATATCTGGACCTATTCGCCTTTGTACAAGGTCACCCATAACCTGGACGTGGAAAATATCCAGGGATCCGACCGGGTACTGACCAACGGCGGCAATGGTAACGGTAACAATTACCCGATGCTGAAAGGATGGACCGTTGGCCTTAGTCTGGGTTTTTAAACATCAAAAAGAAAAAATCATGAAATACATCATACTATACCTGGGAGCGGTTGCCCTGCTGGCATCCGGGTGCCGGAAAATGGACACCGAACCACAAGGGACCGCTTCGCGTAATGCAGTATTCAGCGACGAGCGGGGACTGCAACTCTATACCGCCTCTTTTTACAATAACCTGCCAAGTGGCAATGATATCATCCGGATGGACAATATGAGCGATTACGGCGCCCGTACGGATGTTCCCTCTTTTTTGACCGCCAGCGGGTACACGCCACTTCAGGGTTCCGGCTGGAGCTGGACGGCGTTGCGCAACATCAATTATTTCATTGAAAACAATACCAATACTGCGGTTCCGGAAGCCATCCGTACCAATTATACCGCTCTCGCCAGGTTCTTCCGGGCATTGTTCTATTTCGATAAAGTGGTGCGTTTCGGGGATGTACCCTGGTATGGAAAAACCATCGCCGTAGACGATTCTGTTGCACTCAAAAAGCCCCGGGACCCTCGTGCGCTGGTGATGGATTCGGTACTGGCGGACCTTGATTATGCCGCGGAGCATATTACCACTACCGATCCCAGGCGCAGCCTGGTGACGCGTTACGTAGCCCTGGCTTATAAATCGCGCATTTGCCTCTTTGAAGGAACTTTTCGAAAATACCACGCAGGTGGACTGGCAGCCGGATTGGAATCTACTGCCAGTGACTGGTTAAGCGAAGCAGCAGCAGCCGCTGAAGAAGTGATGGAAGCAGGCGGGTTCTCGCTGAATACCTCCGGTGGGGCAGACCAGGCCTACCGCCAGCTTTTCATCAGCAAGCTGCCCGTTACCAATGAGATCATTCTGAGTAATGTGGCGGACCCCACCCTCAATGTGCTCAACGACGCCAACTGGTACTGGACATCCGCCACTTATGGTTCGCGCCTAAGCTTTACCCGCGATTTTGTGAATACCTATCTCAATAGCGACGGGACACCCTTCACCACACGGCCCGGTTATGAATCGATGGTATTTTCGGAAGAGGTCAAGGGCCGCGACAAGCGCCTGCAGCAAACGATCCGGATGGGTGACTACCGCCGCGTGAATGCCGGCAGTTCCGAACCCGCGCCACCTGTATTTTCGTATACCTATACGGGTTACCAGCCCATCAAGTGGACGCTGGACGATATGTATTTTGATGGCGGCACCCGGAATGATAATTCCATTTCGCTGATCCGTTATGCCGAGGTATTGCTCAATTACGCAGAGGCGAAGGCCGAGCTGGGTACCATTACCGATGCCGACTGGTCGCGGACCATTGGGGCACTGCGTTCCCGCGCGGGCATCACCGGTGGGCTGGATGCGTTGCCAACTACCGTAGATGCCTACCTGCAGCAGAAATATTTCCCTGGAATTTCGGATCCCGTATTGTTAGAGATCCGCAGGGAGCGAGGCATTGAGCTGGCCTGGGAAGGACTCCGTTTTAACGACCTGATCCGCTGGAAACGCGGTGAATTGCTGACCAGGCCCTGGAACGGTTTCTATGTGCCTGCACTGAATGAACCCATGGATCTAAATGAGGACGGAAAGATGGACGTGTTGTTTTACAGCTTCACGGCACCCGCATCCATACCGGGAGTGACCTTTATCAATGTTTCACCTAAATTGGCTAACGGTTCCGATAACCCGCAGCAATTGTCGGGTGGAAACTCCGGCGAGATCAACTGGCTCAATTCGGTTGCCCGTGTATGGGAGGATAAAAAGTACCTGTACCCGATTCCCAATGCCGACCTGCTGATCAACCCGGCCCTGGGACAAAATCCGGGTTGGTAAGGGGACAGGTGCAAATAGGATATAGGACCGCCGTGACCGCCGTGACCGCCGGAACTTGGAGATTGCGGG
>CBFGLD010000342.1:0-2826 GCA_965649495.1 uncultured Flavihumibacter sp. | reverse complement strand
TACCCTGTGTTTTACCTATACCCCCCTTGAAGCCTGTAATCAACTAACCGTAACCTTCCAGGTTAATCCCCCACCCGGCACACGGTTTTGGGTCTTCTTTGGAGATGGTAAAAGTGATACTTCGGGTGCAACCACCCTTACGCATACGTACACCCGTCCCAACCTTTATTCACCATCTGTCCGGTTGTTTGATAACCTGGATTGCATTGCAAATGTTGGGGGGCGGCAACGTATATTGGTTAAAGGGGTACTTCCGGTTTTCGGGATGGACCAGGACAAATTCTGTGACAATGGGCAGGTCCAGTTCACTGATTTCAGTATCGGAAATGATGATATCACCAGCAGGAATTGGGCGTTTGGAGACGGCAACACCAGTACTGATATGGATCCTTCCCATTTCTTTGCCAGTCCGGGCACCTATTATGTTTCCCAAACGGTTACCACAGTTACCGGTTGTTCAGCTACATATACCGATACGGTTAGGGTCTACACTACCCCAACCCCGGTGATCAATGGTCCGGATGAGATCTGCCTGAACGAGGCAGTTCCTTTTACCGCATCCACACTGATACCGGATTCCTTAACATACTGGAGTTGGAGTTATGGAAGCGGGCAGGCATCACAACAGCAAACCGTTTTGGGAAAATTTTCATCCACGGGTACGGTTAATTTCCAGCTGAGGGCCACCAACGAAATTGGTTGCTTCCGGGATACCTCAAAGTCTGTAACAGTTTGGCCGCTACCTGAAATCACGGTGGAACCCCAGGTGACCATAGTGGTGGGTACCGGCATTAACCTGCCCGTCAGCTACAGCCCCAATGTAAATACATGGACCTGGACTCCTGATTATAACCTGAGTTGTTCCAATTGCCCGGTACCTTTTGCCAATCCGCAATTCAATACCACCTACAATATCTCGGTCCTGGATACCAATGGATGTAAAAACACAGCCGACATCATTGTAAAAGTTATTTGTGTTGATAAAAATTATTTCATTCCCAATACCTTCAGTCCAAACAACGATGGTGTGAATGACAGGTTCTTCCCACGCGGAACTGCCATTGATAAAATTCAATCCATGCGCATATTCAACAGGTGGGGCGAACTGGTTTATGAAAAAAGGAATTTTGCTGCAAACTCTCCTTCAGACGGATGGGATGGCCGCATTCGGGGGGCCATCGCAGCAATGGATGCTTACGTATATATTATTGAGGTGATTTGCGATAATGGTGAAATCATACCCATCAAAGGAAATGTAACCCTGATCCGATAATATCATGAAAAAACCTGTCATCCATATCATCCTGTTTCTGCTTGCATCAATTACGCTGGCTACCGGCAGGGGCTATGCGCAGGATATACATTTTTCACAATTCTATGAAGCCCCACTCTTAAGAAACCCTTCTCTCGCAGGAATATTTACCGGGGATATCAGGGCCCAACTGGTATACCGCGATCAATGGAACAGTTTTACCAATGCCTACCGCAGCGGTTCTTTCAATGGTGAATACAAAATGCCGGTGGGCACCGGTGATGATTTTATAACTGCCGGCCTGCAGATGTTATATGACCGTGCCGGCACTGCGGCACTAACCACCAGTCACTTGTTACCTGCCATCAATTATCACAAAAGCCTTAGCTCCGAAAGGAATATGTACTTATCGGTAGGGTTCATGGGCGGCCTGGTGCAAAGAAGGATCGATCGTTCCAAGATCACCACTGATAACCAGTTTGTGGGCGGCGCGTACAATCCGGCAGTTGCGGACGGCGAATCTTTTGCCAATGCCAATTTCAATTACCTGGATGGGAGTGTCGGCGCAAGTTTCAATACCAGTTTTGGTCCGGATAAAACCGACAATCTCTTTATCGGGCTGGCCTATCACCACGTTAACCGGCCCAGGAATTCCTTTTACCGCTCTGCCAGCGAAGCGCTGCACCCAAAATGGGTGGTCAGCGGAGGGGTGCGTTTTGATGTGAACGAACAGGCATTCTTTAACCTGCAGGCAGACCATTCCCGGCAAGGTCCTGCCAGCGAAACCATTGGCGGAGCCATGTACGGCTACCGGATTGGGGATCCCGCCAACCCAGACTATACCATTTATTTCGGGGGATTCCTCCGCCTTAAGGATGCTCTCATTCCCGCCATCAAACTGGATTATGATCCTTTTTCCATTGGAATCAGTTATGATGTAAACGTATCCCAATTGAAAACGGCCAGCCAGGGACGAGGGGGTTTTGAATTATCCGTAACCTATATCGGCTTCGTAAACCGTTATAATTCTTCAAAATATAAGATCTTCTGCCCCCGGTTCTGATTTCATTTAATTTTCTGTTAGAATTTATAAACCGGCCGGGTTTATATCTGGTCTTTCTTTAATTTCAGGGAGCATTGTAACTTTGAATAAAATAGAATATCTTGTTCAAGCGTTATAGCCATACAAATACGCCGATGAGGATACTCTTTACACTATCCATTTTATTGTTCTTAAGCGCCGGGGGATTTTCCCAATCCCGCCTGCCGGACAATAATACACCGGTTATTCGCTTTTACCCCAACCCGGCTATTTCCCAAATAACTTTTGATTTCCCCAGGCAATTTGAAAAAAATTATACTTTCCAGATCTATAACTTCCTGGGAAAGAAGGTTTTTGAATTGAAAAACATCAATCCTAAAACCACCGTTGAGCTTTCGCAATACTATCGCGGGGTGTATATTTTCCAACTTCGGGACAAAAGTGGCAAAATTGTGGAATCTGGGCGTTTTCAGGTAGCCCGCTAAACCAACTTTACAATACCTGTACAATCAGGAATTTTAGATAGTGGGTA
>CBFGLD010000341.1:0-2870 GCA_965649495.1 uncultured Flavihumibacter sp. | reverse complement strand
GCATGCCATCATGTTTCAACAACACTTTATCATCCACATTTCCGGTATTGAAACTTACCTCACCACGAATCATATCCGTGAAGCTGATGGTCTCATTCTCCGGCATCTTTATCCTGATCACATAAGGCGTTCCATCGGCAATCAACTGCTGCACAGTAGCTGCATCCAGTGAAAGGGAATTACGCATTTTGGTTCGCAGCCTGTTATCATATTGGGGGGATGGATTTTCTGCGGTCTTATAATTTGCACGCATCTCCTCCAGTTCCTGCGGAGTGTCAAATGCATAATAGGCGAATCCATCTGCAACAAGTTTCTCCGCATACTCACGGTAGCTTTCTTTTCGCTCACTCTGCCGGTAGGGTGCATGGGGTCCGCCTACAGCCGGACTCTCATCCGGTTCTATTCCACACCATTTCAGGCATTCCATTATATAGTCTTCCGCGCCATCCACAAATCTGTTCTGGTCGGTGTCTTCAATACGCAGTATGAAATCCCCGCCATGATGTTTGGCAAACAAATAATTATACAATACCGTGCGAACCCCGCCCAGGTGGAGTCCACCCGTGGGACTCGGTGCAAAACGAACACGAACTTTACTTGACATTCCGCAAAGATAACATGTGGTCTTGGTTTACCGTTTGACGTTAAAGGTTTTTGTGCGCTTATCTTTACAACATGCTTTACTGGTCAACCGCCAACCGATTCCTCCGCATGCTCTACCCGGCATGGCAATGGCAGATACCGACATCGGAAAAAAAGATCTACCTCAGCTTTGATGACGGTCCGCACCCCGAGATCACGCCATGGGTATTAGACCAGTTGAAGAACTACAATGCGAAGGCGAGTTTTTTTTGTATCGGCAAGAATGTAAAAACATGGCCGGCGGTGTATGAAAGAATTTTAAGGGAGGGACATATTGTTGGTAACCATACTATGAATCATCGCAATGGATGGAAGAGTTCAGATGAAGAATATTTTGCAGATATCGGCGAGGCAGCAAAATATATCGATAGTAAATTATTCCGTCCGCCTTATGGAAGGCTTACCCGCTTCCAGGGAAAGCTGTTAAAAGAGGCAGGTTATGAGATGATCATGTGGACAGTTTTATCGGGAGATTTTGACGCGAAAAAATCGGCTGCGCAATGCTGGGATATGGTGCGCGAAAATGTGGATAAAGGGAGCATCGTTGTTTATCATGATAGTGAAAAAGCATGGGATAGATTGAACGTTGTTTTACCCCAAACCCTGGAATGGTTTTCTGCCCGCGGATACATATTTGAAGCAATCAACATGAATATTTTGAAGGCTAACAACAGGAAATAAATTAGGAAAAAACATCATTGGAATCGGGGAGGACCCCCTTAAAAAAAGTTGGGCCTGGGTAGAAACCCTGGCCCGTTTTTAATCCGTACCCTATGAAAACTGGTTTAAAGGTAAATTATATTTTTAATTATTTCAAAGTAATTTCTATTGTATTTCCGTTCACTGTGAGGCCTGCTTTATTGTCGCAGTCGCCGTTTCCGAAGTCGAGCACTCCCTCCGGACCACCATTACGCTGGAACTTTTGTTTGCCCTGAACGATCCATTTACAGTTGAATTTCTTCACCAGTGGTTCGAGGTTGGTGCTGGTCCAGCTCGCTGTTTTATCACCCCTTACAACGGTACCTTCTCCATTACCTACTATCGTGAATACATCATCGCCTGCAACCCATGGTGTTCCCCAGCCATCTGTTTGGGAGATAACGCGAGTGCGGTTCCACTGGGTATAATCGCCGCTGGGCCTGGTTAGCTTTCCATTGGTGACGCGGGTTTCAAAGGTCAGCTTGTCGGATATGCTGTTGTTTTGAATGCGGTGAGCGCCTTCTACTTTGGTATCATTCACATAATAGCCATCAAAAACGGTTTCAGCCACTGCACCGGATATGAAGAGCCAATTGGTGTAAACCGTGATGATCTTTCCCTTCCTCACGCGGCCATCCTTACCGGTACAGCCGGAGGCGCCGAAATCGAGGGTTACTCTCAGCGGGAAAGAATCGGCGGGATTAACACGCTCCGCGGTGAGGGTGAAGCAGGTGGTTTGCAGGGTACCGGGACTGTTTTCTGTATTCACCTGGAATACGCCCGTGCCGCCGATGCCGGCTCCCGGGGTGCCCATTACATTGTTGAATACATCATCATAAAGCACTTCTCCTTCAGCGTCCGCCTCCATGGTGGTGCGGGTCAACAGAACTGATTCGGATTCGCCTCCGGGCTCATTGTTGTCGTCATTTTTGGAGCATGACCAGAGGGTGAGGCTTAGGGCCAGGACGGTAAGCAACTGCTGGCCGGATTGTTTCATTTTCATAAAATTTGTTTGTGGTGTTGGTATGGTTCTCTGACCGGGTTGCATCCAAAACGTTTAAAATAGTATTAAATTTTATAGAACTTCGCCGCATGATCCTAATTGATAGCCACTGTCATTTATATGTTGAAGAATTCAGGGATGATATCAGCACCGTTATCAGTGAGGCCCGCGAGGCAGGGGTAGAGGCCTTTTACCTGCCTGCTATCGACAGCACCGAACATGAGGCGATGCTGGGGCTGGAAACCGCTTACCAAGGCGTTTGCCATGCCATGATGGGATTGCATCCCTGCTATGTGAAAGAGAACTGGGAGGAGGAGCTTCAACTGGTGGCCGACTGGCTGGCGCGGCGACCCTTTGCCGCAGTGGGGGAGATAGGGCTTGATTTTTATTGGGACAGGACCTTTGAGACTGCCCAATATGAAGCTTTCAGGCGGCAGGTGCAAATGGCGAAGCAGTATGCCCTGCCCATCGTGATCCATTCGCGCAATTCCACCCAGGAATGCATCAATATTGTGAAAGAGCAGCA
>CBFGLD010000340.1:0-2921 GCA_965649495.1 uncultured Flavihumibacter sp. | reverse complement strand
CAAGGAACCCTTCCTTCTACTGCTGGCGCGTTAATGCCGCTTAATAAATTCATTGCACATGCGGGGGTATGCGCCCGCAGAGACGCTGCTGAGTTGGTTAAAAAAGGCGGTGTGCTGGTGAATGGCACTGAAATAAAAGAACCGGGTTATAAGGTTTCAGAAAAAGATGAAATCAAACTGAACGGCAAAAGGATTACCCTGGCCCAAAACCTGGTGTACATCCTGCTGAATAAACCCAAGGATTATATCACCACCACGGAGGACCCGCAGGGACGAAAGACCGTACTGGACCTTATCAGGACCGCAACTACCGAGCGCGTATACCCGATCGGAAGGTTGGACCGCAACACCAGCGGGGTGTTATTATTTACGAACGATGGCGACCTTGCTCAAACGCTATCCCATCCGAAACATGAGATCAAAAAGATCTACGAGGTAACCCTTGACAAACCACTTACCAAACACGATTTTGAGACCATCGTGAAAGGGATCACCCTGGAGGACGGGTTCATCGCTCCTGATGCTTTAGGATATGCAGACCCCAGGAACAAAGCGATTGTTGGTATTGAGATACACAGTGGCCGCAACAGGATCGTGCGCCGGATCTTTGAACATCTGAAATACGATGTCAGGGCATTGGACAGGGTGATGTATGCGGGACTTACCAAGAAAAATGTGAACCGCGGGAAGTGGCGTTTCCTGAATGAAAGAGAAGTACGCCTGCTCAAACATTTCAATAAAGGCGGTAAAAAATAAGCGGTCACCCACATGAAACATACTTTAGAAATACTGGCTGAAACCGATGATTATATTGCCATCAACAAACCGGCCGGTATGCTTTCAATTCCTGACAGGGAACAATCGGAGCCATCCCTGAAAGATATACTGGTGGCCCGTTATGGTCATATATATACGGTGCACCGGCTGGATAAAGAAACCAGCGGTGTTATTGTTTTCGCGAAAAATGAAATCAGCCACAAGTTCCTGTCGCAACAATTTGAACTGCGCAGCACGGAGAAATTTTACAATGGCCTGGTGATGGGTAAAGTCTATGATGCTGAGGGTGTGATAGACGAACCCCTGGGAGAACATCCTGCAAAAAAAGGAATGATGACCGTGATCCGGAAAGGAAAACCGAGTATCACGGGGTTCCGTTTACTGCAGTCGTTCGCCGCATTTAGTTGGATGGAATTCCGGATACTCACCGGCAGAACGCACCAGATCAGGGTGCACATGAAGCATTATGGTCACCCGATCGTATGTGACCCACTTTACGGTGACGGGCAACCGCTGTTTTTATCTTCCATCAAGAAAAAGTTCAAACTGGGAAAAGATGTGCTGGAGGAAAAGCCCCTGCTGAACCGGCTGGCGTTACATGCCCGGGAACTTCGTTTTATGGACCGTGATGGGAAACAGGTAATATTGGAAGCCCCCCTGCCGAAAGACCTGCGGGCGGTGATGAACCAGTTAGAAAAAACAAGTGCCTGACATACTGAAATGCCAGGCACCTTTAAATATTCCGAAACTTATTTTTTGATCAGTTCCATTTTTTCAGGGTTCCAGCGGATGGCTGTATCCTGGTGGTAACTATCGTTGCATAGCAATGCGGGTGCAGCGGCACGATAACCGAAGACCGCATCTTCCACCACCTTCCCATTTTTTCGGATAGCTTCAAAGAAATTAACGAAGTGATCGTAGGGACCGCCTTCGTAACCTTTCTCGGCACTGAAAGTATACTCCTGAGGCGGCAGTATGCGCTTCCGACCAGTTATTGGCTTCCCGGCTTTTTTCATTTGCTCGATAAAGAAAGGATCATCCGACACCACTTCTTTATTACGTTTAACGGTAACATCATCCCAGGTTATATCCATAGAACCCTCGCTTCCTACCAGTTTCAGGAAAGTGGTTCCACTGGTGCCGTCAACGAAGTTACAGCGAAGGGAAAGATTGAAGGGGGCATGTGATTTACCCTGAGGATAATCGAAAGTACCTAACAACACATCCGGAACTTCCCTGCCATCTTTCCAATAACGAAGTCCCCCAGCCGCATATATCTTATCAGGGCCAAAGGAGTCTGTTATAAAGTGAAGGCTGGAAAACAGGTGAACAAACAGGTCGCCGGACATTCCGGTGCCGTAGTCGCGGTAATTACGCCAGCGGAAGAAGCGGGTTTTATCGAAGGGACGTTTGGTGGTATTGCTGATGAAGGTTTCCCAATCAACGGTTTGCGGAGATGCGTCTTCCGGGATGGGATATTGCCAGGCCCCTGTAGGTGAATGCCTTGCCCAGAACCCTTCCGCATAATTCAGTTCACCGATGGCTCCATCGCGGAGCAATTCCCGCGCTTTTTCATTTCCCAGGGAAGAGACACCCTGGCTGCCCACCTGGAAAATCTTGCCCGATTCTTTCTGTGCCTTGATCACGGCCGGACCTTCACCGATTGAGTGTACCATGGGCTTTTCACAGTAAACGTGTTTGCCGGCTTTGAGGGCATCGATGGAAATCTGCTGGTGCCAGTGATCTGGAGTGGCAACGATCACTGCATCCACATCTTTCCGGTTAAGCAGTTCTTTGTAGCTGCGGGTGGTAAAGATATCTGCACCCCACCGGTTTTTCGCATCTTTTAACCGGCCGTCGTACAGATCGCAGACCGCCACAATCCTGATTCCGGGTACGCGGAGCGCGGTGATGGCATCCTGAACGCCCATAATGCCCGCACCGATCAGGGCGATATTAATATTATCGTTAGCGGAATATCCGTTTCGTTTCAGGATATGGAATATATCCTTACCGGCAGGATTGGCCAGTACGTTTGATCCGGCAGCTATAGCAGCAGTTGCGGTAGCAAAATTCAGGAGGAATTTTCTCCTGGAATTGTCCAGTTTGTTTGGCATGCTCGTATTTTATGTGGTTTATTTCAA
>CBFGLD010000339.1:0-2970 GCA_965649495.1 uncultured Flavihumibacter sp. | reverse complement strand
GTGGCTTTTGCCAGCAGTTGCTCAATTTCGCTGATGCGGCGCATCTGGCTGTGCAGCTTGTTGTGATGTTCGGCAACCTGCTGCAGGTCCTGGTTCAGTTCTTCCAGGTAGAGGGTCTTTTTCTGGAGCTGGGTACGCTGGAAGTTAGACTCGCGTAGTTTGTCTTCCACCTCCGCCAGCGTGCGGGTAGTACGCTGGTATTCTTCCAGCAGCGCCAGGTATTTCATTTTGATCTCGTCCAGTTCCTTGCTCACTTTGAAGTATGCGTCCTGCAGTTCGGCATAGTTGGCGCCATCTTTCTGGGTGGCATTCACATGGGCTTCCAGCTTCTGCATTTTTTCCAGCAGGCCGTTGTAATCGGCATAGACCTTTTCCAGCCTTTGCTGCATTTCCTCTCCCAGCCGGTTCTGCTGCCGCAGGGCGCGGATATCGTTTTCCTTATCCAGCAGCAGCACCCGCATTTCACTCAGTTGCCGGTTCAGGGTTTCGTTGCTGCGCTGCAGGTCCAGGTGCTTCTGCTCCATCAGCTTGAGTTGTTCCACCTGTGCCAGCAGTTGCTGCATGCGCTGGTTGTGTTGTGACAGCACCTGCTGCGATTCCTGGAGCTGCTCCAGGTAATCGCGCGTGGGGTTGACCGCCTCGGGTACGGGTGGCGGAACAGGGACCGCCGCCAGCTCGGCATGTGATTCCAGCAACTCCTCCCGCTCCTGCCGGATGGAATCGATCTCCAACGAAAGAAATTCTTCGTTCTCACGTGCCTGCTTCAGTTCATGCTGTAATTTCTGGACGCGCTTTTCCAGCTCTTCGGTATCGTTGAAGTATTTAAGCTTCCACTCATCCGCTTCGTCCTGTGCCGATTTTTCGGCGGACTGCTGCAGTTGCAGGGAAGTTGCTTTTCGGGAAGAAAGGAAAAAGTGAATGGCAAAACCAAGTGCAATGGCGCCAATCTGGAATATGATGATCTCGGCAATCCCCAATGATATCCTGGTTAGAAATAAAGTAGTAAACGTAGTCATAACGGTCGGAGTTTAGGAATCTTTCCTATCAGTCATTCATGGGATGTTCAGGATGGGGAATAAAAAACCACCCTGCTGGAGGTGGTTTTTCGTATCTAAAATAGAAAGGTTACGCGAATTATGCAAGGCTGCCGCGGGTTTTGCGTAAAAGTACTCGGTTTAGGGTCGGCGTGATCAGCCCTGGACAAGGGTTCCCACCTGCTCCCCCATAACCACTTTCATCAGGTTACCGGGCTTGTTCATGTCAAACACGATGATGGGCAGGTTGTTTTCCATGCAAAGCGTGAAAGCGGTCATGTCCATCACTTTCAGGTTTTTATTGATGCATTCGCGGAAGCTGATCTGCTCGTATTTGGTGGCTGCAGGATCCTTTTCGGGATCGGCGGTGTAGATGCCGTCTACCCGGGTGCCCTTGAGGATCACATCAGCCTTGATCTCGATGGCGCGCAGGGAACCGGCGGTATCGGTAGTGAAATAAGGATTGCCGGTGCCGGCACCGAAGATCACCACGCGGTGTTTTTCGAGGTGGCGGATCGCCCTGCGGCGGATATAGGGTTCTGCGATCTGCTCCATTTTGATGGCGCTCTGCAGGCGCGTGAACACACCTTCTTTTTCGAGCCCCGCCTGCAATGCCATACCATTGATAACGGTGGCCAGCATACCCATATAATCTCCATGCGCCCTTTCAATGCCAGTTTCCGCTTCATTCATTCCCCGGTAGATATTCCCCCCTCCTATTACCAGCGCCACTTCCACCCCTGCTGCCGCAACGGCCTTGATCTCTTTGGCATATTGCGCAATGATGTTGTGGTTCAATGGTTCATAGGATCCGGTGCCGCCATCTCCCATCAGGGCCTCACCCGACAATTTCAACAAAATTCTTTTGTACCTGGGTTCCATGTGCTGTTCTTTTCTGTGGTGTGGTGCAAAGAAAGGATTTTTTATCTTTCCAAAATGAGGGAACCTATTATCCGCATGGAGCACCTGGACAAATCCTATGGAAGCAAGCAGGTATTGAATGATATCAACTTAAACATCGATGCCGGCCAGGTCATTGGGTATATTGGTCCCAACGGCGCGGGCAAGAGCACCACGGTAAAGATTCTCTGCGGGCTGCTCACCGACTACGAAGGCTCGGTAACGATAAAAGGGGTGGACCTGCGCAAGGATCCCTTGTCGGTGAAGAGAATGGTGGGATACGTTCCCGAGCTGGCCGAGTTATACGAGGTACTGACACCGGTGGAGTTCCTGGAACTGGTAGCGGGACTGCACCAGCTGGACCCGCAGCTTGCCCTGGAACGCATCACGCGCATGCTCACCGCATTCGGACTGGAACAGCACCTGCACCAGCGGATGGACAGTTTCAGCAAAGGCATGCGACAGAAAGTATTACTGGTATCGGGCATGCTGCACGACCCGGACATCCTCATCCTGGATGAACCCCTGAGCGGCCTGGATGCCAACAGTGTGATCATCGTAAAGGAGTTGATCAGCCAGCTGGCAGCGGCGGGTAAGACCATATTTTATTGCAGTCACATGATGGACGTGGTCGAAAAAGTCTGCGACCGGATCATCCTCATCCACCACGGCCGCATCGTTGCCGACGGAAGTTTCGAAAGCCTGCAGGAAGAGCTGGGGCGCGGCAGCCTGGAACATATTTTCGCACAACTGACGGCCACCGAATCCCTGCAGGGCGTGGCCGCCGACCTGGTATCTGCTTTCCGCAACCAAAACCCGGCCAGTGAATAAGGTCAACCAATTATTTTTTCGCCTGGTATTATTGCCTTTGCCGCTCCTGGGAAAGGCAGGCATCGATACGGCGCAACTGAAGCTTATTTTGCGCTACAAGCTGATCATGGACGACCGCCATCCCAATACTTTCCAACAGACCAGCGGCCGCCAGCGGAAGGAAGGGGTGAGCAATGCCACCATCGGCACCATGCTGATGGCCCTC
>CBFGLD010000338.1:0-2977 GCA_965649495.1 uncultured Flavihumibacter sp. | reverse complement strand
CCCAGGCAGGAGAGGGCATCACCCGCTCGGCTTTCCTGAGCTGGATGGGACTGGCAGCCGGCTCTTCTCTCTTCGGCACCCTGCTGTATGGGTTCACCAATAAGTATAATTATACCGTCAAAAAACTGAAGCTCTCCTATAAAAACCTGCCCGAAGCGTTCCGGGGGCTGCGTATCCTGCACATCAGCGATATCCATGCCGGCAGCTTCACGGACCCCGCGGCCGTACAGGAAGGCATTCAGCGGATCATGGATCAGCAGGCCGACCTCATCCTCTTCACCGGCGACCTGGTGAACGACCGGGCAGTGGAAATGAGCGAATACAAGTCCCTCTTCGCCGGGCTCAAAGCCCCGCACGGAGTCTACTCCATCCTCGGCAACCACGACTACGGCGATTATTACCAGTGGGAGTCTGCCGCTCACAAGGCGCAGAACCTCGAAAACCTCAAGGCCCTCCATGGAGAAATGGGGTGGCGTCTCCTCATGAACGAACACGTGGTCCTGGAAAAAGAAGGGCAGGAGATCGCCGTGCTGGGCATCGAGAACTGGAGCGCCAAGGGAAATTTCCCCAAGTACGGAAGGCTGGAGGAAGCATATAAAGGCGCGGAACAGTATCCTTTTAAGATCCTCATGAGCCACGACCCCAGCCACTGGGATGGGGAAGTGCGGAACACGTATTCCGATATCGACCTCATGCTCAGCGGCCATACCCACGGCATGCAGTTTGGCGTGGAACTGCCGGGCTTCCGCTGGAGCCCCGTGCAATACATGTATAAACAATGGGCGGGATTATACGAAGCGGGCGATCAAAAACTCTATGTCAACCGTGGCTTCGGATTTATCGGTTACCCGGGGCGGGTAGGTATTCTTCCCGAGATCACGGTGATCGAGCTCGTCTGACTACCACCGCCCGCAAAGGTTTAACGGGATTTTGTTTGATTTTTATTTAACAGCGTTACCCCGCTGCTGGCATTTAAGTTGAACTACCTTTCGCCTAAATACCCGTTATGAAATTCAAACTAATGTTCCTCGCTGCCGCCCTCCTGGCGGTATCTGCCCTCCAGGCCCAGGGCTTTCACCTCGGCGTGAAAGGAGGCGCCAACATCACCAAAGTGGATGGTAAAGCCATGTCCGATGAGTTCAACTATGGCTACCACCTGGGCGGCTTTGCCGAGATCGGCCTGGGGAAAAAATGGTACGTACAACCGGAAGTCCTGTGGAACCAGTACGCTACCCAAACCGGCGACGATTTTGAAGATATTTTCAACGGCATCGCCAAACCCGCTACCAACACCGAATCCATCAAACCCAATTACCTCAGCATCCCGCTGACCCTGAACTACCGGCTGACCGATTGGCTCAGCTTGCAGGCCGGACCGCAATTCGGCATCCTCATGAACGAAGACCGCGACCTGCTGGAAGAAGGCAGGGAGGCGTTTAAAAATGGTGACGTATCCATCCTGGGCGGCGCGCAGATCAATATCGGTGCCTTCCGCATTTCCGGCAGGGCCTTCACCAGCCTGAACGATGTCAACAGCGGCGATATCAACCAGGCCTGGAAAAACAAAGGCTTCCAGGTGGGCGTAGGTATTAAGATACTGTAACCGTCTTCTGCCTTATGTTTGCAAAAATTTTGCAAGCACATGTCCCTACAAGATCAGATCCGGCAGGCATGGGAAAACCGCGACCTGCTGAAAGACAGCACGTACTCCGACGCAGTACGTGCTGTTATGGAAGAAGTTGATAAAGGCAGATTACGGGTTGCCAGTCCCGGTGAAGGCGGCTGGACCGTCAACGAATGGGTCAAACAGGCCATCCTGATGTATTTCGGCATCCAGCAGATGAAGACCTGGGACCTCCCGCCCTTCGAGTTTTACGATAAGATGGAACTGAAGAAGAACTATGCCGCCCTCGGCGTGCGCGCGGTTCCGCATGCGGTTGCCCGCTACGGCGCTTTCATCGCCCGCAACGTGGTGCTCATGCCGAGCTATGTCAACATCGGCGCTTATGTTGACGAAGGTACCATGGTAGACACCTGGGCCACCGTGGGCAGCTGCGCCCAGATCGGTAAGGGCGTTCACCTCAGCGGGGGAGTGGGTATCGGTGGTGTTCTGGAGCCCCTGCAGGCCGCTCCCGTCATTATCGAAGACGGCTGCTTCCTGGGCTCCCGCAGCATCGTGGTGGAAGGTGTCATCGTGGAAAAAGAAGCAGTCCTCGG
Source organism: uncultured Flavihumibacter sp. (assembly GCA_965649495.1). Lineage (GTDB taxonomy): Bacteria > Bacteroidota > Bacteroidia > Chitinophagales > Chitinophagaceae > Flavihumibacter. Next base: position 760 of record CBFGLD010000338.1, on the reverse strand, counting down.
CGCCAACGTGGTGCTGACTCAAAGCACCAAGATCATCGACGTCAGCGGAGCGGAGCCGGTAGAATACAAAGGCCGCGTGCCGGCCCGCAGTGTCGTGATTCCGGGTACCTATACCAAGAAGTTTCCGGCCGGTGAATACAACGTGAGCTGCGCCCTCATCATCGGGCAGCGCAAACCCAGCACCGACCTCAAAACCAGTCTCAACGACGCCCTGCGCGATTTCAACGTCAGCGTCTAGTGACACCCGCAACGAATACCAACAAACTGCACTGGATAGGGTTCCTGGTCACCTTCTCCGGTGCGGTTTTGTTTAGCACCAAAGCTATCCTGGTAAAGCTCGCCTTCCGCGAAACCTCCATCGACGCCATCAGCCTGCTGGCCCTGCGCATGCTCTTCTCCCTGCCTTTCTTCCTGGCCGCTGCCTGGCTGGCTACCCGCGAAGAAAAACAACGCCTCACCCGCCGGCAGTGGGCGGCCGTGGCCTTCCTGGGACTAATGGGCTATTATGTGAGCAGCTGGCTCGACTTTGCCGGCTTGCAATACATCTCGGCGGGACTGGAAAGGCTGATCCTGTTTCTCTATCCCACCTTCACCGCGCTGATCGGGTATTATTTTTTCGGGCAATCCCTCAACCGGAGGCAACGCGCCGCCCTGGTGCTCACTTATATTGGCATCGGCATCGCCTACCTGGGAGAACTGCAGCTGGATGCGGGAAAGCCTGGTTTTTTACTGGGTAGTATCCTCGTATTTCTATGTTCGG
>CBFGLD010000337.1:0-3011 GCA_965649495.1 uncultured Flavihumibacter sp. | reverse complement strand
CGCCCTGAATACTATCCCAATATCGCGTTCGTAGCCATCAAGGATACCGCGCTGGTTTCTTCTTACCTGCAGAACCCTGCGGTGCAGGGCAATATGCCGGGCGATGTGAAGTTCCTCTATGGTATGCCCGAAAAGGACCAGAACGGAAAGGTGATGGATTACCTGCCGCTCTATGCCATCAAGACCGTTCCGGGTACGGAAAAGGCCAAGCTGGAAGGCGAGAACATCACCGATGCGTACCAGGACTTTAACCCGGTTACCAACCAGGTAACGGTGAATATGACCATGAGCAAGCAGGGTGAAAAGATCTGGGCCAAGATGACCGGCGACAATGTGGGCCGTGCCATCGCCATCGTGCTGGACGACATCGTGTATTCCGCTCCCAATGTGAACGAACCCATCACGGGCGGTAACTCACAGATCTCCGGTTCCTTCAGCGTACAGGAAGGACAAGACCTTTCCAACATATTAAAAAGCGGTAAGCTGGATGCGCCCGCCAAGATCGTGCAGGAGCAGGTGGTTGGACCCACCCTGGGTAACGAAGCCATCAAAGGCGGTACCCTGGCCTTCGGCATTTCATTCCTGGTGATCTTCATCCTGATGCTGGTTTATTATAATACGGCAGGATGGGTAGCGAATATCGCCCTCATGCTGAACCTGCTGTTCACCCTCGGCGTACTCAGCGCGCTGAATGCCACCCTGACCGCTGCCGGTATCGCCGGCCTGGTACTGACCATCGGTATGGCGGTGGATACCAACGTGGTGATCTTTGAGCGCATCAAGGATGAACTGAACCGCGGCAAGACCTACCAGCAGGCGGTGAACGACGGTTACCACCGTTCGCTGGCACCCGTACTGGACGGCCACATTACCAGTTTGCTGACCGCCATCATCCTGTTCTATTTTGGTCTCGGTCCCGTGTTAGGATTTGCCACCACCCAGATCCTGGGTCTGTTGCTCAGCCTCTTCACCGGTATCCTGATCAGCCGGATGGTGACCGATTTCTGGACCAACAAAAAGCGTCACTTCAAGTATTTCACGAATATCAGCCGGAACATCTTCAAGAACGCCAAATACAATTTCGTTCAGTACCGCCGGGTGGCCTATATGGTCTCTGCGGTGATCCTGGTCCTGGGTATCGGCACCTTCTTTAACGGCTTCAACCAGGGCGTGGAATTCAGCGGTGGACGCAGTTACATCGTGGACTTCAAGCAGCCCGCACCGATCGAGCAGATCCGCGAAGCGCTGGATAAGTCCTTCGGCAAGTCGCCCATCATCAAGACCTACGGCAGCAACCGCCAGCTCGATATCACCACCGACTACCAGATTGAAAAATCAGGGGTGGAAGTAGATGCCGAAGTGCAGAACAAGCTGTTCGAGGGACTGAAGCCCTTCCTGCCTGCAGGAGCTACGGCGGCCGACTTCGACAGCAAGCACCTGCTGGGATCCAAGAAAGTAGACGCCACCATTTCGGATGACCTGAAAACAGGTGCCAAGTGGGCTACCTTCTGGTCGCTCCTGGTGATCTCTTTGTATATCTTCATCCGCTTCCGCGACTGGAGGTTCTCTATCGGAACCATCTTTGCGCTGTTGCACGATACCCTGGTGACCCTGATCGTGTTCTCTTACCTGAAGAATGTGGTGCCCTTCCCCATGGAGATCGACCAGCACTTCATTGCGGCGATCCTGACGGTGATCGGTTTCTCCATGAACGATACGGTAATTGTATTTGACCGGATCCGGGAAAACAGCCACCTGATGAAGGGAGCCAGCAAGGAAACCATCATCAACAAGTCGATCAACGATACGCTGAGCCGTACGATCATGACCTCCGTAACCGTATTCCTGACCCTTCTCATCCTCTTCCTGGTGGGTGGTGAAGTAACGAGGGGATTTGCTTTCGCGATGCTGATCGGTGTGATCACCGGTGCTTATTCCACCATCTTTGTGGCTACGCCGATCCTGATGGATTTCGCGAAGAACAAGCCGCTGGGTGAGTCGCACGAACCCGAAGCACCCAAAGAAAAAGCAGTGGCAGCCGCCGTTGCCAAGTCCTAAAGACAATCGTTGGAAATAAAAAAAGAAGGCTACCAAAATGGTGGCCTTCTTTTTTTATAGGGAACAGCTGTTGTGTTAGTGCTGCTGCCCGTTTCCAGGGGCAGCGTTTTATCAGGTGCTGAAAGAGGTACCGCAGCCGCAGGTCTTGCTGGCATTGGGATTGGAAAAGGTGAAGCCGCGCGAGTTCAGTCCATCCTGCCAGTCGATCTCCATGCCCATCAGGTAAAGTCCATGTGAGCGATTCATGATGCAGGGAATCCCGTCGATCTCAAATTGGTCGTCGTCTGGTGTAGGCGTATCAAAGCCAAGCACATAACTAAGCCCCGAGCAGCCGCCACCTTTAACGCCCACGCGCAGCAGTTGCTCTTTATTGAATGCCGGTTCATTCATCAGCCGCTTCAGCTCTGCAATGGCAGTAGCTGTCAGAGTAACCGGAGTATTGATCGTTGCTTCCATGTATTGTATTTAGTCCACTTTATGCAAAAATAACACATCAGAGCCAAAAGGGTTTGGTAGCCCCTGCCCCGCCCCGCCCATCCGCGCCTGCAAACCCGGTGGCTGTCAGCAATAAAAAAATTTGTTAAGAGCAGGCTAAGGTTAAATTTGCTGACTTAATGCTAACAGTAATGGATACATCCACCATGATCTTCACCGCCGTTGGACTGATTGTTGTGATCGGCGGGCTTTATTTTTATTTCTATAACAAGGATAAAAAAGACAGCGGGGCGGGTACCGCGAAAGGCGGTGCTGCGGACGCTGCGGGCACTGAAGCTCCCGAAGCCAGCCAGAGCCGCCAGCTGCGGCTGCAGGCCTACGAGCGACTGGTCATCCTGGCCGAAAGGATCTCACTGCCCAGTGTGATCAGCCGCAACAACGAACCCTCTTTAGGTAAGCGCGATATGCAGCAGCTGCTGACCATGGCCATCCGGCAGGAGTTCGATTACAACCTCAGC
>CBFGLD010000336.1:0-3011 GCA_965649495.1 uncultured Flavihumibacter sp. | reverse complement strand
CAACTGCCCCTGGTCGGGAGCAGTGGATGGCTGGGCAGGCAGCCTGCCGGGCAGGAGGAGGATCAGGCAATACAGGGTAGTGCGGACACTTTGGAGCATGGGAAGACATTTAATTGATGAATAGGATTCCTGCTTTTGGCAGCGCTTGGAAATGTTTGCAAATACTTCTAATTGCTTGTAAACAATTACAAACGCTTACAACTACTTACAAACGCTTCCCAAATTAGGGATTCACCCGCAGGCGCAGTGGTTCAATTATGCCATCTCCTGCATCGATCTTATCCTGGGAAGATTATTGCAACTGCTCCAGTTTACGCCGCGCCTCCTGCACCATCTCCGCCGCCGGCCGCTGCGCCAGGGCCGCGATCTCAAAGGCCGACAACAACCCTTCCAGCGATTGCAATTTGTCCTGCCGCCCTTCCTGCTGCCACTTTGCTCTCAGTATCCGGATCTTCTCATAGTCCTGGATGCCCTCCACCAGCTTTTCAAACCGGATCGAACTGCGGGGACCGGGATATACCTGGTAGGTATCACCCGCGGGCCAGGCCGTGAACCGGCTGTCGGTCAGCGGACTTGCCGGCCAGCTGTTATAGGCCCACCGTAAATAACCCGTAAATCCCCTGGCCGCCGCATACCAGCCCAGCCACACATGCTCATCGGGAGCGCTGAACGTAAACCCGTTGGGATAGGCTTCCACACAACAGGTATATACGGTGGACGGCATGCCCGCCGCTTTCCGCCGCGCCAACGCTTCGGGCTGGAACTGCCAGCGGCTCGCCAGGCAATAGTCATAAATATCCGCTTCTATCTCGGGGTGGTAATCGCCCGCCAGCGCGATCTTCCAGGCCGGGTCGATCCCCTTCAGCAACGCAATGGCCGTTTGCATGTCCTTCAGCGGCCGCTCGTCCATGGCCATACTGGTAATCCCAAACCAGCCTTTCTCCTTGAGATGCCGCGTGAAATCGGTTAACATCGGCACCCAGGTAGCCAGGTAGGCCGGGGAACCGATGGGGGTGGTGATGCTGGTATCCACTCCCAGCGCCTCATCACGGTAACGCACAACCGTCTTCCAGGGAATCATCGAATAGCAATTGATCCGCTTGCTGATACCACATTCCATCACGAATTGCACATACCGGTCAAACAGGCTGTAGTCAAAGGACCAGCTGCCATCGCGCCCGCGGATCCACTTGATTAGGCTGGGAAAATCGTCGTAGGTCTGGTGGCCCCAGGGCTCTTCCACGATACTGGTGGTGATATTTTTTTGTCCCGCCGCCGCCAGCATCTGGTAATAGGGCCGCATCTGTTCAAAATGTTCCTCGCTCCACAAGTTCAGTCCATGCACCCGCGCAATGGCCGCCGGGTGCTGCCAGAGGTCCAGGTCAAAGCTCCACTCACCCGCCGGCGGTAACACCTGCTCCTGTACCATTACCCGCACCGGGATCTCCTGGTCCAGCACCCGGATCTTGCCGCGGTATTCACCCCCACCTGTGGCTGCCGGCACCTGCAGGCTCACCCACAGGGAATGGGTCCTCCCGGTATCGGTTACCCGTAGTTCGGTATCTATCTGGTCGGCAACGAGCGAAGAGTCGTACTGGCCAGGCTTCCGGAAGCCGCAACCCGGACCAAACACATCGGTCCAGACCTCCCGGACTACCCCCACCGTCACCGCACTGGCCGGAATCTTACTACCTCCAGCACCCTGCAGATCGGTTACGGTTACCGGTAAGGCTGTCACGGGCTTGCTTACCCGCAACAACAATTGCGTATGGATCCGCTCGCCTTTCCAGGCGCTGGCCTCCCAGGACTGCCCCGGGGCGGGCGCTACCGGTGCAGCAGCACTGTAACGGGTATGGGTATCGCCTGTTGCCAACCGGGCCTCAGGCCCGCAGGCGGTAAATAGACTGGCGGTGAAAACCGCCGCCAGCAGGGTTTGCAGCGTTCTTAACATAATCGGGGGGATGCTGTTGATAAAATTGTTTGGTGATTAAATATCGCAATTTGAATTTACCCGCCGGAACGCAATCGTTTGCTATGATCCGCAAGAAGCTGGTAAAGGAGATCGAAGGCCTCATGAAGGAATACCCCGCGGTACTGCTGCTGGGTACCCGGCGCATCGGTAAGACCACCCTCGCAAAAGCCGTGGCCCGCAAACAACCCCGAAAGCTGATCTACCTCGACCTCCGCAAGGCTTCTGACCTGCAACGCTTTGCCGACCCCGCCTTTTACCTGCGGCTCCACAGGAACGCCATCGTCGTCATCGATGAAGTGCAGGAGCTGCCTGGAATATTTCCCGCCATCCGCAAAGAGATCGATGCCGCCCGCAGACCGGGTCGTTTCTTGCTTACCGCTTCCGTGACCCCTGGCGCCTCCACCGGTATGGGAACCGATATGGGCAACCGCATGGCCTGTAAAGAGATCTCACCCCTCAGCATCACCGAACTGAAGAACAGCTCATCAAAAGGTTTGCACCACTGGTTCCGGGGCGGCTATCCCGAAGCTCTCTCCCCTAAGGACGACCGGAGTTTTGTACGCTGGAGCACACAACTGGTCCACCTCATCCGGTCTGTGGACCTGGAACACTTGTGTTATACCAATCGCCTGAGTCAATCCCGGAACACACCGCTGCTCGCGGGTCGGCTCTGGCAAATGCTGGCTTACCAAAGTGGGGATATACTCAACCTCCAGAAACTGGCCCGCGCCCTCGGTGTCAGCGGCCCCACCGTCCGCAAACACCTTGATATCCTGGCCGCCTCCTTCCTGGTACACCGCCTGGAGCCCTGGCTGCCCCCTACCACCAAGCGTCTGGTGCGCTCCCCCCGTATCTACCTCCGTGATACCGGACTCCTCCACAGCCTCTGCGGTATCCGGAAACCTTCGGAGCTCCCGTTTAACAGCATAATCGCTTCCAGCTGGGAAACATATGTGGTCAACGAGGTCCTTAAGGTTTTACCCGGTGAACTCCAGGCCTTCTTCTACTGTACCCAACACGGCGCCGCCGCCAGCCTGGT
>CBFGLD010000335.1:0-3023 GCA_965649495.1 uncultured Flavihumibacter sp. | reverse complement strand
GCACCCCATAGCTGGCCCTAAGTTTCAGGTCACTCACCGGTCCCAGGCGATCGCGCAAAAATCCTTCTTCACTCACTCGCCATGCCCCGGAAACGGAGTAGAAAGTGCCAAATTTATTGGCATCAGAGAACCGGGAGGAGCCATCCCGGCGAACGCTGGCCCCCAGCAGGTACTTCCCGTCAAAGGAGTAGTTCAGGCGACCGAACCAGGAGCGCAGGGTACTCTCCAGTAATACCCCTCCGGAGGATTTATCGCCAATGCCACCGTTCAAAGAGCCCAGGTCATTAGAGGGCAGGTTGTTGTTACTGCCAGACAAACTGCGGTAGACTTCAGACTCCTGTGAATAGCCGCCCACCAGGTTCAGGTTATGTTTATCGCGGAACAATTTCTGGAAGGTAAAAACGGCATTCAGGACATCCCGGAATTTTCGGTCGCGCGATTCATACCATTGCGCGTTTGGGTTCTGGGCCTTATCACCCATGTAATAGGTGGGGATATGGGTATAACTAAACCCTTCGCTGGAGTTGAACCCATACTGCAGGCGGAAGCTAAGCGGTTCCAGCAGTTGGTATTCACCGAAAATATTACCAATAAAATAAGCCGGTTCATCTTTGCTGGTCACGAGAGTCTGGTAACCAACGGGATTGATGGCATCCGTCATCTGGAAACCGATCCGGCTGCCAAATCCACCGTCGTTGGCGGGGTCAAAAAGTTTGTGGTGCGGAACGCGGTTGATCATTTCATAGATCAGGGGATAGCCGGCATTCTGACCATTAGCCCGGGTTTCGTTTGAGCCTTGCAATAAGCGACGCTGGGTCTTGGAATACGTGAAGGATTCTCCGAACTTGAACTTGCCCTTGGTGATATCGGTATTAACCTGGATATTATAGCGTTCGAAATTACTTTTAAGGGCGATCCCCTCCTGGGCAAAGCGACCGAAGGAAACATTGATGCGAAGGTCTTTTGTTCCTCCTGAAACGGATACATCGGTCTTATTTTCGGGGGCGGTACGGAAGAAGGCATCCTGCCAGTCGGTATCGGGATAAGATTGTACGGATCCATCCGGGGCAGTATACGTATCCGAAACGGTATAATCCAGCGGGTCTGAGCCATCATTTATGGCCACCTGTTTCAGGATAGTATTGTATTGCTGCCGGTTTGCCAGTGGCAGCTTTTTAGCCAGCTTTGAAATGCCGGCATAGCTGTTCACATTGATCAGCATTTTTCCCGAACGACCTCTTTTGGTGGTGACCATCACCACACCGTTGGAAGCCCTGGAACCGTAAATGGTAGCGGCCGAAGCGTCTTTGAGCACATCAATGGATTGGATATCGTTGGGGTTGAGGGCATTGATATCGCCGGGGATGCCGTCAATAACATACAGCGGATCGTTATTGCCGATGGTGGACAATCCGCGCACCAGCACCACCGGGGGAGCGCCCGGGTCGCCGGAACCCGGTGCTGCATTGATGCCCGCCACTTGTCCCTGTAACAGGGTTGCTACATTGCTGCCGGTCAGCTTTTCCAGGTTTTTGGTATTAACAGAAGCAACGGCACCGATCACATCTCTTTTCCGCTGGGTGCCATAACCAATGACCACCACCTGGTCCATCTGCTGACTGGAGGGTTGCAGTTGGATCACCAGCTGGTTGCGGCCATTAAGTGGAGTTGTTTCGGTTTCATGACCCACCAGGCTCACTTCCAGGATGCTGTTGGAGGGAATGTTTTTCAATAAGAAATAACCCCTGTCGTCAGAGGCGGTACCAATAGCCGAATTACGCACCCGTACAGAAGCACCTGCCAGCAGGTCGCCTGCGAGGGAACGGATGGTTCCGGTAACCTCTGTTACACCGGACGCTGCAGCAGCGTAACTGCTGCCAGTTGCAGGTTTTACCAGGATGATGTCTTTATCTATTTTAAATTCCAGGGCCGACTGCTGCCCCACCAGGCGAAGCAATTCATCCAGGGTACGGAGCTTTTTTTCGACCGTAATCTTTTTAGTGCCATCCAGGTCCTTTTCATTAAAAGAAAACTTCAGTCCGGTTTTAGCGCTGACCTGGTCAAAGACAGTAGGAAGGGATGCTTTTTCGAATCCGATATTAATGCGTGCAGGAGGTGTTTTTGCCGGCTGTGCCTGTAGTCCCTTTCCTGGAAGGGCAAGCAGGAACAGCAAGGGCAAGAGAAGGCGGTAACGCCACTTTAGGGAAAGAAGCATTTGATTCATAAGCAGCAATGTTAGTAGGTAATTAGGGAGAAATAATCGTTATCTGTTTATCATTTATCTGGTAAGAAAAATTGTTTACGTAACCGATAGCCGACAGTACATCATGCAGCTCTTTGTTGAGGAATTCACCGTTAAAGGAGATCTCTCTTGGTTTGCCTTGCAGGATAACTTCCATTCCGTACCAATCCTGCAGGATTTCCTGTAGTTGTTCCAGAGAAGCGTGCCGGAAGACCAGCCGGCCCTGCCGCCATTGTTCGGTGGCTTCGCGGTCAAACGGTTGCACCTCCGGGAGGCTGTCCTTTCCGGATAAAGTCCATCGCTCACCCGGCTTCAGTATAATGGCGCTTTTATCGTGGTGGTGCTGCCGGATACGCACAGAACCTTCCAGCAGGCTGGTTTGAATAAAAGGCTCAAAAGCATAGGAACGAATCCTGAATTCGGTGCCCAGGGCTTGCACTTCCATATTACGGGCATTCACCCGTAAAGGTTTTTCGGGGTTATGCGCTACATCAAATAAAGCCTCCCCTTCCAGGTCCAACACCCGCATCCGGCGGTCATAATCCAGCGGGATCCGCAGCAGGCTGTTTGAATTCAGCAGAACCACCGTGCCGTCTGCCAGTTCCACCGTCTTACGTTCACCATTACCCGAACGAAAGATTTCAAATGCCAGCGCCGCAGCCGGTTTTTCCGGGGTGTTTTGCCACCGGCTCCATTGGTACCCTGCAAAAAACAAGAGGCATGCAGCAGCAACCATGGCCGCATAACGCCAACGGTCCCACGCAGATACCGGCAGGATGTA
>CBFGLD010000334.1:0-3023 GCA_965649495.1 uncultured Flavihumibacter sp. | reverse complement strand
GCAGCGCTTTACGTACTCCCTGCCGCTTAAAGACAAGCAGGGAAGGGATACCGCCTGGGAGACCGTGATCTACGACATGCGCGAATGGGATTTCATCCGGGAAGGCCTGGTACGTATTTATGCCAGCCTGAAAACAGAAGGCGACCTGACTTTCAGCAAGCACCTGGACGTGGCGCGGATCGATTTCTGCGGTTTTGGCAACTCACAGCCCTTCCGGATTCGCATCGTGAACAAGTTCAACGATAATTACGACCATTATTATATCAAGGTGGCCGATGCCTCCCGGATCTATGGACTGGAACTGGAGCACCTCTTATCGCCCAACCGCATCAAGTTCCTGATGAGCCGCCAGACCCTGGTGGAAGAGCATATTCCCGGTATACCCGGTGACCTTTTCGCGGATCATTACCTGGAGCGGCCCGAGACCAATAAGATCCGGCTGGCAAAGGAATTCGTGAAGTTCAACGAGCGCTGTTTTGTGAGGCTGCTGGGCGATATGCGGGCCTATAACTGGGTCATCGACATCACCCCCGATATCGAAGATTTCCAGTACCGCATCCGGGCCATCGACTTTGACCAGCAGAGTTACGAAGGGCGAAAGAACCTGTACCTGCCGCAGTTCTTCAAGGAGAACAATCCCTTCGTGAACGTGACCCTCAAATACCTGAACCGCGATTCCATAGAACAATACCAGACCGAGGAAAGGACCATGATCGCCTTCCGCCTCGCATCTTCGAGGTACCGGGTAAAAGAATTGCTGGATATCATGGGCCGCGATACCATCAGCACTCCCGAGAAAGTGGAGCAGCTGGCAAAGGAACTGAGTGCTTTCCACGAGGGCGACCCCGGCCTGTTACGCAGCAAGAGCATGGGCCAGATCGTTAAGGAACACCTTAAGGTCTGCCTGCGCAAAAACCTGCTGATGATCCCCCGCATGCAGTCGCGCAGAGCCGATTAATACCACAGGACACATAATTTTTACCCATTTAGCGCTACTATCAGTATATTAGCGGTCTTTTAACGATTGCCCTTGCCTGTATTGATTCATTAAAAAAACAACCAATTTAACCAAGATGAGTAAGTACAGCGCCGGCGTCTTATTCGGCGAAGAATTAGAAGCCCTGTATAAAGACGCCAAAGCCAATAAGTTTGCTTTGCCAGCCGTGAACACCATTGGCACCGATTCTATTAATGCCACCCTTGAAACTGCCGCGAAGGTGAATTCACCCGTTATCGTCCAGTTTTCCAATGGAGGGGCACAGTTCATTGCCGGGAAAGGAATGCCCAACGATAAGCTGCAGGCGAATATCGCCGGTGCTATCTCCGGAGCGCTCCATATCCATAATGTTGCTAAATACTACGGTGTTCCCGTGGTGTTGCATACCGACCATGCCGCCCATAAGTGGCTGCCCTGGATCAGCGCGCTGATCGATGCGGGACAGGATTTCCATAAAGAAAAAGGCAGGCCCCTGTTCAGTTCCCACATGCTGGACCTGAGCGAAGAGAGCCTGGAAGAGAATATCGGCACTTCGGTGGAATACTTCAAGCGCATGCAGCCGCTGGGTATGGGCATCGAGATTGAACTGGGCGTTACCGGAGGTGAAGAAGACGGGGTAGACAACAGCGGAATAGAGAACGACAAGCTGTACACCCAGCCCCAGCACGTGGCCTACGCCTACGAGGAACTGGGCAAAGTCGGCAACCTCTTTACGGTGGCCGCCGCCTTTGGCAATGTACACGGTGTGTACAGTCCGGGTAACGTGGAGCTGCGCCCTGAGATCCTGCGCAACAGCCAGGAGTACATCCAGCAGCAGTATACTACTGCCGAAAAGCCGGTATACTTCGTATTCCACGGCGGCAGTGGTTCTCCGAAGGAGCAGATCGCCGAGGCCCTGGGATATGGAGTCATCAAGATGAACATCGATACCGACCTGCAATTCGCGTTCTGGGAAGGGGTATTGAAATATTACCAGAAGAACGAAGGGTACCTGCAGGCCCAGCTCGGAAACCCCGAGGGAGCCGACAAGCCCAACAAGAAATACTACGACCCGCGGGTGTGGCTGCGGAAGGGACAGGAAACATTTGTGACCCGCCTGGAAGAAGCCTTCACCGACCTGAACTGCATCAACCGGAATGCCTGATTCAGACAGGTGTCTGACACATGTTCGTGATACGTCCGAACGTTTTGTCGTAACATCATACCAGTGCCGCACCATAGTGCGGCACTTTTTTTAGTTCCTTTGGTTGGCCACTTTCTGCGCCAGTTTTTTTGATCCTGTATTACCGCTCCTTATCAAACAGCAACCGGAACGCATTGAAAATCGCCGGGTGCGAAATGGTAGCATGGTTCTCCGCGGGCAGGTAATCAAAATGGACCTGCAGCCCCTTGCTTTTACCGGCTTTCAGTTTATCGGACAGGATATTGGCATCCACCTCCATCACATGCGGGGAGGAACCGGGGGCAAGCCCTTCCTTACCCACGCCGATGTATACCCGCGTTGGACGAACAAACGCTTCTGAATACACTACAGACGATTCCCGCAACAGCGCGCCGTCGTTCCACCAGAGGCTGGGACTTATAATTACATACCTGTCAAACAACTGCGGGTGTTTCAGCAGGACCTCTGTTGCCAGCAGCCCACCCAGTGACTGACCGATCAGTGTCCGGGAACTATTGACCCGGTAATTCCTTTCCACGAACGGTTGCAGTTCCTTCTCCAGGAAAGCGATAAAATTGGCAGAGCCCCCTGCGGTTTGAAAGCCTTCCAGTTTTTCGGCTATGGATGGCCGGGATGTAAAATCCCTGCGACGGTCCACATTGACGATACCAATAACAATAGACTCCGGCACCTGATGTATCCAGGGGAAATTATTGAACTGGACGAGTCCCACCACATGGATAAAATCCTCGTCGGTACCACCGTCCAGCAGGTAGATGACGGGGTAGCGTACAGAATCGTTTTGATCGTAACCCGGTGGAAGGTACACATTCAGCATCCTGTCTTCCGACAACAGTTTAGAAG
>CBFGLD010000333.1:0-3039 GCA_965649495.1 uncultured Flavihumibacter sp. | reverse complement strand
TTGGGATTGCTTTTGGAAACTTCCATGCCACCCTGCACATACATATTCATCAGGCTCACCTTGCCTTTAAAGTCCCTTATCCGTAATATCGGCATGCTGTCCAGTGGGTTGGGTGCAATTTTCGCACCATCAATGGTCACCCGCCCATCGCCCGACAGATCCAGCGGTACTTTAATTTTGCCCTCATACCAGCAATCCTTACTCACAAAGCTTGCATTATTTCTCACGACCAGGCCCGCGTACTGACCTCCAAAACAATGGACCTGGAGTCTGCCATTCCCTTTTGCCAGGTTTTTGCCCCCAATGATGACATTACCCGCAGAAAAGAAAGAATTATTCTTTTCGAAATAGGCATTGTTGAGTTTATCCACAAACAAGGTGGTATCGGCCTGCGAATAGATCTGGTCCATCCGGATCTCCGCTTTTCCCTGGTCGATTTTTTCAAAACTTATGGCCGTTCCGTTATATACAGAAGCGGTTCCAAACTGGAGTTCAGAAAAGGTGACATAACTGGGGCCCTGCACCAGGAACAATGGTTTACCCTTGAACTGTTTGGGGTCTTCCGCCCTGATAATGGAGGCATACCGGAGACCATCACCCGTAAATTGGATATCAGCACCCGGCGGCACAGTCATGCTTTTCTTTAACTTATATTCTCCGAGTGGGAAATGGACTACCGGTCGCTGCCCTTTGAGGGCGGCTGCTTTTGTAATGAGGGATTGGATCACTTTATCGTCGCCCCCCCGCGGTACCACGAAAATTCTACGCTTCACGTAAGGTGGGGTAACGGGCATGCCTGCCAGGAAAGCCTGGCCGGAAGAAGGTTTCTGCAAAAGGACATGATCGTTTACGGAAAATATTTTATGCGGCTGTGTCCCTATTCGAAGCGGCGTTTTTACTTTTCCCCAGCTATTGCCTACGGATAACATCTGGTAATTCACCGGGGCCCAGCTTCTATGATTCACAATAAAGGGGCTGGAACTGTCTTTCGGTGATTCGATCTTGTTATCCAATAAGGTGAGGCTGCCTACATGATAATATTGAATGGGCATTACTGCCGGTTGAATCACCACATTCCCCTGGAATACCCTTTTGAAAGGGTTGCTGCTGTTTCCTTCATCCAGGGAAAATGCCCTTGAATTTTCAGAGTAGCAAAAGCGAACCGATGTATAATAACCAGCCTTATGATAGAAATCTGCAACTTTTGAATTACGGAAATAGGACCGGTAGGCATGATAATTTCCAAAAGAACTGGCAATACCAATATTACAATCCAGGAACCGCGAGTCCCAGACCCAGTACTCCAGCGCATTATAGCCCATGATCCGGATGCCGGCATCGGTGCAGGAGTTGAATACATTACGGCGTATCGTGATTTCTGAATCGTTGTTTCCGGTTCCGTTCTTACCCCCACCGCCATAAGTCCCCCCGCTGATACCAATAGCTGGCTTACCGGTAAAATGAAGGTCAGAAAGTTCCATATTTAAAGCGGCGAAACTCCTGGACTGAGGGGTTGTCCAATAATCTTTCCAATGAATCCCCACGCACCGGATTCCTTTTTTTTCTGAAGCATTAAAACCAATACGGGAAAGTTTAAAGTAGGCAGACCCGTTCGACCAGAACATGGTGTCGCTGTCATTGCCGCCCCACTCGATGATCGTATTGGCAGGATCTTCCCCTATGATCTGGATGCCGATCTTTCCGCGCAGCACCAGTGTTTCCGTGATCTTATAGCGCCCCTTCGGTAAATAAACGACCGTAAAGCCCGTTTCACCGGTATTGAATTTCATGGGCCGGCAGGTTAAGCTATCCAGGGCTGTTTGCAAGGAACGGGTATCATCTTTTTTGCCATCGCCTTTGGCCTTAAAACGGGTAACCACATTTGCCCATCCGGGCATCGGGCCATTAAAGGTTTCCCGATCTTTTTCGTGGGCGTAAAGCCAATTGGTTGACAGTACCAAAACTGTCAGTAAGCAGGTAAGGATTTTCAAGGTTGAATATTTCTGGTTTTATAGAATACGGCAGGATTTCCTTTATAGATGCTATAAGATTCAAGGTCTGTTGTTGCTACGGATTGTACGGTCAGCACCGCGTGTGAGCGGGCGGTTACGCCGGGACAAACGATTGCTTTTGCCCCGATCCAGACTCCATCTTCCAGGGTAACGGGTTTAACGATGAGGTCAAATCCCACCTTTCCATGATGGTGATTCCCGGTCAGTATGAAAGCCCCCTGGGAAAGACAAACAGAGTTCCCCAGTTGAACATCTGCCAGGTTATCGATCCAAACCCCTTCCCCCAGCCAGCAATGATCGCCGGCCTTCAATTTCCAGGGATATTTGATATTGACACCCGGTTTGATGACCACCCCTTTTCCAAGTGTTGCCCCGAATGCTTGCAGTAAGATTCTTTTAATGCCGGAAACGGGTAACCAGTACGAGGTAAAAAACAGGATATTGATATAGTACCAGGCAACCTGTTTCAACCGGCTGGCTCCAATTTCAGGTTTATACCATTCATTCCGGTAACTGGATAGATCCACTTTCTCCATCTGGAAATAATTTCAAATAGTTAGTGATTGCCTCGTTGTGTTTTTCAAAGTCCATGGCCAATTGATGTGCACCCGCACTCCAGGTATGGTATTGATCCTGGTCCATCTGCACAAACAGGTCAATGGCCTCCCGGAACCTGCCCATGTTGTTAAGGTCAATATCGAAACCTGCCTGTTTTTCATCCAGCTGGCGCCAGGGCGTTTTATCGCTGATGACCACCGGCCTGGCATTACCCAGGCATTCAAATATCGAATGTCCAAAATTTTCTCCCGAGGTGGGAAGGGCCAATATATGGTGCTCCTGGATCAAGGTAGAAATGAATGCCGGTTGCTTTTCACCTAAAAAATGAACGCGCACATTACGGGGCAATGCATCCGCCAATACCTGGCATTTTTCGTAATAGGACTTATCTTCCAGCATGCCTGCCACAGAAACTTCGATATCTCCTGGAATATTATCCAGGCATTTCAATAAATAATCCAGTTGGTTG
>CBFGLD010000332.1:0-3062 GCA_965649495.1 uncultured Flavihumibacter sp. | reverse complement strand
TGGCCCTGATCACACGGTATTAGCGATTCGGGCCGTTGGAGACCAGGTAACGTTTGAACCAGTGTGCGGCCAGCATACAGACCGTATCCATGGCACCGGGTTCTTCGAAGAGGTGCGTAGCGCCGGGAACGATTTCCAGTTGTTTCACGGAGGGCAGTTGCTGCAATGCCATTTCATTCAGCTCTAATACCTGGGGGTCATTCCCCCCCACGATCAGCAGAACGGGTGCCTGCACCAGGGGGAGGGTGTCCATGGCGAGGTCGGGCCTGCCGCCCCGGCTCACCACAGCTTTAACCTGGGGTAGCGCTGCTGCTGCCCGCAGCGCGGAAGCGGCCCCGGTGCTGGCCCCGAAAAATCCCATGGGCAATTGAGCCACCAGGGGCTGCTCCAGCAACCACCGGGTAACATCTATGAGCCGCGATGTAAGCAAAGGGATATTGAAGCGGGAGCTGTAATCCCGGTCCTCTTCCGGGGTCAGTAGGTCAAATAAAAAGCTGGCAAGGCCTTGTTTCCGGAACCAGTTGGCCACCATCCTGTTCCGCGGGCTGAAGCGGCTGCTGCCACTCCCGTGCGAGAAGATCACCAGTCCGGAAGCCTGCGAAGGAAAAACCAGGTCTCCCGACAGGTTTACTTCTCCGATGCGGATATCATAAGCCGTGTCCATTACCCTAAAAAGTTCCTCAAAAAAATCCATCCCAAAAAATTGATCTATTTTTCGCCCATGAACCAAAACCCGATACGCACGGTTACGGTGATTCGTTATGTGACCCCCTTACGGGAAGGAGGATCGCTGCCCGCCATTGCGGAGGCAGACGACGGCTTTTTGTATGTGCTGAAATTCAGGGGGGCGGGGCAAGGCATCAAAGCCCTGATCGCTGAGCTGATTGGGGGCGAGCTGGCGAGGGTGCTGGGTTTCAAGGTGCCGGAGATTGTATTTGCCAACCTGGACCCGGCCTTTGGAAGGTCGGAACCCGACGAAGAGATCCAGGACCTGTTGAAAGCAAGTACAGGCCTTAACCTGGGGCTGCATTATCTGTCGGGAGCCATATCCTATGATCCGGCAGTGAACCGTACCGATACAGAAACAGCCTCGCGGGTGGTGTGGCTGGATAGTTTAATAACCAATGTGGACCGCACCGCCCGGAATACAAATATGTTGACCTGGAACAAAGAGTTATGGTTAATTGACCATGGTGCGGCGTTGTATTTCCACCATTCCTGGGAAAACCAGGATGAACAGGCCCTGAGTGCCTTTACCCATGTGAAGAACCATGTGCTGCTGCCGCAGGCCTCCGAACTGGAAAAGGTAAACGAAATTATGGTAGCCATGCTACCAGAACCGGTTATCGATTCCATTGTATCCCTGGTACCGGATACCTGGCTTTTGCAATTACCACAACACGGCAGTCCGCAGAAGATCCGGGAGGCGTACGCCAGGTTCCTGAAAATAAGAGTACAATACGCAGCCCTGTTTTTAAAAGAAGCGATGAATGCAAGAAAAGCAATTATTTGAGTATGCCATTGTGCGGGTGGTGCCCAGGGTGGAACGGGAAGAGTTCATCAATGTGGGTGTGATCCTGTACTGTCCGTCGCGCAAATACCTTGGCTGCCGGTTCCTGTTGCCGGAAGACAAACTGCGCGCCCTGGATTTCCAGGCAGATGGCAGCGAACTGAAAGCCCACCTGGAGGCCTATGAGTCAATTTGTAAAGGAAATAAAGCGGGCGGTCCCATTGCGGCATTGGATATACCTTCTCGTTTTCGCTGGCTGACGGCCACCCGCAGCACCGTGGTACAGAGTTCCAAAGTACATCCCGGACTATGTACCGACCCCGGGGAGATGCTGGAACACCTCTACCAGCAATTGGTATTGTAAAAGAAAAGGGGTCAGATGGCCACTGTGGTAACAATATCATCCCGGAGGTCGTTGCGGTGCAGGTATTGCCGGATCACTTTCAAACGAAGATCATCCATGACTGCCTGTGCCGCTGCCTGGAAAGTGTCTGCACCGCGCCTGGAATAGAGGGTATCCGAAAATATGGTTAACCTCACTTCACAGATCTTGTTGTCCTCCGTTATGCCGGCTTCTTCCCTTAAACTGATCTCAGCCCTGGATATTTGTTTGTTGAGATTGCAAAGCAACATCATTTCCTTCTCCATGTCCAGCAATAATGACTCTTCCACCCGCAGGTAGGGACTGTGAATTTCAATTGTCATAACAAGCTATTTGTCTCTGATTAAAAGTAAGGGCAATCCCGTCACTGCAGCATGACATTACTCACACCGGCGACTGATAGAGTTCAAAATAGGGCGTCAGAGGCCGCAGGGTTGCAAACTGACCCCGCCAGGGGGACAAAATTTCCCGCAAAAAAATATAGCACGATTTTTGTTCCTTAGGGCCAACCATCTGTTATGCATTGGCGTCTAACAGCAGAACTAAAGTGATAACGAATTGAAGAAGAATCCAATGAACTACCGATATTCCGGCTTTGTGTTTGCCCTGATGACCACCGCTTTCCTATCTTTTGCCGGAATGCGGAAAGTTTCCGGGGATCCCAGTAAACTTCCAGCCACCACAATTACTTCAAATAAGCCCGAATCGGATAGCAGTCTAACCTATTCCGCTTACAATAACCGCTCTGTAGTAGCAGCCTTGTATGACAGCCTGGAACTGGCAGGTATCGGGTTGGGCCTGGAAGCCTTTGAGCAGGCTTTAAAAGGATTTAACAAGCTGAAAGAAAGCGGGCAACTGGGAAAAGAAAATATCATCAGTATTGCCGATTTCAGCCAACCCAGCACTCAAAAAAGGTTGTATATCATTGATCTGGAGAAAATGAAGCTGCTCTTCAACACCTATGTGGCACATGGGCGCAATTCTGGAAAAGAACAGGCCATTCATTATTCCAATACTTTGTCGTCGTACAAAAGCAGTCCGGGTTTCTACCGTACGGAAGGAACCTATTACGGCAGTAATGGGTTTTCGCTGCGGTTAGCAGGCCTGGAAAAGGGCATTAATGACAATGCAGACCGCAGGGCCATAGTGATGCACGGGGCAAATTATGTG
>CBFGLD010000331.1:0-3063 GCA_965649495.1 uncultured Flavihumibacter sp. | reverse complement strand
CAAAAGGCTGATGCGATGGCCGAAAAATCTGGAGCGAAAGCGTATTATTCTGCGGAAGAAATGCTGAAGGCGGAACCCTCCATGGATGTGGTTGCCATTTGCTCGCCAAACGGCCTGCATGCTGAACATGCGATCCAGGTTCTCTCCGCCGGTTTTCATTGTTTGTGTGAAAAACCGATGGCCCTTACGGTTGCCGACTGCGGCGAAATGATCAAGGCGGCGGAGCGTATGAATAAACGCCTCTTTGCAATCAAGCAAAACAGGTTCAACCCACCAGTGGAAGCGGTCAAACGAATACTGGATGAAGGGCGCCTGGGAAAAGTTCTCAGCGTGCAGTTGAGTTGTTTCTGGAACAGGAACCCGGATTACTACCAAAACTCCTGGAAGGGAACCCTTGCCCTGGATGGCGGTACTTTATATACCCAATTCAGTCATTTTATTGACCTGTTGTATTGGATGGTGGGGGATGTGAAGAATGTAAAAGCGTATATGGCCAATTATGTGCACCAGGGCATTATTGAATTTGAAGATACCGGCGTGGTGATCCTTGAATTCAGCAATGGCGCGATCGGAACCGTGAATTATACGGTAAACAGCTATAACAAAAATATGGAGGGGTCACTCACCCTATTCGGCGAAAAGGGTACCATTAAGATCGGGGGACAATACCTGAATCAACTGGAATACCAGAATATTGAGGGATACAAGATTGAAAATCTCCCGGAAGGTAATAAGGCCAACAATTATGGCAATTATCAGGGTTCCATGAGTAATCACGATAAGGTGTATGATAACCTGATTGATGTGTTGGAAAACAATGCCGCCATATCCACCAGTTCTTTTGAAGGATTGAAGACGGTTGAGATCATTGAAAAGATTTATTCATCTGCTGTCAAACTTTCCTGATACCATGAATCGTCCTGAATTGCTCCATGTTCAAATCCGGGAGGATGTAAAATTTGGTGAAGGGGTGAAAGTGGTACAGCCCGTAAATCTTTACGGCTGCAGCATTGGAAACAACTGCTTCATTGGTCCGTTTGTAGAAGTACAAAAAGATGTTACCATTGGTCATCACACCAAGATACAATCCCATTCTTTCATCTGTGAATTGGTGTCCATTGGCGATCACTGTTTTATTGGTCATGGCGTGATGTTCATCAATGACCTGTTTACGGAAGGTGGGCCGGCAAGAGGAAATAAAGCATTATGGCGGTCCACGCAAATTGGCAACCATGTTTCCATAGGCTCCAATGCCACTATCCTGCCTGTCACCATTTGTGATCACGTGGTGATCGGTGCGGGAGCAGTGGTTACAAAAAACATCACCAGGTCCGGCGTGTATGCAGGTAACCCGGCAAAATTTATAAGAGAAATAAAATAGTAATGAAAGTTCCGTTTGTAGATCTGAAAGCCCAGTACCAGTCGATAAAGAGTGAAATTGATACGGCCATTGCGAATGTTATCCAGGAAACTGCATTTATCGGTGGCAAATATGTAAATGACTTTGAGGCGGAGATGGCCGCATTGTATGGCATGAAGCATGTGGTTTCCTGCGCCAATGGTACCGACTCCTTGTACATCATCATGAAAATGATGGGTATTGGTGCCGGCGATGAGGTGATCACCGTGGCAAACAGTTGGATATCCAGTTCGGAAACCATTACCCAAACAGGTGCGCGCCCCGTATTTGTGGATATTGATCCCCTGTATTACAGCATGGATGTAACGAAGCTGGAAGCTGCTATTACACCCGCCACCAGGGCGGTAATTGCGGTTCACCTGCAGGGACAAATGTGTGCGATCGACCAGGTGAAAGCAATTTGTGATAAGCATAATATTCAATTGATAGAGGATTGTGCCCAGTCCCATTTTTCGGAATTGAATGGAGCCAGGGCCGGTTTTTTTGGAAGGGCGGCCTCTTTTAGTTTTTATCCCGGCAAGAACCTGGGCGCCTATGGTGATGCGGGTTGTATCATGACCAATGACGATGACCTGGCACAGCAATGCAGGATGTATGCACGGCACGGCGCCCTGAAAAAGCACGAACACCAGATGGAAGGGATCAACAGCCGGCTGGATGGCCTGCAGGCCGCCATATTATCTGCTAAACTGCCTTATATATTGGAGTGGACCAATAAGCGGATCGCCAATGCAGCCTTATACCATCAACACCTGGCAGGCATTGAAGAAATTATTTTACCAGCCACCAGGCCGGGCTCCGTTCATACCTGGCATTTATATGTGATCAGGGCAAAAGAAAGAAATGCGCTGGCTGCTTATTTGGGCGAGCATGGAATTGAGACTGCCGTACACTATCCCACTGCACTACCCAATCTTCCGGCTTATAAATACCTGGGCTACACTCCTGCTGATTTTCCGGTTGCCAGTTCCCTGCAATCCGAAATATTGTCCTTACCCATCTATCCGGAACTTACAGAAGAGATGGTGGTGCATGTAGCAAATACCGTGAAAGCATTTTACCAGAACAGAAATTGAAGGTGTTAACAGGAAAGGTGATAGTAATAGTATCACCACAGTCGTGGGGTAAGATGTTTGTTTCCAAACATCATTATGCGGTGGAATTAGCGAAAGCTGGCAACGAGGTTTATTTTTTGAATCCACCCTCGGGAAAATCCGGTAGCCGGCTAAGCATTTCAGCGCACCCGGAAATCAGCGGTCTCTTCCTGGTGTCGCACCGGTTATGGTTTCCGTACTCCCTGAAATTTCATGCTTCGCGTGTTTTTCATTGGTTGATGAAGGGGCATATAAAGGCGATCCTGAAAAAAATCGGGAAACCCATTGATATGGTGTGGTCCTTTGAGCTGGGAAATACGATTCCTTTTACCCTGTTTCCGGCGGCATGCATTAAAGTCTTTCTCCCCGTGGATGAACCAGTGACCCGGGCGGCCATAGACTCCGCAAAAGGGGCGGACCTGCTGTTTTCTGTCACCCGCGAGATCCTGGATAAGTATAAGCAGTTTGGCATTCCATCCTATTTTATTAATCACGGCGTTTCCGATAAATTTTTAGCGGTTGACCCGGTTGGCGACAGAAGCGGAGGTC
>CBFGLD010000330.1:0-3064 GCA_965649495.1 uncultured Flavihumibacter sp. | reverse complement strand
CCCTCTTCTCCTTTTTGCGCATCCTGAAAGGTGCCGGTGCCCATTACGACCAAGGTGAATTACTCCGCTGGCTGGCCGAATCGGTATGGCTGCCCACTAACCTGCTTCCTTCGGAACAATTGACCTGGTTCCCGGTGGACGATCTGACCGCCAGGCTGGTATTTTCCTACCGGGGTTTACAACTCACTTACCTGGTTTCGTTTACGGAACAGGGTGAGATCAGTAGCTTTGAAACCAAACGCTATATGGGAGATAAGGGCATGCAAACCTGGATCGGCATTCCCTCCGATTACCGTCTTACCCATGGCATGAGGATACCCTTTTCCATGGAAGCCATCTACCGCCTGCCAGCAGGTGATTTTTCTTATGCCCGCTTCCGGGTGGATACGATCGATTAATACTGGAGTGTTATCCCCGCACCATAACCCATATCACTGTCGTAGTGGGTCGACAAGGACAACCACTTGCGCAGCACGTACTGTAATCCAGCCATATATTCCCGGTCGGTATTCCAAAGAGCGTTCAGGCGTAACCGTGGCGTGAGCGGGATGTCTTCCCGGCTGAGCTGAAACCGGAACTTGCCCTTGCTGTCTACCCTGGCTTGTGCCCGCACCAGCATGGGCAATACGTACTCGATACCAGCCATCAGCGCTTTGCGGTTGTTCTGGTTGGTCAGCTGCCCGAATACATTCTTTTCGCTGCTGTTATCGCGGTTGTTCTTGTGGTAGTCAAATCCTATGAAAGGAAACCACCACTGCATCCTGCCCAGGTATCTGCCGAAATAGGTCTCGCTTTCATAGACGTGATCCGACTTGATTCCCACCCGCCATTCGGTGCGCAGTTCGTAACGGTCAGACTGCAGCATAACCCTTCCATCACTACCGTTGCTCTCCAGCCCGATCTCCGCCATCAGGTGCCACATGGAATGATGCCGCAGGAACTTGTTGTAGGCAGCCACTTTGTCCGGCACCTCGGGATTGGGCTCCGAATTCGCATAACTGAATACGTTACCCATGCCCGCCATCATATGATAGAGGATATGGCAATGAAAGAACCAGTCGCCGTCCTCACTTCCGTAAAACTCCAGCGTATCCCGCTCCATGGGCATGATGTCCAGTACATTCTTTTTCGGTGCGTACGCTCCCTTGCCGTTGATGACGCGGAACTCGTGCCCGTGCAAATGCATCGGGTGCCGCATCATGGAATTGTTGAACAGGATGACCCTTACGTTCCTGCCCTTTTCAATCAGGATCTTATCCCACTCGCGCACCACCTTATTGTCAATGCTCCACACGTATCGGTTCATGTTGCCCGTTAGTTCAAATTCCAGCTGCTGGTAGCCGGTATCCGGCAGGGTGGTGTTTACCGTAGATTGCAGCATGCCGTAGTTCAGGGTGATCATTCCGGTATCCTGACCATGTTGCTGGTGCTGTCCTGGCTGCTGCTGCTCCTGCTGCTGGTGCTGCTGGTGGGTCCCCTGGGCACCGGAGCCGGGCTGACTGTGGTCCATGCCCTGCATGGATGATTTTTCCATTTCCGGGTACATCACCCGGTTCATGTCCATCCGCTGCAGGCTCATGGGCATATCCATTTCCTTCATGTCGCCGTTCATTTTCATCATGCCATTCATCATCTTCATGCCTTCAAAATAGTTCAGTCGCGGTAACACCGGCGCCGGCATTTTCATTCCCTTTCCCAGCCACAGTGATGCCGCCTTGCTTCTGTCTTCGGCAGTGGCCCGGAATTCATACTGCATGTTTTCCGGTAAGGTTACCACCACGTCATAGGTCTCTGAAACACCGATGATCAGGCGATCCACCTCAACGGGCTGTACGTCGTTGCCGTCGTTGGCCACCACGGTCATTTTGCCGCCGCCCCATCCCAGCCAGAAATAACTGGAGGCACCGGCATTGACCACGCGCAGCCGCACCCGGTCGCCTGCACCAAACGCAGGTGCCTGGGAGTCTGGTTGGCCATTGATCAGGAAGCGATCGTAATACACATCACTCACATCCATGGCGTGCATGCGTTTCCATTCATTGGTGAGCTTGGTTCCTAAATGGCCGGCAGCAAGGGCTTCGCTGTAACTTTGCGTACTCTTTTTTTGGATGGCGTACCAGTCGTTGGCGGTGCGCAGGCGGCGTTGCACCTGCTCCGGCTTTTCATCGGTCCATTCGCTGAGGACCAGGGTCAGCTCTTTATTATAGCTGCCATCAGCCATAGGAGGCATATGCCCCTCGTGGCCCTTTTCCTGGTGGCCCTGTCCTTCATGGATCTGACCTTCATGGTCCTGCTCCTGGTGCTCCTGCATTTTCTGGTGCTGCTGCGCAGAATCCTTCATCGGCTCTTTCCGGGGACGCGGGTGCTGCATGTCCTGGTGCTGCATGTCCTGGTGCATATCCTGGTGCTCATGCCCGTTGTGCTGCCCCGACTGCATTGGATCCTGTGCCGACCGGCCCTGCCCGCGTTTGCGGAAGATCAGCGCCCCATAAATGCCCGCCTGCTCCTGTAAGCCGCTGTGCGAGTGATACCAATAGGTGCCGGATTGTTTGACCGGAAACCTGTACAGGTGCACCTCACCCGGATGCACAGGCGAAGTGGTCAGGTAGGGTACCCCGTCAAACCGGTTGGGTAATATGACCCCATGCCAGTGCAGGCTGGTCTCCTCTTTCTTTAGCTGGTTGTGCAGGTAGATTTCCGCTGTATCGCCTTCCGTAAATACCAGCTCCGGTCCGGGTATGCTGCCGTTGATGGCATAGGCATGCCTGGATTTGCCGGTGTAGTTCACCAGGGTATCGGTGATATACAGGTCGTACCGGACGGTATGGCCCGTACTGGTGGTCGCCATACTCGTATTACCAGCCCCGGTGTCGGCTGGCTGGCCGGATAATGGCTGCAGGGTCATGCCACATTTTGGGCAGCGACCTGCACTATCACTGCGTACTTCAGGGTGCATGGGACAGGCATACCGCGCTTGTGCCAGTACAGTGGCATACACCAGCATTAATACAAGCAGGGAGGTGGTCCCGCGGAAAATCTGATTCATAAAATGGCTTCATGCAAG
>CBFGLD010000329.1:0-3076 GCA_965649495.1 uncultured Flavihumibacter sp. | reverse complement strand
GGGCAGCAGCCTGGTAGCGGAAATGCTGCCCTTCCTTCCCACACCCCAGGGAATCGTCTTATTGTCTCCGAAAGTTTTTGGGAAAGCGGCGCCGATGGAAACGATGGTTAACGAACACATAGACACCAGCTTCATGGTGTCAGATCACCATACTCCCGGTGACCTGTACCCGCTGTTTGGACAGGCAGTCTATCAACAACGCCCGGACCTCCTGGATCAGCTCGTCGATACCCATCGCTCCACAGCCAAAGGCTTCCGGCCGGCTTACCTGCAATCCCTTCAGTGCGGCCTGTATTCCGACCAGGTGGAACTCCTTAAAGCAACGGGGGTGCCCCTGCTGGTGGTTTTCGGGAAACAAGACCCTGCAACCAACCTGCACTACCTCGATCAAAGCGGACTTCCCTTCTGGGGCGGCACTCCGCACTACCTGGAAGACTGCGGGTATTTTATCGCCCTGGAAGCCCCCGGGGCCCTGAATGGATTGCTGCTGGAATACCTGGAATGGCTGGAATAACCGGAATGGCTGGAATAACCGGAAGATCGCTTCGCGTAAGATTACAGGTAGCCATGCCTGTTAGCATAGTTGATGAGTTCGGCGGTGGAGCGGCAACTGGTTTTCTGCAACATCTTTTTGCGGTGGTTGTTCACCGTGAACACACTCAGTTTCAGGTGGTGGGCTATGGCTTTGCTGGGCATGCCGCCGGCCATCAGCCGCAGGATCTCGTGCTCCCGGTTCGATAAAAGCAGTTCGGCATTATCTTCCACCGCATGTACGCCTTTATACAATAAATGATAAACGATCCGTCCATCAATTACCTCGGCGTGTTCAATGGTCTGCACCACACTCACGTCGTTCTTGAAATGGGTAATGTCAAACACTACACCCACCGCACCCATCGGGTGACCGGGCTGTTTGCTGGGGATATAAGACGACCGCTGCAAAATGGTGACGTATTCCCCGATGGCATTCAACATGCGATAGTTGTAAGAGAAAACGATCTCGGGATAACGTTCCGCCGGCAGGTCTTTCAAAAACTGGCGGTTCTTCGGGAAGACCTTTTTATTGATGGTGTCAAAGTCTGCAGGGTGCCATCCCTGCATAAAAGTCGCCAGCCCCTCCGACTTGATCTTATGCGCGCTGTAGCCCAGCAAGCTCACGCAGGCTTCGTCCACATATAAATAAGTGCCGTTGGTATAATCCACCATGTACACGACCGGGGCAAAGCGCGAGGGAAAACTATGCTCTTCATGGAACTTCCGGACCAGGTTGCTGGTACTGGCATCCAGCTCCAGGCCGGGATTGCCGCGCATGAAAGCCAGGTAGCTTTCAAAACTATCAGTGTTAGTGGACAAGGCGGATAAGGGTTTGGGTAACCTTAAAATATTAAATAATTCCAAATATTTCCATTAAAATTCCGGTGCCGGCAATTCTCCCCCACCTCTGCAAATACACTGCATTCCATTTCGTATATTCGTGGGGTAGTTCTTCCCGGGTGCATCCCGGAAAAATAAAGTACGCATCAGGAGCCCGTCTGCCATGGCAGGCGGCACCAACCGAGTGGAGGCACCACGGTGGTCAATCGATGCGGGCCAACTGGTCAAAATAAAACCCGATATATGGAGTACTTACCTTTCCCGTTTGAAAAAAGCTGCCTGTTGTGTATCCACCGCAAAGGGGAACCACCGGCACTGTTGGAAGCCGAACTGGCGAACACCGCCGTCGAGATCTACCAGGCCTGGCAGTACCGCGAAGAAGCCGACTGTCCCCGCCCCCTGGTGCTGCTCTTCCACAACCCGTACATGAAGTACCGGGCGATGAGTCACTACCCCTTCGCTACCGAATTCATCGGGGTGCGCAAGGATGGACTGGTGCAGGACATCCACCACTGCCCGGCCGGCTCTACCTATAACAACCTGTACAGCCAGGGCTTTGAAAACTTCGGCGCCATGATCGTTGCCCGCCAGGGATTCAGTAAACACTACGGCATCCTGCCCCGCAGCAGCCAGGTGGTCCTGTTCGATTACCCCCTGCAAAAGGAGCAACCCCGCCTGCTGCAGCAACCCTTTGTAAACAATTAAACCCGCTTACACCCGCTTAAAAACAATTAAACCCATTTAAAAACACTTAAACCCGCATACATGAGTATTGTATCCAAAGCCATTGTATTTGCCGCGCAGCACCACCAGCACCAGCTGCGTAAAGCCACCCGCATCCCTTACATGAGTCACCTGCTCAATGCCTGCCGCACCCTGGCGGAGCACGACTGCGACGATGAGCTGCTGGCCGCCGCCCTCTTGCACGATGTGGTGGAAGACACCCCCGTTACCATCCAGGAAGTAGAAGCCGAATTCGGCGCCCGCGTGGCCGAGCTGGTGCGCGGCGCCACCGAACTGGAAAAACTGGAAAAGCAGGCCATCGAAAAGGAGAGCAGCTGGGAGCAGCGAAAAAAACATACCATTCATTTCCTGGAACACGAAGCCACCACCGACCAGCTCCTGGTTTCGGCGGCCGACAAGCTCGATAACCTCCGCTCCATCTACCTCGACAAGAAGAAGATCGGCAAAAAGGTCTGGGAACGTTTCAACGCTTCCAAAGACCAGAACGACTGGTACTTCCGGGAGCTGGCCCGCATCTTCAAAGAGCGCGGTAAAGACCACGAAGTGCTGGGCACCCTCGGCCGCGAGCTGGGTAAACTGCACAATAAGGTGTTCTGATACCCTGATTACCGGGTTCTTCATCCCCCTTTGTTCACCAAATTCCATTGTTCACTAATTCGTGAACATAAGGAATTCGTGAACAATAAGTGAAATGAGGTCCCCGGCCTGCTCAACTTTCTTTGGTAAGCCGGATTTTGTTCATTAAATTTAACTGTTCACGATATTGTGAACAAGTAATAAATGTGAACATTGGAAGCTGCCGCCCTCCATACCGCCGTCCTCGATACCGCCCTCCAGAAGCTCCGCCTCCTTACCGGGATCCGCGGCCAGTGGACGGATACGCCCGGGCCAGACAGCAATCCGGACAGCAAGCGGGGCAGAAGGCCGGACGGCAAGAGCCTGGTAGGAACCCTGCTCC
>CBFGLD010000328.1:0-3081 GCA_965649495.1 uncultured Flavihumibacter sp. | reverse complement strand
ACCAGTTGGAGATGTAGATCTCGCGCGTTTTGCGGCGGGCGATGGTTCGGAGGAAGTTGATAAGGGTCAGGGCCAGGCCGATGCCGAAGAGCAGCATCACGGGCCAAATGTATTCCCGGTATTCGCCGCCGCCGTTATTGATGCCGGCCATCAAAGAGAGGGTACCCAGCACAACAGCGGTGTTGACGAGCCACAGGGCCTGCCAGCCCATTTTGATGCTGGCCAGTGGCGCGTTGCCCACCCTGGGAACAATGTAATAGCCAAGCCCCATCATGGCCAGCGATGCCCAGCCCCAGAAGACGGCGTTGGTATGCACGGGCCGCAATCGCCCGAAGCTCAGCCAGCTGATGTGATCGGCATCGGGAGCCACAAATTTAAATCCGACATACCAGCCGATGGTGGTGCCGAACAATAACCAGAAGGCCGAGCAACCGATATACCAGAGCACCAGCTTTGTTAGGGCGGGATCGATGTTCGGTCGCTTTTGGGCCTTCTTTTTAGGTGCCACCAGGGGCAGTGAAGCATCCGGGTTCACCTGCACCAGTCCTTTGCTGTCAAAGGGAGGGTGGATGCCGGACAATTCATTATTCGAGAGTCGGTAATCCAGGGATGCCTTGCGTTCAGCCAGAACCTGGCGGAGTTCTTTATCGTTGAGGAGGCGGAGCTGCTCAGCCAGTTTATCAGCTTCCTCCAGTTTCAGTTTATTACGGTGATGCTTCAGCGCATTGGTGACCTTCACCATCATCAGGATGATACCGCCCAGGATGGGTATCAGCAGCAGGATGATGGTAATGATGATACCGGTTTCGCCCAGTGGCGGGCCGGCGGCCAGCAGGGGCAGGAAGCCCAATGAGGTGTTTTGGCGAGCCTTATTTTTTTGCTGCAGGTATTGCAGGAACTGATCCACCTGGCGGGCGTTAAAGCCCTGTATGAAGTTTTGTATGAACCCGGCATCGGCGGGTCTTTTACTGGCGTTTATCCCTTTCCGTAATGCATCCACGCGGGCCTTCATATACAATACCAGCGCCAGCATGCATACCAGGAGCAGCACTAACAGTAACAGCCATGCGCCCGGTGACGCAAAACTGAATTTGGACGGAGTAGTTTGTTGAGCGGACAGGGATAAGGGGATCCCGATGGCCATAGCAGTAGCTATGCCAGTAATCAACTGTGGCTTACTTGTCATGATAAACTATGTTTTAAGGTCAGCTTCCCTTGTGGAAGGCTAGGACCGTTTCAGGAAGGCCAGGTTATTTTCCAGCTGTTCCTTGAAATCTCCGATACGGGTGCTTTTCAGCATCTGGAAGAGGTCTTTCCTCAGTTGTTTGAACTTAAAATGAATCGGGCAGGGTTGTTTTTCAGAACATTGGTCCAGTCCCAGTCCGCAGCCGGAGAAAATATGGTTCCCGTCGATGGCGATCACGATCTCGGCAATGGATGTCTTAAATGCCTGCTTGTTGAGATAGAATCCGCCGGAGGGGCCTTTTTGCGATTGCACCAGTTCTTTCTTGGTAAGGTCGTGCAGGATCTTGGCAATGAAAAACTCGGAAGAGTTGATGCCCTCCGCTACTTCCCGGATGCCCACTTTGTGACCATCCCGGGAGCGCTGTGCAATAAAGATCAGCGCGCGTATCGCATATTCACAGGTTTTAGAGAACATGATGCAATGGGAAGACAAAGGTAGGGAAAACTCATAATAAAAGAGTTGTAAGTCATTTATTATTTCAGGAAAAATTGTTAAAGGCCCGTTACGTGAGCGTTTCAGAGCTGCAGCGACAATTGTTTGGGAGTGGCAATACCATTGATATGGAATACGGGAGTTTCCTGGTGGCGGCCGGCCACTACGATATGGGTGCCGTTGGCGTGCGCTTCAAAGAGCTCCTGCACCAGTTGCGGGCAGTTGTTGTTCTGCGATAGGTGAGCCAGGAAGAGGTGGCTCATGAAAGCGGGGCGGCGCGAGAGGAAGAGCTCCAGGGCCTGGCGGTTGGAGAGGTGCCCCTGTCCGCCGCGGATGCGGTTCTTCAGGTGCCAGGGGTAGCTGCTTTGTTCCAGCATGGCTTCATCGTAGTTAGATTCCAGGAAGGCGGCGTGGCAGCGGCTGAAGTGGCCGCTGAGGTTTTGGCAGGGCCTGCCGATATCGGTGAAGATGCCCACGCGGGTGTCAAGGTGTTCCACTACAAAGCTGTAGGGGTCGGCGGCATCGTGGTGTTTGCGGAAGGCGTGGACCAGCAGTTTGCCGATGCGGACAGGTTCGGCTTCGGTGAAGGCGTGGATGAGCTGGGGAGGCAGGAACAATCGCCCGTTTTGGAGGGTGCCGGGAGTGATGTACACCGGGACGGGGAAT
This sequence comes from uncultured Flavihumibacter sp., assembly GCA_965649495.1. Lineage (GTDB taxonomy): Bacteria > Bacteroidota > Bacteroidia > Chitinophagales > Chitinophagaceae > Flavihumibacter. Next base: position 737 of record CBFGLD010000328.1, on the reverse strand, counting down.
TTTTTGGTGAGGATGGAAATCCCCCTGATATGATCCGAATGTTCGTGGGAGACAAAGATGGCGCGTACTTTTTGCATGTTGAGTCCGGAGCGCGACATCCGTTTGAGGATCTCGCGGCAGGAGATGCCGGCATCCACCAGGATGGCGTCATCTTCGTTGCCGATGTAGTAGCAGTTTCCGTTGCTGCCGGAGTTCAGTGAGCTGACGTAAAGCGACATGAGGTTTGCGAAATAATCGCGAAATTACAGGAATGAAAGAGATCCAACGATTAAAGGCTCGCATGCAGGAAATGTTTGACGGCGAGCCCTGGCTGGATGTGAGCCTGATGCCGGTGCTGCGGCAGGTTCCGGCGGCGGTGGCGCTGCAGCGGGTAGCGCCCGGCAGGAATACCATCTGGGAGATCGTGAACCACCTGGTAAGCTGGAAGGAGTCGGTGTTACGGCGGCTGACGGTGGCGCCGGAGCATACCCCCGAGAGCAATTACTTCCACCCGGTGGAAGACCCTTCGGATGCGGCCTGGCAGGCATCGCTGGATGCGCTGGAAGCGGCACACGGCAAGTGGCTGAGGTGGCTGGATACCCTTCAGGAACAGGACCTGGAGACCATCTATGCGCCCAATGGCCATAGCTGGCATTACCATATCCACGGGATGATACAGCACGATGCGTACCACCTGGGGCAGATCGTGCTGCTGCAGAAGCTGGCGTCGGGTTTCGACGTGGTCAACACCTCGCGCT
>CBFGLD010000327.1:0-3118 GCA_965649495.1 uncultured Flavihumibacter sp. | reverse complement strand
TCTTGGCCATCACACCCACCAACAGCTCCCGCGCTTCCTTATGGTACACCGAAGAAGGATAGGCCTGCAAAAATTGCTGTAACTCGGTCAGGGCGATATCGTGGTAGCCCAGCTCGTAGGAGAGCTTGCCGTAGTTGAACTTCGATATCTCCTGTTGCTTCGGGTCGCTGCTGTTCAGCGCACAAAACAGAAAGGCATTGCGCGCATTGGCTTTCTGCCCGGTCTTCAGGTAAGCATCCCCCAACAGGTACATGGCGTTCTGCGCCAGCGAATCTTCTTTGCCGCTGAGTTGTTTGAACCCGTCGATCGCTTTGGGGTAGTTGCCCGTCTGGTAGTAACTGTAGGACAATTCATAGAGGTCCTGGCGACTGAGTGACGCTGCTTTGGCGGCATGGGCTTCCAGGTAAGGAAGCGCTTTGGGGAAGTCGCCCTTTTCAAACCAGCCGTGCCCTACCAGCTTGCGTAACTCCGTGTCGTAATAACCGCTGCTTTTTTGCAGCCGGGCCTCCGCGTAGGCCAATGCTTTTTCTTTATCGCCGTTGATGTAGTGAATGGTGGCAATATAATAGGGAACCACCTGGCCGTATTCTTCATCGTTCTCCACCACCTGGAAAGCGCGCAGGGCTTCGGCGTATTGCTTATCCTGGAAGGCGATGAAGCCATAATAATAATTGGCGGCGGCATAATTGGGATTGGAAGGAATCTGCCGCACGGCATCCAGCAAAGGTTTCGCTTCGCTGAAGCGCTGCAGGTTGAAATAACTGTATCCCTGGTGGAATTTCAGGTCGGCCACTTCCTTGTTGCTCAGGTGATCCACGGAAGTCTTTTCGTAATAGGTGGCGGCCTGGTAAAAATCTTTCTGCCGGAAATAATATTCGCCCAGGTGAAAACTCATCATGGCCACGCGGCTGAGGTTGTCATCGAGGTCAATGTATTCGATGGCATTTTCCACCGCGCCTTGTTCATTTTGCATGAGACCACAGGCGATGGTATAATAACGGATGTCCTGGTATACGAGGGACTGGTTGCTGCGATCGGCGGGCAGTAACTGCTGGCTTAATTCGCGGAATATCGGGTAGGCAAGACTGTATTGTTCACGCTGGTAAAATTCGCGGGCCTTTTTAAACTCAGCAGATGGGTCAGTGAAAATACTGGTCTGCTGGGCCTGGACCACCTGCAATGCCGTGCAACAGACGATCGTTACGACGATTCTTCTCACTTGAATAGTAGATTTAATTTTCAAAGGTTAAATGGAACCTCGTAAAGGTTTCAATTATTTCTTTAGCTACCAAATAACGTTCCAAACAACTGTGGATAATTGAAGATGATTAACAATTTTTTGCGTTCATCCACTATTTTTGAGCCAAAAGTTTTGAATGAAACAATTGTTGTCGACCAACTACCAGGACTGGGCCTTCCATACCATGATGTTTGTTTTGCGGGTGACCATGGGTGGACTGATGCTGGTGAATCACGGCTTCCAGAAGCTGGTGAAATACCCCAGCCTGCAATACAAATTCAGTGATCCTTTTAATATCGGATCGCAGCCATCGTTGTTGCTGGTGATCTTTGCCGAAGTGTTTTGTTCGGTACTGGTGATTGCGGGATTGTTCACGCGGCTGGCAGCCATTCCATTGGTGATAGCGATGGGGGTGGCATTCATCGTTGCCCACAACCATGATATTGTGGACGGAGAAAAATCTGCTCTCTTCCTCGCGGGCTTTCTTTCCATTTTGTTGTGCGGACCGGGCAAGGCAAGTATTGATAGTATGATGGGTAAATAAGTTGATGTATGTATGTAACAGAAACACAGGTGCGGGTACGCTATGCGGAGACCGACCAGATGAATGTGGTGTACCACGGAAACTATGCGCAGTATTTTGAAGTAGCGCGGGCAGAAAGCATCCGCCACCTGGGCTTCACCTATAAGGATATGGAAGCGATGGGCATCATCATGCCGCTGGTGGAGCTGCACGTGAAATATCTTCGCCCTGCGCATTATGATGACCTGCTCACCATCCGCACAACTCTCAAGGAACTGCCCCAGGAACACCGCATAGAGTTCCACCACGAGGTCTTCAACGAAAAAGAAAAACTGCTGACCCTGGGAAGGGTGGTGTTGTATTTTGTACAATCCGGCAGCATGGAAAAAAGCACCATGCCCCGGCCGTTGTATGAAAAGCTGGCACCTTATTTCAGCTGATCCAGCACTTTATACATTTTGTTGATGAGGGCGGCGGAGCTGCCGGAATAATTATTGACCAGTATGGCAATCGAGTATTGCTTGCCGTTAGCAGCCTTGTGATAGCCTGGAAAGGCTTTGGCGCCGTTGATGGTGCCGCTTTTCAGTTTCATGCCATTGTAAACGGGCAGGGCCTCGTAAAATGCGGGATACCAGCTGGCCTTGCGGGCGTACTGCAGTGCCTGCACGAGGGTGTGAGCGGTGATGCGGTTCTGCGGGGAAAGGCCGCTGCCGTCTACCACCTGCAGGGCTTCGGGCGCGATGCCCTGCTGCTTCCAGAAATCGCGCAGCCGCTCCACTCCTTTTTTGGTGGCGTGGGCAGGATCACCTGCCAGTGCCCGCAGGAATGCTTCGCCGTAGAGGTTGATGCTCTTGCGCAGGAACCAGTAGACCAGGCTGTCGAGCGCAGGAGAGCGGTGCACATACAGCGGAGTCACAGGCGCAGTGTTAGCACCGGAGCGGTAGAGCCCGTCACCGGAAAAGCGGATGCCCGCCTGCTCCAGCCCCGTAACCAGTTGGGAAGCGAACTGCAGCCCGGGATCAGCCATCGAAGCGGAAATGGAAAACCGGCTTTCCTGCACGGGTATCGTACCCCTTATGACCGCCTTGCTGGTGCCGGGACCCCCGTATACATACGCATTGTCGCCGCTGCCTTTGGCACCGGAGTGCAGCATGCTGACCAGCTCCATGCCCTGCAGCTCGGGGGATGTGGCCACGATGCGCACCGGGTCACCCGGTTGGGCACCGGAGGACAAGAGGATATCATACTGGTTTTCGTGCCAGTTGAGAGGGAAGGATCCCGCTCCATAATAGTTGACGATGTCCTGCCAGATCCAGCCGTGGGGGGTGGAGACGTAGTTCCAGACCAGACTGGCG
>CBFGLD010000326.1:0-3124 GCA_965649495.1 uncultured Flavihumibacter sp. | reverse complement strand
ATCTGGGCCTATCCCATCGAATACAAATCTGCCGGCGACGCTGCGCAGGTGCGCGGGTCGAAATACAGGTTCACCCGCATCAACTATGGCTCTCCCATTTTTTGGGTGACGCAGGGTTATGCTGTGCTGGACAATGCCGAGATGCCCATCGTTGGGGAAGGCAGCAAGGAGCCCAATGATAATTTCATCCCACAGCTACACCTGAACGCACATGCCGCCATCCAGGCCGTGGCACGCCGGGGTGTGGGCGACAGCACGCGCGTGGGTGTTGGGGGCCACAGCTACGGGGCCTTCATGACAGCTAACCTGTTAGCACATACGAAACTATTCCGTGCCGGCATCGCCCGCAGTGGTGCCTATAACAGGACCCTCACTCCTTTTGGATTTCAAGCCGAAGAGCGGACCTACTGGCAGGCCCCGGAAGTATATTATAATATGAGCCCGTTCAGCTTTGCAGACAAGATCAAAACGCCGCTGCTGTTGATCCACGGGGAGATGGATAATAATTCGGGGACCTTCCCCATCCAGAGCGAACGGTTATACAATGCCGTGAAAGGACATGGTGGCACGGTACGCTATGTAACCCTGCCGTACGAAAGCCATGGGTATGCCAGCAAGGAAAACATCCTGCACATGCTATGGGAACAACACCAGTGGCTGGAAAAGTATGTAAAAAAGGGAGGAGACAAAAAGGCGTTTTAATTTTGCCGATACAAACCATGAATCAGACCGGAACCGATATCGCCCTTGCGGCCGCGCATCTCCGGAAAGGAGAGCTGGTAGCCATGCCCACCGAAACCGTATACGGGCTGGCAGCCAATGCGCTGGACCCGGCAGCGGTGGTAAAGATCTACGAAGCCAAGAACCGCCCGCAGTTCAACCCGTTGATCCTGCATGTGGCCAATACGGAGCAGTTGAATAAACTGGGGCTGCGGCTGCCCGACAAAGCACTGGAGCTGGCGGCGCGGTTCAGTCCCGGCCCGCTGACCTATGTGATACCTACCTCGGACCAGGTGCCCGGCATCATCACTGCCGGCACGGATGCAGTAGCGGTACGCATTCCCAACCACCCCATGACCCTGGAGCTGCTGCAGCAGCTGGAGTTCCCGCTGGCGGCTCCCAGCGCCAATCCTTCCGGCTTTGTAAGTGCCACCACCGCCCTGCACGTGGCGGAGCAACTGGGTAGCAAGGTCAGTTATATCCTGGATGGTGGCGAATGTAAAGTAGGGGTGGAATCCACCATTCTTTCCTTTTTGGAGGAGCGGCCAAGGCTGTTGCGGTACGGCGGTATTTCCCTGGAAGCCATCGAGGCGGTGATCGGAAAGGTAGAACTGCCACCAGAGGGCTTCGTGGACAATCCCGTTGCGCCGGGTATGCTGGCCCGGCATTACGCCACCCGCCACAGGCTGCTATGGGGGGATATGGACGAGTTGCTGCAAGCCACTGCCGGCAGGGTGCCCCACCGAATGGCCACCATCACCTTCCGGAGCGAAGTTCCGGGGATACCCGCCACCCATCAGTTCATCCTTTCACCCCAAGGCAGCCTGAGCGAGGCCGCCAGCCGGCTGTTCAGCGCCATGCGCCTGGCCGACAGCATGGATATTGACCTGATCCTGGCAGAGCGCTTCCCGGAAGAAGGACTGGGCAGGGCCATCAACGACCGGTTGAAACGGGCCGCCAGCCAATAGGCCCCGTTTTTGCAGTGCTTTAACAAATGAAGCGGAGCCGCACACAACCCCGGCACCGGCTTAAACCGTCTTAGGAACTAACGCCATTAACAGCTATCCACCATGCTCAAAAGATTACTCCTTTTATCACTGCTGTTCACCAGCATATCCTGCCAGGCCCAGCGCAAAAAGAACGGCGACAAAGAAAAGGTACAGGCCGTTGAGCGGGGGCTGGACAGTATCGCCTTTCACTTGTATACCGATAGCCTGAAAAAAGGGGTGCATAATTACATCAATGTAGACGGGCACTATACCGACGGAACCTGGCTTCCCCTCACGAGCAGGGACATACGATTCAGCTGCGATGCGGGTAAATTTGACGGCAACAGCCTGGTCTTACCCGCAGATTTTGCAGGGGAAAAAGTTACCATTACCGCTACGCATACCCGAAATGAAAAACTCACCCGGACGGTGGTCATCTATATAAAGAAGTTGCCTGACAACGAAAAGCTGCCCACTAAGGAAGATGTGCTGGAGGAGCTTCGTAACCCGGGGAAGAAAGAATCGCGCAAAAAGAACAGGGGACTGCGTGCATAGCAATCCCCCGGCTCTCAGTTCAATGTATTACCAGTATTACTGATCACATCTTTTTAGCATCTTCCAGGAATTTGGCCAGGCCAATATCCGTAAGTGGGTGCTTCAGCAATCCCAGTATGGAATCCAACGGGCAGGTACATACGTCGGCACCCAGCTCCGCACACTTGATGATATGGTTGGGGTTACGGATCGAAGCCGCCAGTATCTCAGTTTTGAAACCTTGTATGCCGAAAATATTGGCGATCTGCCCGATCAGCTCGGTACCATCCCATCCGCTGTCGTCAATACGACCGATGAAGGGTGAAACATAGGCCGCACCTGCCTTAGCGGCCAGGATGGCCTGCCCGGCAGAGAACACCAGGGTACAATTGGTTTTGATGCCGTTGTCCGTAAACCACTTGATGGCCTTCACGCCTTCCTTGATCATGGGAACTTTCACCACAATATTAGGATGGATGGAAGCCAGTTTCTGGCCTTCTTCAATGATACCCTTGAAATCAGTGGAAAGCACTTCAGCACTGATATCGCCGTCCACCATTTCACAGATGGCCTTATAATGATTGATGATATTTTCTTCGCCCTTGATGCCTTCCTTAGCCATGAGGGAAGGGTTGGTGGTTACACCGTCGAGGATACCTAATTCGTTGGCTTCTTTGATCTGGGCCAGGTTGGCCGTATCAATAAAAAATTTCATTTATGGATTTTTTAATACGCTCACGAAGATAGGGAAAAGCAGGATGCGCCTGCCTGGAGAAAACCGCTGTAAGTGAAATGGGGGAAATAAAAAATGGCAGCCTACTCACATGGCACCGCTACAACCACCTACCCTTGCTGCCTTCCGACCCTGGGGGAGTTCAGTA
>CBFGLD010000325.1:0-3159 GCA_965649495.1 uncultured Flavihumibacter sp. | reverse complement strand
GCATACACGTTAGCAGCCATATCCTGGGGCTGGGCTGCGTCGGGTGCGGTTTTAATAACGGATGTAAAGTAATTGTTTAGCCCATATGCTTTCAGTCCATAGGCGAATGGAATAGACCAGGCAGTAATATCATAAGTAGCGGAGTCAGTTATGCGCGATGTCCTTTCGAATAAGACTTTGATAAAGTTTCCTTTTGGCTGGTTGATATTGATCACGATATCTCCTTTTTCGGCTTTGAAGTTTTCCTGTTTGCCAGTCAGGTAATTCAGGCCGTTACTGTTTGCCGCGTTGGCGTAGGACCAGTCGATCCCGTTCCTGTCAAGCAGGGTTTGGAGCCTGGTGATGCGATCAGTGCCATCGTTCTTAACTATCCAGGATTTAAATTCTCCTGCGGGCTGGTTGATGACATTATTGAAATAGTTCCTGAATTCCCTTACCACACGGCCGGCATTTTGTGATGTGATCTCGATGGTGCTGAGGCCTGTGGTATGGTGATGCAGAGCCCTGTCAACGAGGGTGAGGGTATCGCCGTCTTCGTTGATAATACCCAGTCCGGCCCGGATTCCACCCTGTTCGTAAGTCATCCCGATGGATCCGTTGTAAGTGGGATAGGTATCTCCGTAAGAGGGGTAAAAAAGGTCAAACCGTTCTTTGGTAAAATAGAGCCAACCTTCCTGGTCAAAATATTTCGCGTGGTTTTTCCCGATCATGGTTTGGAACTCGCGTTGCCATTTGGTGATCACTTCATGGAAAGGTTCAGCGGCGGGTGCGAAATAGTAGGGTTCATTGATACCCTGTTCGTGAAAATCCACATGAACGTGGGGAAGCCATTCGTTATATTTCTTAATACGGTGGCGGCTTTCCACCTGAGATTGCCAGGCCCAGTCGCGGTTAAGGTCAAAATTATAATGATTGCTTCTTCCACCGGGCCAGGGTTCACGGTGTTCACGGGCCAGCGGTTGAGGGTTCACGTTTTTTCCGAGTACGGAGGTATACCAATTCACGTAACGGTCGCGTCCGTCCGGGTTCAGGCAGGGGTCGATCAGCACCACGGTATTTTTCAGCCATTCTTTGGAACGGGTGCTGTTGGGGTTTACGAGTTCGTAGAGGGTGAGCATGGCAGCCTCGGAGGAGGATGTTTCATTGCCATGGACGTTATAACTGAGCCATACGATGGCGGGTGCGTTTTCTTTGGGGGCCATTTTATCACGTGCAGCGTTGGCCAGGCGGAGGTTGTTGAGCCGGACCTGGTCGATGCCGGAGAGGTTTTCGGGGGAGGCGATTGTAGCGAGGAGCAGGGGGCGCCCTTCGGTAGATTCGCCGTATTGTTCCAGTTTTACCATAGACGCAGCTTCTTTTGCCACATGTTGGAAATACTGGACGATGCGGTAATGAGGGGTATAACGGGTACCCACTTTATAACCCAGGAATTGTTGAGGGGACTGCAGCTGAGCCATTGTGATGGCAGTGCAAACAAGGGAAACCAACGTAAGAATGAACCTTTTCATAAAATTGATGCAGCTGATTTAATAAAAGAGTGGTGAAGCTAAGGAATTTCAGGGTGAAGGAAAATCACTATTTTCGAATGCATGAACCGATTTTTTTTAGTGGTGGCACTCTTTTGCACGATTGCAGAAGTGAGGTCCCAACCCTTCCCAGACCCCTATAATTATCTCATCCAGAAAACTTTTAACGGTAAGAAAGGAGCGGTAGTTTCGGCCCATCCGCTGGCCAGCCAGGTAGGTGTTATGATCCTGAAGAAGGGCGGTAATGCGGTAGATGCTGCCATTGCTACCCAACTGGCCCTGGCGGTGGTGTACCCTGGTGCGGGCAATATTGGTGGTGGAGGTTTCCTGGTAGCACACCTGAAAGACAGGGGAAGTATCACTCTGGATTTTCGGGAAAAGGCGCCAGGCAAGAGTCACAGGGACATGTACCTGGATGCTAACGGTAATGCTGACCTGCAGAAAAGCCAGTATGGACATTTAGCGGCGGGGGTACCTGGAACAGTAGCCGGTTTGTTTGAGGCGCATAAATATGCCCGTCTACCCTTCCGTACGCTGATAGCGCCTGCCATCCGGCTGGCGGAGTTTGGTTTTAGCATAACCCCATCAGAGGCCGAGAACCTGAATGCGGATAGGAGCCTTTTTGTAAAATACAATACCCGGCCCACTGCTTTTGTAAGAGATCAGCCCTGGAAGGGAGGAGACACGCTGGTGCAGAAAGAGCTGGCGGAGACGCTTAAGCGCATTAGCAGGCAAGGTCAGAAAGGTTTTTACGAGGGGGAGACAGCCCGCCTGATAGAAGAAGAAATGAAGCGGGGCAAAGGGATCATCAGCCAGGAGGATCTCCGGAACTACAGAGCGGTGAACCGGCAACCCTCCCGATTCACCTATAAAGGCCACGAGATCGTTACGATGCCGTTACCAGCCAGCGGCGGGGTATTGCTTCCCATGATGATGAAGATGACCAGTCGGTTTCCCATAACCGAATACGGTTTCCATACGCTGCGGGCGGTACAATTGATGACGGAAATTGAGCGGCTGGCGTATGCCGACCGGGCCAGGTACCTGGGTGATGAGGATTATTACCAGGTTCCTACCAGGCAGTTGACCAGTGATGCCTACATAGATGAGCGGCTTCGGTTATACCGCGCGGATACCGCCGGCAACAGCCGGCAGATCCGCGAGGGGGTGGTGGCAAAAGAAAGTGAGGAAACCACTCATTTAAGCGTGGCAGACCAATATGGAAATGCGGTAGCGGTAACAACGACGCTCAATGGTGGGTATGGATCCTTTACTGTTGTGGGCGGAGCAGGATTTTTGTTAAACAACGAGATGGACGATTTCAGTGTGAAGCCCGGGGTACCAAATATGTATGGGGCAGTGGGCGGAGAAGCCAATGCGATTGTACCGGGCAAGCGGATGTTAAGTTCCATGACACCGGTAATTGTGCTTAAAAAGGGGAAACCCTATATCATTGCGGGTACACCCGGCGGCACTACCATCACTACTTCGGTTTACCAGACCTTATTGAACCTGCTCGACTTTGGGCTCAGCACATATGATGCGGTGAACAAGCCCAAGTTCCATATGCAATGGTTACCTGACCAGGTGTATGTGGAGAAGGATTTTCCGCAGGACATTGTGGCGGGACTGG
>CBFGLD010000324.1:0-3165 GCA_965649495.1 uncultured Flavihumibacter sp. | reverse complement strand
GCCGTTTCCATCGCCGTCCAGTCTTCCTGGTACATCGCTATCCTGGCTGCAATGGCCCGGTTGAATTTCCGGAAGGAAGCGGGGTCCGAAAAGCCGTCCCACCCGGATACCATCGTAAAGGGAAAGGCAGCTCCACCCTGCTCCAGCGCCGTCAGCCCTTCATCGGCCAGGCCTTTCAGGTAGGCCAGCGATTCGGCATAATTGCCAAAACATCCCGGCTTTAGCAGGTCACCTTCACTGCTCAGGTCACTGAAGCTGGTGCGGATGCCGTTCTCTCCCATCATGTTCAGGGCGTTCAGCATCGCATAGGCCTGGATGGTTTTGGCAAACCCTTTGGTGGCCGCCTTTTCCGCTGCTGTCAGCGTGCTGGTATTTTCTGCCGACCGCAACAGGATCTCTGCCCTGCGGCGGGTCTGGTTAGCGGTATTGTACCAGTCGTACATGATGCCCGCGGGGTCCAGCGGGATCTCTCCCTGTAACTCGCGGTAGTAGCGGCTTTCGGTCTGCGCAAAATAGACCATCTCGCGGCCGATGGATCCCGACCAGGTGTAAAATGCAAAGAGCCCGTTGCGCATCGTACTCTGTACGCCTACGCCCAGCTGCGCGATCTGGTCGCGCGTGGCATTCTGTAATACCGACTCCTGCGTGGGGGCATTGGGGTTAGCAACATAATTGGTCTTGGTGCAACTGTTCAACAACAGCACGGCACCTACCAGCAAACTGCTTTTATAAAAATTCTTTAGCATGATTGTTCGTATTTGTAATTAGAGTCCGATGTTCAGGTGGAAAAAGAATCGCTTGGCCATCGGGAAGGGCGACAGGTCCACCCCGCCGGTAAGTGCTCCACCGGCATTCCCGGTATTGAAGTTGGACACTTCCGGATCATAGCCGTAATAATTGGTGAAGGTGAACAGGTTCTGGGCTGATAATCCCACCCGGATGTTTTGCACGTGTTCTTTGAAGGCTCCTGTTATGAAATTCTTCGGCACATTGTAATACAGCCCGGCTTCGCGCAGGCGGATATAACTGGCATCGAATATGTAATTGTAGATGACGCCATCCTGCCTTTCGATTCCAACGGGATCTCCTGTTTTGCCCGCATTGCTCCAGTCTTCCGTAGTACCTCCTTCATCTTTCAGCAGTCGCGTCAGGCTGCTGTTATAGCCGCCCTGGCTGGTATGCCACATCATGTTGAACTCAAAATGTTTTGCGATCCTCAGGTTGTTGTTCCAGCTCAACTGGAAATCGGGCTGGTAATCTTTATGGGAAATGAGCTCGCCGTCTTCGTTGAAGCCCCACCAGGCGGTGGGAGAGCTGCCCAACTGGATCCGCTTCCTGCCGAACGCACCAAAACCGGAACCTGCCACAAAGGATGGCGGTATGGTCAGTCGTGTTACTTCCGATTTATTGGTCCAGAACTGTATGCCGGTACTCCATTCCAGTTGCTTGCGTTTGAGCGCCTGCACATTCAGGCCGATCTCGATGCCCTTATTGACAATATCTCCTACCGGAAACAGTTTAAAGGAGCTTACCCCGCTGCCGGGCGACAGGGTATAGGGGAAGAGGAAGTCCACCACTTTTTTATTGTACCAGGTGGCTTCCAGGCTCACCCGGTTATCCAGGAAACCGAGGTCCAGCCCCAGCTCAATTTCCCGCGCTCTTTCGGGTTCCAGCGCGCTTTGTCCCAGCAAGATGGGCGATACCGACCCCAGCTCTCCGCCGTAGGTCACCCCCACCAGGTTGGAATAGACGGCATCAAAGGAGGGAAACCCGGAAGCCTCACCATATGCGGCCCGGGGCTTCACCTGGTTGATCCATCCGCTTTTCCAGAATCCGAAATTGGCAATATTCACCGCTACCGCCGCACGGGGATAATAGTAGTATTTGTCGTAGTTCAATCCGGCCAGGGTGCTCTTGTCCGCGCGGAGGCCTACCCGCCCGATCACCTTATCGTCCCAGTTCACTTCCTGGCTGGCATCAAAGGCCACCACGGTACTCCGGGTTACCTGGTTGTCGGTTAGCTTTACCAGTGCGGTACTGGGATTGCGTTGCCCGGGTAACAACCCTTCGCCCTGGATGAAGGACTGGTCGGTCTTCTGGTCGTCGCGCAGGAAAGTGAGCCCGGTGGTCAGGTCCACATTGTTTCCAACATTGGTGTTGAAATTCAGGGATGACTGCATATAGGTGTACAGCGCCTTGTTGTTGGTGAGGCGTATCGCTCCCTTATTGGCGCGCTCGGCCATAAAGGCGAGGTCTTCCGGAACATAGGTGGTGGGCTCGGAGAGCAGGTAGTCCACACCGCCGCGCAGGGCCAGTTTCAGGGTGGATCGTTCCCTTTTCAACAGGGAAATATTCAGCTCTCCGCTATTCAGGAAGCGGTTGGTCTTTTCCTTGTTCTCGGCGCGGTCTACGATCTCCATCGGGTTTTGTATCCGGCCGGGGATACTGGGATAAGTGCCGTCGGGGCGGCGCGAGATATCAATGAAGTTGGGGATATAGGCCAGCGAATAACTGAGCGAAACACCGTTGTTATCGTTACCGGTATAACTCCTGCTGCTGTTGGAATTGATAAAACTGCTGCTGACCTTGAAGTCGATGAAATCGTTGAACCTGTGGTCCAGGTTCACCCGGAAGGATTTCCGCGTGAAGCCGGTCTTGCGTTGGATGCCGGTCTCATCCTGGAAGGAGCCCGCTACATAAAATCGCGTGCGATCATTTCCTCCCGATAGGTTCAGGTTGGTATTGAGGATCTTGCCGGTATTGCCCCAGATCAGTTTTTCGTGATCCCAGGTCTTGCCGTTGGCCTGCTCCAGCAGTTCCAGCGCTACTTCCTCTGACATGTTATAGGCCCCGCCGTAGGTTGCGATCTTCTCCGGCGTCCAGTCGGAGGATCCCAGCAGGTTACTGGCTTTGCTGAACCCGAGGTCCTGTGAAATATTGATGCGGGTCTTGCCCGACTTACCCCGACGGGTGGTGATGACGATCACACCTGCCCCGGCCCGGGAGCCATAGATGGCGGAGGCGGAAGGTCCTTTCAGCACTTCAATGCTTTCGATATCCGCAGGGTTGATATCACTGATACGGTTAGGCGCCTGGTCCTGTGTACCGGCATTGGCTCCGGTGGCGCCGTTAAAAGCGCGGGTACCCGAGCCCGTTGCAAACTGG
>CBFGLD010000323.1:0-3193 GCA_965649495.1 uncultured Flavihumibacter sp. | reverse complement strand
AAACATCCAATAGTTAAATCTGCTTAAATTGGCGGCAAAGTTAAGGGAAATATCCTATTATAGCTTGCAAAGTCCTAAATTTTTTGGATTTTGCCGCTTCATTATTCAACAGCATGCCCTATCGTTTTGCGCTCATCGGATGTGGCCAGATTGGCCGGCGGCATGCCCGGCTGGCTGCTGAATTCGGACACCTGGTGGCTGTTTGTGATACAGATCCCGTAAAATTACAGGAATTCTGCAACCTGACCGGGGCTCCCGGCTACCTCACCCCAGGTGAATTGCTGGCTGCCGCCCGGCCGGATATCCTCGTAATATGTACCCCTAATTACCTGCATGCCAGCCAGTCTATCCTGGGTATGGAGGCCGGCTGTCATGTGATCTGTGAAAAACCGATGGCCCTGACCTCCAAAGATGCTTATTCACTCCTGGAAGTTTCCCGCCGAACGGGTAAAAGTTTGTACGTGGTTAAGCAAAACCGCTTCAATCCGCCCGTAATGGCTGTGCGGGAACTTCTTGACCGGCATGCGCTGGGCACCCTCCATGCCTTCCAGCTTAACTGTTTCTGGAACCGGGATATCGCCTATTTCCGGGATTCCCCCTGGCGCGGATCGCTTGAGCTCGACGGTGGCCCGCTGTTTACCCAGTTCAGTCATTTTATTGACCTGGCCTGCTGGTTCTTTGGTAAACCCGCCGCGGTTCTGTTTGCTTCCGGCAGGAATATTTTACACCCCGAGGTGGTGGAGTTTGAAGACGAAGGTTGCGTGGTGATGGAGTTTGAAAACAACCTTCGAGGTACCCTTCAATACAGTCTCAACGCCTGGGGTACCAATATGGAAGGTTCCATCACCCTTTTTGGCAACAGGGGAACCGTCAAAATCGGGGGAACCTACCTGAACGAGCTCAGCCATTTCAATGTAGCCGGGGTAGACAAGCCCTTCTTACCCACCGGATCGAAGGCAAACGATTACGGTGGTTATCAAGGTACCATGAACAACCATCACCAAATCTATGAAGCGGTCATACGTAGCCTGGATCATCCGGATTACCGGTTCATGGACCCCGAAGAAGCTTTGGTTCCGGTTGTTTTGATTGAACGCATTTACCAAATGATGCGCAGCAAGGGAGGGAATGGCCATGGCTGCTGATCATATTATATTTACCGTTACCAATGACCTGAACTTCGATCAACGAATGCAGCGAATATGCCGGTCGCTCTCCAGGGCGGGCTACCGGGTAACCCTGGCAGGTGTTGGAAGCTCGCAGGCTGCTCCTTTGCAACAGGAGCCTTACCACCAACACCGAATCCGGGTGTATGCCCGCAAAGGCAAACTCTTCTACCTCGAATATAACCTGAAGTTGTTCCTCTGGCTGATGAAGCAACAGGCCCAACTGGTCTGTGCGATCGACCTCGATACTCTCATTCCCGTTTACTATGCTTCCAGGCTTAAAGGCATTAAACGGGTGTATGATGCCCATGAACTGTTCTGTGAAATGAAAGAAGTGGTGAGCCGCCCTTTCATTCATCGCATCTGGAAATGGGTGGAACAAACCTTTGTTCCTAAATTTCCCGCAGGCTATACCGTGAATGAGCCCATAGCACAAATCTTTAAACAGGAATATGCGGTGCGGTATGAAGTGATTCGAAACGTACCCCTGCTGCAGCCTGCAGACGGTACTGCCGGTAAAGAGGCGTTTTTATTATACCAGGGAGCGGTGAATGAAGGGCGCGCTTTTGAAGTATTGATCCCCGCCATGCAATGGATTCCCTATCCTCTTCATATTTATGGAGATGGAAATTTCCTGGAACAGGCCACCGCTTTGATTCGTAAATATGGACTGCAACATAAAGTAATGCTTAAAGGTAAACTCTTACCTCACGAACTACGCGTAATCACTTCGAAGGCTATACTGGGCTTCACCCTTTTTGAGAATAATGGCCTGAGTAATTATTATTCACTGGCTAACCGGTTCTTTGATTATGTTCATGCAGCCACTCCACAGGTTTGTGTTGACTTTCCCGTTTATCGGGAACTGAACAAAAACAGGCCTGTTGCTGTTCTTGTGGATGATACTGACCCCAAAGCGCTTGCATCAGCTGTGAATGGCTTATTGCAGGATAAAGATCTTTACGAGGAACTGCAACAAAATTGCCTGTTCCGGCGGGAGGAATGGAATTGGCAGCGGGAGCAGGAAGTATTGATCGCTTTTTATCAGAAAATCTTATCTGCCGTTGTCTGAAACCCGGATCATACATGTTGTTAGTCACGATGTTCCCTACCCGCTGGATTACGGGGGGGTGATTGATATCTATTCATCGATCCAGGCCCTCCAGGCGGAGGGAATGGAAATAATCCTGCATTGTTTTGACTATGGCCGTGGCCGGCAGCCGGAGTTGGAAAAACTTTGCCGGGAAGTGCACTACTATGAGCGCTTGCAAGGCCACAAGGGTTTTTCCCTTTACCTTCCTTATATAGTGGCCTCCCGCTCCAGTAAGGAACTGCTTAACAGGCTTGCAGAAGACGATTACCCCATATTGCTGGAAGGAATACACAGCACTTTTTTGCTGGAAGACCCCCGGTTCAGCAACCGGAAAATGGTTCTGCGTCTCTTTAATGTCGAAAGCCGCTATTACCACCAGTTATTCCGTCACGAACGTTCGCTGGTAAAAAAGGCCTACTATCTCAATGAAAGCCGCCTGCTGTATGCATGGGAGTCTAAAGTTGCCTCCCGCCTGCCGGTTTTGACTCTTTCGGATAAGGATACCAGTTATTACACCAGGAAATATGCAGCCAAAGAGGCGATTACACTACCGGCCTTTCTTCCTTTCCAGCAAGTAAAAGCGGAGGAAGGTGTGGGATCGTTTTGCCTGTATCACGGCAACCTGGGAGTAGCCGAAAATGAAAAGGCTGCAGCGTGGCTGCTGGAAGATGTATTCGAAAAAATGAAACTGCCTTTAGTCATCGCCGGAAAAGACCCATCTGCAAGAATGGAAAGGCTGACGCACCTCAATTGCCATACCTGCCTGGTGACCGATCCCGGCGACCGGGAACTGAATGACCTGATCACCAAAGCCCAGGTGAATATCCTGCCTTCCTTTAATGAAACCGGTGTTAAACTGAAGCTGCTGAACGCCCTGTTCAATGGCCGTCATTGCGTGGTTAACCTCGCAGCAGTAGATGGAACGCCGCTGGCA
>CBFGLD010000322.1:0-3197 GCA_965649495.1 uncultured Flavihumibacter sp. | reverse complement strand
CCTCTTGCCCAACCGGTTTTGGTGTGCCGATTGTGCAAGTTGGAGGGCCGATTGTGCAATTTTTAAACCTTGTGAAGGGATTTAATAATTCAAGGGCGTCCAGCGGCCTTGTTCATACAATGCCTTCCGCCCCGGTGCCAGGTGCCAGCTGTCTTTTCCCACCGTGAACTGAAGTGTTGCCGTGCCGGCTTCTAATTGAATAGAATCCCCTGCCAGGGCTGCTTTAACGCTGGCGGTACCCGGACTGAGCAACAGCTCATAATCTTTCACCTTTATGTATAACCGCTTTTTGTGCCGGTCGCTCACCTGCAACTGTGCATCACCGGTAAGGGATATGTGTCGGAGACTCTGGTACTGCACCCTCGTAGTGATTGTGCCACCCGCCGCCAGCTCCACCCGGCTGCTGTCGGGTAGTATTACCAGCAACGCTGCATGGGCCGGGGCCCGGTAGGTCGTGTCAAGGTACTTGCGGACAGACTCACTGTTACCAGTACCCGCAGTATGGTTTTGTGGCTTGTCGCGCTGCCATCCGGCATCCCATTTGGCGATCCCGTACACCGCCGCCAGCACCGCTGCTACTCCCAGCACTTTCAACATTCCTGTTTCAAAACTGCCCGGCAGGAAAAAAGTCCGGGGCCTGGGCAGAAAAGACAGGGAAGGGTCCTGGAGCGACCGGCGTACCAGCTCCTCGAAGCGGGACAGGTTGTCGGGACTGGCCGCCAGCCACTGGTCCAGCTCCTTCCGTTCGGCAACGGACTGGTTGTCGGTGAAGAAACAGTGGATCAGGTATTCCGCACGGGCCTTATTGGCGCGGCTCTGTCGGGTTTGCTTCTGTTTGCTGGTATAAATACTGAATAACATAAGTGCCTTTATTGCGTTGACACCAGGCGAGGTAGCCGTCCGGGTCAACATTTTTAATGAATGCTCTGCAGAGATGTGCATCAGAGCTGAAACCGGTCAGGGAAGCCAACTCCACCAGGGTCTTTCCTTCATGGCTGCCCAGGTATTTCACCATCTCCATCCGGTAATGATGGAGGTAGTCCAGGAAAGTTGTCTGGAAACCCTTTCTGAAGAGCTTCGTCACCAGGTTGCGGTTCACCCCCGCCACCATACAAAGGCTATCAATCGGGTGTTTTGCGCTCAGGTCGGCATGTATGGTATCCAGGATGGTTTGCAGTTGCTCGTACTGCCTGGCATTCCCCGAAGTCTGCGCCTGGTATCCGTTTTTCAGCTGATCGCTATGTTTCGCCACCAGTAGCTTCCCGGTAACCTCGTAATACATGGTCAGCGCAGTATTGCCGCAGTCGTGCCGGAACAGCGCACTGACGATCCCCCTCATTTCTGCATTGCTGAAATACACCTTTCCATCTGCCAGCGAATCGCAATCGGGTATTCTTTTTTCCAAATGCGGCAGGTAAAAGACCAGGACCCGGGCCCCGGAAATTTTGCTGGAACGGAACTGGTATTCCGGGTCCCGGGTGAACAGGTAGCTTCCTGCCTCCAGCAGTTTCGGCCTATCCTCCCCGTTTCGAACATGTGCCGAGCCCTCGTACAGGTATTCCAGCCGCATGCAGGGGGCTGCTTCCGCCACCCGCAGGTCGGCTTCTTTCCGGTAGTTAAAATGCCGCAGGGAGATGCCGTAAAATTCCTCCGATCGGTCCTGCAACAGGATCTCCCCCTTGAAGGTTGGAGTTATCCGGTTATTGGCGTCCTCAAGGAACGGCGGTTTGAGGATATCCGGATCGTTGAGTTTAGAGAACTGCATCGGTTTCAGGGAGCGGTGAAAGAAAAAGTACTGCATAGCGTGCTGCTTTGGGGTCAGGCGGCCATGCCGTACCATTCGGAATCGGGTTTTTCGTACCCACAGCCCAGGGGAATCACCACATTTTCCACCATCACATAGGTGTCGGTTACGCGGGTGATCCGGTCCACCGCTACCAGGAAATGTTTGTGGATGCGGCGGAACTCGCCTTCGGGCAGTGCTTCCTGCACCTGCTGCAGGCTGCCGCTGAAGCGGAAGGTTTGAAAGGTGGTCACCAGCTCGCAATAGCCATGGCGGCCCTGGACATAAATAAGATCATTGGTCATGAGCCGGCGCAGTCCGCCGGAATCGGGATAGAAGAGGGTTGTTGGTTGCATTACTAATTTTTTAAAAGAGGTTAAAAAATATAGTAGTACGGATCTTCGTGGGGCGGATTAAAAAGAGGTATACCTGTGTGTTAGTAACGGAAGTAAATCTAACCAGGATAATTATTGTAAGCAAGCGGTCAGGCCAAATAGTGCCGATAGTGCAAGTCTTTGTGCCGATTGTGCAATTTTTATGGCAGAATATAGTTACCCCATCACTACGTATTCCACCCAAAAAGGCCCTTTGGTAAAGGAGTCCGCAAACGCTTTTTTCTCTTTGGCGCTGAGTTCCCCCCGTAATTTTTTGGCGCGCGCTTCCTGTACCAGCCCGATATCGGTGCGCACCAGCCGCCCCCGCGATTTCTCCACCAGCACCCGGTTGAGCGACTGGTCCGGGAAATTGTCCGACCCACCCCAGGCCGAAGGCACTTTGTCCTGCACCAGCGGCATGAACACCACCAGGTCATCGCTCTCCACCTGGTTGAGGCCACTTACCGATGCCGTTCCGTTGTGACTGCCGTGGTGACCCACCTTGTAAAAGACCGTATTGGCCAGCAACTCACCGGTATCCTTGCCGCCCTTTTTCTTCAGGCTGCGCTTCACCGAAGGTTTGTGCCAGCCCATCCAGTTGCCCGACTGCGCATCCCCCGGCAGCAGGAGCACCCGCCCGCTGTCGCCGAACTCTATGGCCAGCGCCAGGCTGGTATTATTGGTCAGCGCCGTCACCCGCATCGCCAGGGAGGCGGCATTCTCCAGCCAGTCGGTCTCTATCTGACGCCAACGCATAGCCGCCGTTTCATAGTTCTTCAGGAAAGCCTCTTTCTCCTTTCCCTGCAACTGGTACTGCTCGCCAAAAGGCGACTGTCCCTCGCGGAGCGTGATCCCGCTCTCCACCAGCGGCGCATTAAACGACACTGCCGGTCGCAGGTAACGGTCACCCGCAGCCGCATCATCCGCCCCTTCAGCACCCGCACCTGCCCTCCTCAAATGATACATCTCCTCCTCCTCCGTAGCGATCCGGAAATACCGCATATCCCTATCCCGCGGCGGCCCCAGCACATAAAACTTCA
>CBFGLD010000321.1:0-3214 GCA_965649495.1 uncultured Flavihumibacter sp. | reverse complement strand
CGATCATTTGCTCCAATTATGCGTGCATAACTCTTAGCACTGAATCCAATGGATGCAGCATATACTCCAGCAAGCGCTTTTGCAGAATTGGTAATAAATCCACGACGATTGGTTGGCATAAGTACAAAATTTATTGTTGGAAATTAATGGATCTTATATATAATTCAATCATGCAGAAGGATATATCCAGGGAGCGCGATAATCTCTCTTCAATAATGCCGAAGCAGCTTCATCATCCGGAATCATTTCCTTTTCGGGATCCCAAGTGATGCTCCTCCCCGCTTTCGCTGAAATCATACCCAGTAAACTCATATTGGTTGAACGGTGACCAATTTCAATATCACAAACCGGCCTGCGCTTTTGGGCAATTGAAGCCAGGAAGTCGGCCCAAAGTTCCTTTACATTATGATGGTCAACAGTATGTAGCACGGGATCAGCATGTATCAGTGACTTTTTCTTATCGGCGGGATAAAATGTCCATCCATCCTGCCAACCCATATGGAAGGTTCCTTCCGTTCCATAAAAATAACAACCCACATTAGCTTTCTCGGCTTCATTAGCACCATAGAGTCGATGTTCCCATACTGCATTGAATGATTCAAACTCATAATTTACCAGCTGGGTGTCGGGTGCATCCGTATTATCACTCTTTATGCGTCGGGCGGAAGAAGAAAATATTTTCCGGGGTCCTTTTTCTTCTGTCCACCAAAGGATCTGGTCCATCCAGTGAATACCCCAGTCACCTAATTGACCATTGGAGTAATCGAGAAATTGTCGAAATCCTCTTGGATGGATTGCAGCATTATAAAGGCGAAGAGGAGCTGGTCCACACCAGGCATCCCAATCCAATCCTTTTGGAGCTTCAGAGTCCGGAATTATTTTTCCGGCATCGCCACCATAATGAACAAAAGCCCTCACCATTCCAATCTTACCGGCTTTCCCCGATTTCAGGAATTCCATCCCGGAAATATTATGAGGTGATACCCGCCGGTGGGTTCCCACCTGAACAACCTGGTTGGTTGCTCTTGCGGCTCGCACCATGGCTTTGCCTTCATTGATGGTATGACCGATGGGTTTCTCCACATATACATGCGCACCGGCCTCCAGTGCAGCAATGGTGATCAATGGATGCCAATGATCTGGTGTTGCTACAATAACGATCTCGGGACGTTCCTTTTGAAGCATCTCACGGTAATCCTTATAGGTTTTTGGCCGATTGCCATTCAATTTATTAACTTCTTCCGCTGCCGGAAGGAGATATCGATCATCCACATCGCAGAGTGCCACAACATTAGACTCTCCGGCCGCAATTGCTTCCCGGAGAATATTCATCCCCCACCATCCTGAGCCAACTAAAGCGGTACGGTATTTTGCATACTTTGTAAAAGATGGGAAAACAGGCATCGATGAAACCAAAACACCTGTTGAAGACAATTTCAGGAATTTACGACGATTCATATGCTGTGGTGATTGATTGTACCCTAAAATACTTAAAGCTGGAGATATATCGTAAATTCATTATCCCTTAATTGCATGCCATGTTTCAAAAAAATCTACTAGAACCAAATACTATAATACGTTTAATCTTAAGCGTTACACTTATTGCCTCGGCCTGCAATTCCGGCAGCCAGCCAGCGTATAAGACCATCGGATCAATTGAAAGAAGCGACCCTGCACTGGATGAGATCATAAGTAAGGATGCTATTGTGGAGATCATTGCTGATGGATTTGAGTGGAGCGAGGGACCATTGTGGGTGGATGCACATAAAATGCTGTTGTTTTCTGATATACCGAGGAATGCCATTTACAAATGGACAGAAACTAAAGGCAAGGAAATTTATTTACAGCCAAGTGGTTTTACAGGTAGTGGTGAAGGTGGCAGAGAGCCCGGATCAAATGGATTATTACTCAACAGTAAAGGCCAACTTGTGCTTTGCCAGCATGGCGACAGACGCATAGCGTTAATGGATGCTCCACTGGATGCTCCACGCCCCACATTTATAACAATCGCAGACAGTTATCAGGGGAAAAAATTTGACAGTCCCAATGATGCAGCATACCGGAGCAACGGCGATCTTTTTATTACCGACCCGCCTTATGGACTTCCTGGTTATATTGATGATTCTACAAAAGCCGCCCCTTACCAGGGTGTATATAAAGTTGCAGTAGATGGAACTGTAAGCCTTCTGGTTGATTCGATAAAGCGTCCAAATGGCATAGTATTCCTTCCTGGTGAAAAAACACTGATTGTTGCCAACTCTGAAGCACCTGTACTGGGATGGTATGCATTTGATGTTGCCACGAATGATTCATTGACCAATCCCCGAATGTTTTATGATGCCACCGAGGCAGGAAAGTCAGACAAGGGTGGTCCGGATGGTTTGAAGGTAGATGCACGTGGGAATGTTTTTGCAACTGGTCCGGGGGGTGTCTGGATCTTTGATAAAAATGCCCGTGTGCTTGGTAAAATCCGTATTCCGGAAGCATGTTCAAATGTGGCACTAGCCGATGATGACAAAACATTATACATTACAGCAGACATGTATGTTTTGCGGGTAAAAATGCGCTAGAATGTGAGGACTGTAAATGGTTTAAAAGGTTTAATCAGCACTTATGAAAAAGGTCATACTTATCGTCAATTTAACAGCTAACAGAATCCTTTGTTAATAGGCTATCAGGGGAGGGCAAAACTGGCACAATGGTCCCAAATTTGGACTTCATGACTTATAATTTTTAAACACTAAAATCTAAGACATGAAAAAAATTATCTACTCAATGATCGTGATCGGGGGACTGGCAGCCTGCCAGAGCATTGAAAAGCCTGGTGAAGAAAAGGCTGGAGAAAAACTTACTACAGTTAATCCAGTTGAAGAAACAGTAAAGCCAGCTGTAGCAAGGAAAGCAGTTAAAAGAACAAATAGAAACGCAAACACCGACTATTCTTCTGCTCCGCAGAAAACCGGCAGGTATGAGATACCCAGTGAAAATGCTGCGGTGGAACCAGCAAAGAAGAACGGAGGGAGTGGCGCTGGGGGCTCTTCGCCCCGGACACCGGCGACGTGCAGGGGGAGGTCGGGCTCTACCCGCGGCTCGCGTCAGGCCGGGTCGCGTTCGAGGCGGCCGACCGGGTGGAGATCGGGTACTGGCTGCGCGCCGACGCCACGGGGCGGGGGCTGGCGACGGAGGCCGCCCGCGCGGCGCTCGCCGTGGCGGC
>CBFGLD010000320.1:0-3250 GCA_965649495.1 uncultured Flavihumibacter sp. | reverse complement strand
ATCGCATGTGGGGGCGCGAGTTGGCATAGTGGTCCAGCTCCCCTTCGTCTTCGGGCCAGGTGCTGCCGGCCACCAGGCAGGGCTTGCCGCCAATAAATGCTGCGATCTCCGGCAGGTGCCGGAAGGAGGCGGCAATCTCGGAAACCCGGTCGTAGCGGGTATCGCCACTCACGGACAGGTTGGTGAAAGCGATTTTTTTCAGCAGGTCGGCGGAAGCCTGCTGCTGCACAAAAATATGGGAGAAGCAGGCCAGCATATGCCGGTGGAGGGCGCCGTACCAGCGGAAAAAAGGCTGGGAGGGCCGAAAAAGGGCGGAGATCAGGATCACGGGGATCCTGGCGGCATGCAGGCGGGTGAGGTAATGGTACCAGAATTCGTAGCGCACCCAGATCACCAGGCTGGGCTGAGCGATAGCCACGAACTTCCGCGCATTGGCGTGGCTGTCCAGTGGCAGGTAACAGACATGGTGTGCGCCGGCGTAGTTCTTCCGGATCTCGTAGCCGGAGGGGCTGAAAAAGCTCACCAGGATGCGGTGGCCGGGGTAGCGTGCCTGGAGGGCTTCCAGGACGGGGCGGCCCTGTTCGAACTCGCCCAGGGAGGCACAGTGCATCCAGATAACCGGTCCGGAGCCTTGTTGCATGGCGGTGCGCAAACCGGCTTCCCACTGCTTCCTGCCCGAGACCCATAGCCGGGCTTTAGGGTTCCAGTTGGCTGCCAGTTTCAGGGCCCATCCATAGAGGAGCAGGAAAATATTATAGAGTAAAAGACTCACCTATCAGGTTGTTTATGAGAGGCAAAACTAAATTCAAACTTTCACCCTACCTATATTTTGCTATTTTTGTGCGCATTTTAAAAGCGGAACAGACCTATGCGGGCAATACAAATGGTGGATCTGAAGCAGCAATACCTCCAGATCAAAGAAGAGGTAGATGCGGCAATACACGAAGTGATTGATAGTGTATCCTTTATAAACGGAAAGGCGGTACAGGACTTTGGGAAGAGCCTGGAGCAATACCTGGGTGCCCGGCATGTGATTCCCTGTGCCAATGGCACCGATGCCTTACAGATCGCCATGATGGCGCTGGACCTGCAGCCGGGCGACGAAGTGATCACCCCCTCTTTTACTTATATTGCCACCACCGAAGTGGTAGCCCTGCTACGCCTCAAGCCGGTGTTTGTGGATGTGGATCCCAAAACCTTTTGCCTGGATCCGGTGGCCATCGAAAAAGCCATCACCCCCCGTACCAGGGCTATCGTGCCGGTACATTTATACGGACAGGCAGCAGACATGGAAGCCATTATGGATATTGCCAGCAGGCATAACCTGTTTGTAATTGAGGACAATGCACAGGCCATCGGCAGTGATTATCATTTCAGTGACGGCAGAAAGCAAAAGACCGGGACCATTGGAACCATCGGGTGCACGTCCTTTTTCCCCTCCAAGAACCTGGGTTGTTACGGCGACGGCGGGGCCATCTGCACCAACGACGATGCATTGGCTTCCCGGATACGGATGATCGCCAATCACGGCCAGAGCAAGCGCTATTACCACGACCTGGTAGGGTGTAACAGCAGGCTCGACAGTATCCAGGCCGCGGTCCTGAATGTAAAATTACCGAGGCTGGACGCCTATATCGATGCGCGCAGGAAGGCGGCGGACCATTACGACCAGGCATTTGCAGCCTGCCCGCAAATCACGACCCCCTATCGCGCCGCAAACAATAAACATGTATTTCACCAGTATACCTTGTTGCTGGAAGGGGTAGACCGCGATGGCCTCCACCAGTACCTGGCCGATCATTCCATTCCATCCATGATCTACTACCCGGTGCCGGCCCACCGCCAGCAGATGTTTGCCTCCTTCGGAGGAGCGGCATACAATTTGCCTGTGACGGACTGGCTCACGGAAAGGGTCATCTCTCTCCCCATGCATACGGAACTGGACCAGGAGCAGCTGGAGTTTATCAGTTCCAAAGTGTTGGAATACATTAATAAAAAGTAAAACAATCTATTCTTATTTATGAAAATTGCAGTTGTCGGAACGGGTTATGTCGGATTAGTTACGGGAACCTGTTTCGCAGAAACAGGTAATGATGTTATCTGTGTGGATATAGATAAGCGCAAGGTAGACATGCTCTCCAACGGAGAGATCACCATTTATGAACCTGGCCTGGAAAAGCTTTTCCTGCGCAACCTCAAGGAAGGGCGGTTAAAATTCACTACTGACCTGGCAGAAGGTATCCGCGAGGCAAAGATTATATTCCTGGCCTTACCCACTCCACCTGGAGAGGACGGATCGGCCGACCTGAAATACGTACTGGGAGTAGCATCCGATATTGGCAAGCTGCTCACCGATTACAAAGTTCTGGTAGACAAGAGTACGGTACCTGTAGGCACGGCAGAAAAAGTGCATGCAGCGGTGGCGGCAAATTATAGCGGTGAATTTGATGTGGTATCCAATCCCGAGTTCCTCCGGGAAGGTGTGGCCGTAGACGACTTCATGAAGCCGGACCGGGTAGTGGTGGGAACCAGCAGTGAGCGGGCGCGGAAATTAATGGGTGAGCTGTATGCGCCTTTTGTTCGCTCCGGCAATCCGGTTATCTATATGGATGAGCGTTCGGCAGAACTCACCAAGTATGCTGCCAATTCATTCCTGGCTACGAAAATATCCTTCATGAATGAAGTAGCGCAGTTGTGCGAGCGCCGGGGTGCAGATGTGGACATGGTGCGCCTGGGAATTGGGAGCGTCGTCAGAATAGGGACAAGATTCCTCTTTCCGGGGATCGGCTACGGCGGATCTTGCTTTCCGAAAGATGTACAGGCGCTGGTGAAGTCTTCGGGTGAAGTGGATTACGACTTTCAGATCCTGAACGCGGTAATGGATGTAAATGAAAAGCAGAAGCTGCACCTGATGCCCAAGATCCGGAGATTTTTCAACGACGATTTAAGCGGAAAGCATTTTGCGCTTTGGGGACTGGCCTTTAAGCCGAACACGGATGATATCCGGGAAGCACCGGCTTTGTATATGATAGACGAACTGGTGAAAGCCGGGGCCACCGTAACGGTATTCGACCCCGAGGCGATGAAGAACGTAAAGCAGCAGATAGGCGACAAGGTCACCTATGCCGACAACCAGTATGAGGCTCTGAAAGGAGCCGATGCACTGATCATCGCCACCGAGTGGAACGAGTTCAGGACGCCGGATTTTCTTAAGATCGTGACACATCTCCGGAATAAGACCATTTTTGAT
>CBFGLD010000319.1:0-3264 GCA_965649495.1 uncultured Flavihumibacter sp. | reverse complement strand
TGAGGGAGTCAGGTTCTTCCCCCCTGATCAAAGCGCGGGACGGAAAGCCCGCTTCCCGCGCTGCCCAGGCCAGGGCTACAATGTGATTGGAATAGGCACCCCCGAAACTCAGGATACCAGCGCATGGTTCCTGTTGGGCGATGGCCATCCACTCCGTCAGCTTGAACCACTTATTCCCGGAAACCACCGGGTGCAGCAGGTCCAATCTTAGTACATCGATTGCATGGTTTTTTTTCCCTTGTAACCGGATAGGCTGGAGGGGTATGTCTGGAGGAGGGGTAGTGAAATTCATCTGTCTATCCTATATTCGTGCCCTAAAAAACGAAATTAGCACATGCAACCAACTTTAGTGATACTGGCTGCCGGAATGGCCTCAAGATACGGAAGCCTGAAGCAGATACAAGGATTTGGTCCGGCTGGAGAAACCATCATGGAATATTCCATCTTTGATGCGATCCGGGCGGGTTTCGGAAAGGTGGTTTTTATTATCCGGAAGGATTTTGAAGCGGATTTCCGCGAGAAATTTGGCTCCAAACTGGAGGGCAGGATACAGGTGGAATACGTGTTCCAGGACCTCGGGGCCTATGTGGAAGGGATGGAAGTTCCGGCAGACAGGACCAAGCCCTGGGGTACCGCGCATGCAGTTTTATGTGCTCAATCGGCTGTAATGGAGCCCTTTGCAGTGATCAACGCCGATGATTTTTACGGCCGGGATGCATTTGAGAAGGCTTACCGCTTCCTGACCACCGATTGCAACGAACAGACCTATGCTATCATTGGATATGACCTGCTGAAGACCCTTTCCGCACATGGAACGGTGAACCGCGGGGTGTGCGAGGTCGACGAAAAAGGTAACCTGGCTTCTATAGCCGAGCGGTTGAACATATCTCTGCAGGATGGGAAGATCGTTTGTGACGACCAGGCCGAACCCCGCGAACTGCCGCTGAACAGCAGTGTTTCAATGAATTTCTGGTGTTTCCATCCATCCATATTTGCGATCAGCCAGGTGATGTTCCGGGAGTTTGTGCAAGCAAATGCCGGCAACCCGAAAGCTGAATTTTTTATTCCCATTGTGGCAGATGAGTTTAGCCGCACCGGTAAGGGGGTGATCCCGGTGATACCCACCAGTTCAGAATGGTTTGGAGTTACCTATAAGGAAGATGCTCCCAGCGTTCAGGCCAGCCTGGATGCCCTGGTAGCAAAAGGGGAATACCCGGACAACCTATGGAAATAATAAAAGACTGGTTTTCTGCCAGGTAATGAGTTAAAAATAGATCTGTGGCCGCATCACGTTCGCGTCGAACTCAGTATTAACGCTACACCAGGAAGGACGCGAAAACGGGTCAATAGCTCATTACATTATAGATGCATTCTTCGATCCGTTTAACCTGCTGCACCCTGTCCACACCCTTTACAGAACTATGAGTAGGAATGCGGATAGGACCGGCGGAGCTGTCGCCCTTCAGGGAATCCAGCGCTTGCAGGATGTTTTTGCTCTGGCTGCTGAAAACCACGCCTTCCGCGGTTAGTTGCTTGCCGCTCAGCACCCCGATGATTTCACCGGCTGCGTTGAAAATGGGCCCGCCTGAATTACCCGGGTTGGCAGAGATAGCGATCTGGTAAGCGATGGTGTCACCGTTATAACCGGTTTTTGCACTCAGGTAACCTTCATTGTATACAATTTCCGTACGGGGAAAGCCAAGGGTGAAGATCTGTTCGCCGAGGTCGGCTTTGGACTTGCGGATGCCATAGGGCAATTTGCCCACCGGCTGGAAGCGGCTGTCCACGATCTTCAGGATGGCGATATCGGTATTGTCGTTTACATGGATGGTTTTAGCCTTGAAATAATGGCCTTTGGTGTTCACAATGTAAATCGAATCGGCCTTGGCAACTACGTGGGCGGAGGTCACCAGGTAGCCTTTACCATCGATCAGGAAGCCAGTGCCTCCAAACTTACCGGGAGTGGCGGGACGGAAATCAACCGGTTTATCGGTTTGTTTGTCCGCCGTTTTAAAGGTATTGATCTCGTTCTGGGTCTTTTTCTGGGAGATCTTGACGGCATTCAGCTCTTTTTTCAGCTGGGCGATCTCCACAGGGCTGCTTTTAGGTGTCAGGTAAGTGACCAACCCACTGATTGCCAGGGCGGTAATGCCAGCGATGGATGCTGCCAGGGCAAGCACACGTTTGTATTTTTCCATCATCTGAACCAGCTTAACCTTCGGGGCTTCGGCTTTGATCTGCCCGGATTCCGTCAGCCGGGAATGGGTATCCTGGAGCAGCGACCGGAACTGGCGGCGCTGCCCGAAAGCTTCGAACTGTTGCAGGAAAAGAGATTGTTCCACGACCAACTGGTCCACATCCGGGCTCGAGCGGCGTAAGGCCTCAAACGCTTCCTTCTCCTGGGGTGGCATCTCCCCCCGTAAATAACGTTCCACTGCATCCAGTAACTGCACATCTTCCATCATACCGACTGATTTTTATATTGAGCGAAAAACAGTTTTTTCAAACGGGTCAGGCATTTGTATTTCTGGTTCTTGGCATTGTCGGCATTGGTATAACCAAAACTGCCGGCAATGTCTGCCATTGACCTTTTATGGATATAGTACGCTTCCAGGAGGCTCCGGCAGGGTTCCCCGATGCTGAGCAGGGCTTTTTCCATCTGCTGGAAAGCCAGGTGCTGCTGTTCGTGTTTTTCCAATTCTTCTTCTACCGGCACCGTGTCAGCTACTTCTTCCACATCAGTTGAATATTTCGATAATTGTTGTAAACGTTTGAGCCACAAGCGCCTGGCAACAGAATATATAAATGTATTCAACTGGCAATGCAATTCGAAATCACCGGATCGGGATTTTTCATAGAGCACCATCATGGTTTCCTGGAAAATATCCCGGGCGTCATCGGCAGAACCGTTATTATTCAGGATCATTGCCTGGACCCTGCTATATTGTTGCCGGTAAATCGTTTCCGTTGCCACCCTGTCGTTCAGCGCCAATCCCCGCAATAAATCTTTTTCCGTTGGATCTGTGATCACACTGCTTGGTTTAATACCCAAAATAACAAATAGTAACCCGTAAAAAAGGGTAAAAAAATATTTTAAGAAACCGGGGTTACCTTTTTTGGCTTTCTGTATTAACCTGCAAATCATTCATTCAAACACACAAAAAAGAACGTTCATGAAAAAGTTTTTTGCTGTTCTGGCTATCGCCGCTGCTTTCGCTGCTTGTAACAACGCTGCTGAAACAACTGAAGCTGTTGCTGATTCTA
>CBFGLD010000318.1:0-3265 GCA_965649495.1 uncultured Flavihumibacter sp. | reverse complement strand
CTAAACCACCCAAACGGCAACGAACATACTAACCAGCCCGGCGGCATATCCCCAAACAATTTCCGGCACCGTATGATCACTGGCTACCATGCGGGCTGTTCCGACGGCACCGGCAATCAATAACGCAACAGAAAGCGGTACACCCATCGGGATCATGCTGGTCCAGGACATGTAAATGAAGAACCCCGCCAGCACTCCCATGGCAATGGTATGCAGGCTGATCTTGATGAAATTGTTGGCCGTTAGTGCAATGATGCTGCTGATGAATACCGCGCACAACATCTTCACCAGCTCGGGGGGATTGTCTGCCTGGTTCTTGCTCACGTAAAAGATCCAGAAATAAAATACCATCGAAGCTACGATCGGTATGATCCTTTCTTTTTGTGTCTCTAACCGGATACTGCCCGCAAACCCTAATTGTTTCAGGAGAAAAACCGTAAACGCGGGAAAGAGGGTGGTGCTTACCATCACCGAAGCCAGTTTGATGGTCTTGTACCATTCCGTGCTGCCCGCAAAAGCAAAGGGATGCAGGTATAGCAGGAACAGGGTGATATATCCCGGGATAAACAGGGGATGGAATATAAAAGAGAGTACCTGGGCGAATATCATATTTCCTTTCTTAAGCGGGCCACCGGTATGTTCAGCTGTTCGCGGTATTTGGCCACTGTTCTGCGTGCAATGTTATAACCTTTTTCCTGCAATAACTCGGTTAATCGTTCATCGCTTAAGGGTTTACGTTTGTGCTCGGCTTCCACCAGGTCACTCAGTATTTTTTTTACTTCGCGGGTACTCACTTCTTCGCCGCTTTCGGTACTGAGGCTTTCAGAGAAGAAGAACTTCAGGCGATAGGTCCCGAATTCGGTCTGTACAAACTTGCTGTTGGCAACCCGGCTTACCGTGGAGATATCCAGCCCGGTCCTTTCCGCAATATCTTTCAGGATCATCGGACGCATAGTGGTTTCGTCTCCCGTCAGGAAAAAATCGTGCTGGTATTCCATGATGGTTTGCATGGTCATCATCAGCGTGTGCTGGCGCTGTTTGATGGCATCAATGAACCACTTGGCCGCATCGATCTTTTGCTTGATGAACAATACGGCCTCTTTCTGCCGCTTGTCTTTTTTGCTGCCCCTGTCGTAGTCCTTCAGCATATCACGATACCCTTCGCTGATGCGCAGGTCCGGTGCATTTTTGCTGTTAAGGGTCAGCTCCAGCTTACCCCCGTTGTTGAATATGAAAAAGTCGGGGACGACATAACTTTCCGCCTTGTTCACTTCCCCCACATTGCCGCCGGGCTTGGGGTTCAGCTTGATGATCTGCTGGATGATCTCCTTTAACTGGTCGTCGTCAATATTCAGTCCGCGCTGGATCTTGTCGTAGTGTTTCTTGGTGAACTCATCAAAATAGCGGTCCAGGATCTCGATGGCGCCCTCCACGGCGGGGTTGCCTTCCTTTTTCCGGCGTTCCAGTTGCAGCAGCAGGCATTCCTGCAGGTCGCGCGCGCCCACACCGGCCGGGTCAAACTGCTGGATCAGGGAAATCAGGTCTTCGATCTCCTCTTCGCTGGCTTCAATATTCTGCCGGAACGCCAGGTCATCCTGAATGGAGGAGGTCTCCCGGCGCAGGTACCCATCGTCGTCGATGCTGCCCACGATCTGCTCCGCAATTTTCATGCTGCGCTCATTCAGTTTCAGCATGCCCAGCTGGTCTGCCAGGGTATCGTGCAGGGTGGTCTCTACCCGAAAGGGGGTCACCTGTTTGTCGTCCAGCTCGGGGTAATTATCGTCGCGCAGCTTGTAATCCGCGATCTCGTCATCCCCCTCGTGTACATAATCGCTGAGGTCAATATTATCGTACTCTTCCTCGCTGCCCTCCGTATCGTACTCGTCTTCCGGCGACTCAAATTCATCTTTCTCATCGTATTCCTCCCCCATTTCATCCGACTGCTCCAGTGCCGGGTTCTCCTCCAGCTCCTCCTTGATGCGTTCTTCCAGATTGGCCGTTGGCACCTGCAAAAGCTTCATCAGCTGGATCTGCTGCGGCGAAAGCTTCTGCAATAATTTTTGTTGTAAACTTTGACTCAGTGCCATTCGTAATTCAGGGTTTATGGCGCTTTCCCGGGGAGGAGGAGCGCCCTGTCCACAAAAATCAGGCCGTAAATTACAAAATAATGCGAAATGGGGATAAAATGATTCCTTAAAATTCGGGCAGGAGGCGGGTGGGTTGGACTTGGAAACTACCGGAATAGACTGAAATACAAGATGTTAGCCGTTAATTTAAAAAACCGGCAGGTCGACTAAATTACGACAAAAATACCATAAAAAAAGCGCGGGAAAACTCCCGCGCCTGGTAGTAAACCTTCCTTACTTACTACTTTCTTCTTACTACTTCCCGCTTACTCGCAGGGGTTCACACTGTCCCAATCGCTTTCGGCTTTGGGCATGGCAAACTGCGTATATACTTCATGGGTGGCTTTGTCCAGCGGCAGCGTATTCAGCCGGTCGTACCGCCGCATATCGAACCAGCGGTGTCCCTCCAGGAACAGGCTGTAGCGGCGCTGGTGCAGCAGCTCGTCTACCAGTCGGTCTTTGTTACCCCGCACAGCCGGTTTGGCTGTCTGCAAGGGCTCCAGTCCATTGGCCTCCCTTATGATGTCCAGGTAGTCGGCCCCTTCGTCCAGCGCTCCCTGTTGTATTTTGGCCTCTGCCATCATCAGGATCAGCTCCTCGTTGCGGAGTATCCGGATGGGCGATTCGTTGGTGGCATAGAGCTGCACTTCGTGTGTCATCAGCGGGTAGTCCGGCGGTGCTGATGCGGTGGTGCGCTGGCGGATCCTGGCGCTGCCGCCGGCTGCCTGGCTGGTACCAAATACCCGCTGGTCGCCCGCTTCGGCTTCCGGAATAAAGTTTGCCTGCACCAGCATCGGCGTGCTGGCATTATCAAAGGAACGCCACATGGGGTTGGTAATATCACCCGCAGCGGTGGAATACAGGAGGGTCGGACCGGCATTGAGGTCGCCGTCCTCGTCCAGGTAGGAGGCCGTCAGCGCCGTTTCCATCGCCGTCCAGTCTTCCTGGTACATCGCTATCCTGGCTGCAAGGGCGCGGTTGAATTTCCGGAAAGAGGCGGGGTCCGAAAAGCCGTCCCACCCGGACACCATCGTAAAGGGAAAGGCAGCTCCCCCCTGCTCCAGCGCCGTCAGCCCTTCATCTGCCAGGCCTTTCAGGTAGGCCAGCGATTCGGCATAATTGCCAAAGCACCCCGGCTT
>CBFGLD010000317.1:0-3266 GCA_965649495.1 uncultured Flavihumibacter sp. | reverse complement strand
GTGATCGGGGGTAACCTGGAACTGGATGGCATTCGCACTACCCGAACCAGCGCGGGCTGGAGCAATACACTGCCCCCGGCCGATATCATCAATGTGAGTGTGGGTAAGCGAAAGATCTATCTGGATGAGCATGGAAAAATAGATCCCACCAAGACCTGGGAGATATTCAATAATGCTGCGGGCACCCATGAGAGCAGGGTGCAATATACCGGGCCGCAATCGGAATATTTTGTGGTCATTAAAGTGCGCACGGATGTAAATAATCCGTAAGAAACAACTCCTATTTCCTCCTGCCGTATTGGTGGGAGGAAATAGTTTTCTAAAAGCTTTGTTTTATTACGGCCTTAATTTTTTGGCTCTCACGCGGGGCTCAGTGGAGATTTTATTGATACTGTTTTTTATTTGCATGGCTTCTTCAGCATCCATGATCTTTGCCAGTTCTGCATCCTCTTCCACCAGGGTTTCTACTGCCTCGATGTGCATGGCATGCGAAGTAGCCCTGGGGATATCTGATTTTTTTTCGCATAAGGATTGCCCTACAGCTAACAACCAAAAGGTAGTGGAGGGCGGAAGCTGGAACTCAAACTCAAACCCCATGCCCTGTTCATTAACGGGTACCCAGTCGCTCAGTTGGCAGGTGTGTGTTGCCGTTAGTTTATTCTTTTGCCAGCTCAGCAGGATGAGCTTATAGTAGTAGGAGTCCGCACGCTCCTTGTAGGCCCTCGTACTATGGCAGTGCGCTTCCAGGGTTACCTCCAGGTCGCCGTTCTTATGTAATTGCCAGCTTACCGGGCTGTGGCTAAGATGGGAGCTGATGTACCGGTGATGCAACTCCATGGACCTGAGCTTGCGGATCATGAAGAAAGGATGATTCATCGGCTCCTTCCGCATTTTGGAGGAGATCCGCTGGTAAAAGTCGCGGCTCTTGCGACCGTTCCAATACAAATTGAAACTTCTGTTTATTTCGGATGCCAGGGTGTTGACCAGGATCGTTCGTTGGGTATTGGCTTCAAAGCTGTTATTGCGACTGTTTTTTGCGGCAGCATTGGTCTTCCTGCTTTGTTTGGGTTGGGGCAGCAGGTCGCTTGCATTTCGTTTTGGCATAACCTAAAATACAAAAAATAAACGGTTGCATAGGTCCAGGCAGACGATTCAGGCCATGAAATTGCGGGACTATTACCAGGCAACTGCCTGACGATTCCCTGAATGGTGCGGGAAACCTGCCGGACGTTTACCTGACTTTTCCTGACCTTACCGGACTTTTCGGGACTACCACCTGACTCACCGCGACTTACCCCGACTTTACCTGGTCACTAGCTGACTATCTCCCTGTATCCTCGGCATCACGATATTGGCACACCTATACTCCCGCAGCATCACCAGGGAGGGGACTTTAATTTTTGCATGCCCGGGCGGCCAGCCGGGCCAATTCTCCCATCTTGTCGGAATCGATCCAGCGGGCTACGATCACCAGGTCATTGGCTTCATCGATCACGATGTAGTTGCCGCCATAGCCCACCGCATAATAGAGGTCGGGGGAGGCGCCGCGCAGGCTGTTATCGCTGTTGTTCCACCAGAGGTAACCGTAAGCCTTATTCGCTTTGGAAGGCTGGTGTACTGCCTTCACCCAATTTTCTGAGAGCAGTTGCTTATCCTCCCACCTGCCTTTGCGTAAAAACAGCAGTCCATACCGGGCCTGGTCCAGAGCGTTGATGAATAGGCCTCCTCCAAAGTGGCCGCCGCCGCTGACCGATTGCACCATGACGCCGTCCATATTCACGAAGCTGTTCTCGTAGCCGTACCAGCGCCAGGTGGTGGAAGCTCCGATGGGGTCCTGGATCTTTTCTTTCAGCACCTGGGGAAGAGGTTTGCGCCATACCTGCAGGAGGGAATAAGCCAGCAGGTTCACGCGGATATCGTTGTATTTGAAGAAGGTGCCGGGTTCATTGAGTTTACGGCTCTTCCAGTCGTCGATGCTGCCTTCGCGCGGGGGCCGGTCGGCCCAGTCGAACTGCCCAAAGAGCTGCCCCGACCAGTCAGAGCTTTGGTTCAGCAGGTGTTCCCAGGTGATCTTCGCATTGTGGGGAGAATCAAAACTGCCGTCCCACACATAACGCGAAACCTTGTCGCTGACGGAGCGGATCAGTCCTTCGTCAATGGCCAGTCCGGCGATGGTGGAGAGGTAACTCTTGGTAACGCTGAAGGTCATGTCCACCCTTTCCACATCGCCCCACTGCGCTACGATATAGCCGTTTTTGAGGATGAGGCCTGCAGGTCCTCCGCGTGGTTTCACTGGTCCCAGTATCTGGTAGCCCGGCTCGCGTTCATAGGAGCGGTAGCTGGCGATGCGCAGGTCGCGGTCGGTTTTGGTTTCACTGGCCAGGGCCAGGGCCACGGCGCTGTCGACCCAGGCTTTGTTCATCTTCAGTTCGCCGGGTGGTCGCTGTTTCCAGTCGGCCCCGGGATAATAAGGTTGCGCAAAAAGTACGGTACTAACGGTGAGGCACAACAGCAGGAACAGGGATCGCATGCGGTGGTAGTTTTACAGGCGACAAATTAAACCATAATACCCAAAAAAAAGCAGGCAACCGGTGCCTGCTTTTTTGGTGGATCAAGCTGTTGCCAGTTCTTCTTTTTCACTAACGGCCTCTTTCAGCACCGGCGTTGCTTCCGCATCGATGATGACTTTGATGGCTTTTTCCTTTCCGGCATCGGTAAACACTTTATAGGCTTTCAGCATATCATCCAGCACAAAATGGTGGGTGATCAGCTTAGCGGGTTGCAGTTTTCCGGACATCACGGTTTTCAGCAGCATGGGGGTGGTGTTGGTGCTGACCAATCCTGTGGTGAGGGTGATGTTGCGGATCCACAGGTCCTGCAGCTGCAGGTCTACGCTGTGCCCGTGAACGCCCACTACGGCCACATTACCGCCGGGGCGGATGATCTTCTGGCAGAAGTTGAAGGTGTCGGGCAGGCCTACTGCTTCGATGGCCACGTCTACCCCGTCTTTGGTGGATGCCATGATTTTCTCCACTACATTTTCCCGGCTGGAGTTGATGGTATCGGTAGCGCCGAACTTTCGGGCGGTTTCCAGGCGGTTATCGTCCAGGTCGATCATAAAAATGCGGGCGGGAGAATAAAACTGGGCGGTGAGCAGGGCCGACATGCCAATGGGTCCGGAGCCCACGATGGCAACGGTGTCGCCTGGTTTCACGCGGCCGTTGATAACGCCGATCTCATAGCCGGTAGGCAGGATATCACTCAAC
>CBFGLD010000316.1:0-3347 GCA_965649495.1 uncultured Flavihumibacter sp. | reverse complement strand
ATTTTTGAGCGATCGCCTGGGACCGGTGAGTGACCTGAAACTTAGGGCCAGCTATGGGGTGCTGGGTAACCAGGGTATCCCCGATTACCTCTACCTGCCGGCCACCGTTAGTTCGGGTAACCCCGCCGTGAACTATCCCTTTGGTGCCGGCCTCCGCCAGAATATTGCCGTGGGTGCTATCATCACCAATGCCTCCTCGCCGGATATCCGGTGGGAACAATCGGCCACCTTTAATGCCGGGCTTGACCTCTCCCTGTTGCAGGAAAGAATCCTGGTAGTGGTGGACTATTTCCGCACCCGCACCACAGACATGCTGGTGACCATCCCCTTACCCCCCAGTGCCGGCTTGCTGTCTAACCCCATTCGCAACGGGGGAGAAATGCAGAACCAGGGCATCGACCTGTCCATGACCTATCGGAACAATAACCGGAAACTGAAATACGACATTACCGCCAACCTCACGGCCAGCCGCAATAAGATCCTGCAACTCGGTTATGCAGACGAGGCATTTACCGACGGGTATATGGACTATAATAATTTTCCTACCACTCGTACCGAAGTGGGAGGGCAGATCGGCCGCTTTTACCTCTACGAAACAGCAGGCGTGATCCGCAACCAAAAAGAACTGGATGAAATGAAAACCCTTCAACCTAATGCACAACTGGGTGATTTGCGCTTTGTGGATGTAAATGGTGACGGAGAACTGAATGACAGCGACCGGCGCTTCATGGGTAGCGGTTTGCCGAAGCTGGAATACGGCATCAGCGCTAACCTGTCTTACCAGCGCTTTGACCTTAATATCTTCTTCCAGGGTACCCAGGGTAATTATATGTATAACGGTGCCAAACGCCTGATGTACCAGAATACCATCTTCAACAAAAGTACCGACCTGCTCGATGCCTGGACGCCCGCCAATCCCAACAGCAATATTCCACGGGTTACCGTGGTGGATGCCAACAGTAATATGGGAAGGCCCTCAGACCTCTTCCTGGAAAAAGCCTCCTACCTGCGGCTCAAGAGCATGCAACTCGGTTACCGGTTTAACCTGAAAGGAATTCAAACACTTCGGTTATACATGGGGGCCAGTAACATCTTCACCATCACCGATTATT
This sequence comes from uncultured Flavihumibacter sp., assembly GCA_965649495.1. Taxonomy (GTDB): domain Bacteria; phylum Bacteroidota; class Bacteroidia; order Chitinophagales; family Chitinophagaceae; genus Flavihumibacter. The sequence goes on along the minus strand of CBFGLD010000316.1, from coordinate 2,235 downwards.
CCGGTTATGACCCCGGAGTGGTGAATTACTCCTCCTTCGCCAGGGGTGTCGACAGGGGATTGTACCCGCTGTCCCGGAATTATTTTGCGGGACTTAACCTGGAATTTTAAACTACTGCTAACGTTCAAACTTTACAGCATGACCAAACAAATTATATATACGACCTTACTGGCAGCCGGGCTGCTGGCTGGCACTTCCTGTTCCAAATCCTACCTGGAAAAATCCAACCGGAACGAGCTTTCGGGGTCCTCGTTCTGGAATACAAAAGAGCAGGCCCTGCAGGCGCTCACGGCCACCTATGCAGCTTTGCAGGCGGGCGACGGTTCTAGATGGACCTGGTTCGAAGAAACCTATGTGGCATCGGAATACAAAACCGATGAAATGATCAATAACAAAGCGGAAGGCTATGGCAAGAGCCTTCAATCCTTTACCCATTCCACCGACGAAAGCAGTTTCACCAACCTCTGGCATATGTGTTATGCCGGCATTAACCGGGCCAACCAGTGCATTACCAATATTCCCAACGTGTCTTCCAATGCGCAGAACGGGTTGAGCGAAGAAGAAAAGAACAGCCTGGTGGCGGAGGCCCGCTTTCTGCGTGCCCATTTTTACCTCCTGCTGCAAAGCTACTTCACCAATATTCCGCTGATCACCTCCCTGCCCGCAACGAACGCTGAATTTTATCCCGCACCGGCTACCGAATCCTCCATCTGGCAACAGATAGAGCAGGACCTGGCCTTTGCAAGTGAGCATTTGCCGGATGACCGCGGTTCGCAGGAACTGGGACGGGTAACCAAATTTACGGCCATGGCCTACCTGGGGAAAGCCAGCCTGTTCCAGGAGAAATTCCAGGAAGCCAGCAACGCTTTCCAGGCAGTGATCAATAGTGGTAACTACCGCCTGTTGGATAATTACGAGGACAACTTTAACGGCTTAGCTGAAAACGGTCCGGAATCTTTGTTCGAGATCCAGTTTTCCGGCGATCGTACCAATGGAAACGACGAGCGTACCCCCATGCCCTGGGAAGTTAGTCCCTATGCCCTGAACGGTTGGGAACTGTTTTATCCATCCTCCTGGCTGGAGCAGGAACTCAAAACCGATAAGCGTACCGATGGTGGCTACAGCGACCGCGTGTACGGTACCCTGTTTTTTGATGACCCGGCATCGGTTGCCGCGGTGGTAGACCAACCGGGGGTTACCCGGAAATATTCCGAGGTGAAGGCCGACCTCAACCATTCTGTCTATTTCAAGAAATATACGGCCCCCACAGACCTGGCCGACAATGGTTATTATACGGGTAGTAATATCCACCTGATGCGGTATGCCGATGTGCTGCTGATGCAGGCGGAAGCCCTGAATGAACAGGGCAGGACCGCCGACGCCCTGCTGCTGGTAAACCAGGTACGCCTTCGTTCCAAAGCCATGCCCCTGGCTGCCATGAGCCAGGAAGCCCTCCGCCGGCAAATACGCCATCACGAAAGACCCTGTGAGCTGTCTATGGAATACGCCATCCGCTGGGCCGACCTGTACCGGTGGAGCCGCAGCAAAAAAGCTCCCGAAGCCATCAAATCCGTTATGATGAACCACCAGCACGAGTTTGCCGGAAATTTCATTGACGGAAAACACGATGTGTACCCGGTTCCCCTTTCCGAAATAAGTAAAAACCCAAACAGCAAACAGGCCCCTAACTGGTAACCAACGCCCATGAAACTGTTTTTTAGTGCCGAAGGTATTCTGCTGCCCGGGCTCCTCTTTATGCTGATACCTTTACCGGCTGCCGCTCAGCAAAAGGCCGGCCAGTTACAGGATTGGGAGAACCCGCAGTTGGTTTCCCGCAATACCCTGGAACCACATGCCTGGTTCCTTCCTTTCGGGAGCCTGGAAGAAGTAAAATCGGGAAAGAGTTCCTCCCAGGTAAGCCTCGACGGCACCTGGAAATTCCATTGGGTTAAGACAACCGCAGAACGGCCCCTGGATTTCTTCCGAATGGATGCTGACCACCGCTCCTGGAAAGATATCCGGGTGCCCGCACACTGGCAGACCGAGGGTTTCGACTCCTATATCTTTACCGATGTGGAATATCCCATTCCTCCCCATCCTCCACGGGTGCCGGAAGCTTTTAACCCCGTGGGATCTTATGTCCGCGAATTTGAATTGCCGCGGGGATGGCAGGGGCAAACCGTGACCCTGCGCTTCGGGGCAGTGAACTCTTTTTTTTACTGCTGGATCAACGGC
>CBFGLD010000315.1:0-3350 GCA_965649495.1 uncultured Flavihumibacter sp. | reverse complement strand
TCGATCTTTTTGGCCATGTTTAAAACGGAATCTATCTGGTGAAAGGGCATTCGCAACCGGTATTTGCCTCCCTTACCCGGACTACCCTGTGCCGTTACCGCAATATAATGGAGTGCAGGTTGAACCGGCATCTGTGGATCAGCGGCTTCCCATTTTTTAGCTTCCCCTTTCAGGCGATCTAACATTTGGGCGGGCGGAAGTTCGCCCAGAATTCCCATCCGGGTACTGTACAAATTGCCGTAATAAGCGATGATCCTCTTAAAAGGAAGTATCGCTCCAACAACAGGATAGTCGGTTTTTACCGGCCATCTTCCGGTCGTATCTCCATTGGCCAGGTAAGTTATCTTCTGGTTAAAAACCGAAGTATCTATTACAGCTGCAGCAGCAGGAGGTGCAACAGGTGTATCTCCGGTTACTGAGCTACCTGCAGATGCTGCCGGTGATTGACTGGAGTCTGCACTACTGGCCACTGGTTGGTCCTTGGAATAAACGGTTTCACATGCGGTGGCACCAAAAAGAATCAATAAGGCAAGAGACCCTGCCGGAATTAGGTTGCATTTCATAAACGGGTGTTTTACATAGGACCTCAGCATTTTCAGCCAACTCCCTCGAAACAAAAACGATATTGGTTTCAGTTTTATTTTAAAGAGCCTGACGATTGTCAGGCTTTCTGGGTATCATCTCCGTCAAACTTATCTTTGATACTGGCCCACCATCCCGATGCTTTTCCTTTTAATTCTTCCCACTTTTCCCTGGCTTCATCGTCCCAGGTAGACATTTCCGCCTTTATTTCATCAATCCGGTTCCCGGCCTTGTTTTTTAAGTCATCGATCTTCTCATCACTAAAACCGGTTTTTTCCTGGAATTGCTTCCATAGGGCCTCTGCTTTGTCTTCAACTTTGTCCCAGGTCTCTTCCATCTTATTTTCCGCATTCTCCGCTCCTGATTCCAGTTTGTCTTTCATTTCATCTGCATGTAAGCTCATGGTGTAATAGTTTAATGATTATAATATTGGTTTACAGTTCTTCAAGTTAAGTATTTTCACTTAATCAAACTGTTGCCCTCTTAATATTTTCCATCATAAACCACACCGGAGGTGGGCGTTTCATGCAATTCCACTTTTACCAACAAGGGTAATTTAGGCTTAACATGGTCCCAGATATACACCGCAATCCTTTCACAGGTAGGGTTTTCCAATCCCGGCAGCTTATTCAGGGTTTTATGATCCAGGCTTTCCACCACTGGTTTGACTACCTGCTTCAGGTCGGCAAAATCCATTACCCATCCCAATTCCGGGTGCAGTGGACCTTCCAACCAAACCCGCAACCGGTAAGTATGTCCATGCATTTCTTTACACTTATGGCCCTCTGGAACATTAGGCAAAAAATGAGCCGAATCAAACGTAAACTCCTTGAACAATAACATACGCTAAAAAATAAGGACGCAAAGGTACATTATTTCCCCATGTCCGGCGACTCATGTACCTCTGTGGGGTCCGCATTCTGCAGGTCTTCCACCCGCAGGACCTCCTCCTTGCTGAATCGAAGTACCCGAATGGATTTTCCTTTTTTAAGGGTAACCTGGTACTGCATCACATCCGGTTTATGATGATTATGGTGGGCGATGATGCCGTACAGCCGGAACCCGTCCCGGTTTTCATTTACCAGGTCGGCAGCCCAGGGTTCCAGGATACTGTTGCGGCCAAATTTCTTAGTGCTGATCCACTCTCCCTCCGTATCATAGGTGACCCGCTCCTGTACATCGTTGTAACTGAAAAAAGCAATCAGGCGGTCGCTGTAAATTTTCCAAACCGTATATTCCGCTTCCCGGAAGTTCCGGTCAAAATGCCGGACGGCCTTAATAGGTACCAGGTTCCGGTAGGCACGCGAGGCATTGCCAAAATCATCCACCCGGTTAACTTCAAACTGTGCGGTAACAGTAGTGCAGCAGCTAACAGCCAGGCAGGTTGCCAGGCAGCGTAAAGCAGAATTTCCCATATTTTATGGTTTGATGGTGTACTTTTCCACTACCTGCCAACAACGGTCCGTTTATAGCATCAGGCCCTTTTTTTGCGGACAGGCAATTTTTCTACCAGGGTCTTGGTTATAGCCGGATAGGTGATTTTTCCTTCATACAACTGGTCGTTGATAAAAAGGGCAGGCACATCACGAACACCCTTTTCAACGCCTTCTAATAAATCTGCCCTAACGGTCCACCCATATACGGAATCCACCAGTTTCGGGATCAGGTTTTTATCCCTCACTCCCGCTTCCAACGCATATTCTTTCAAGCTGATAGATCCCAGCCTTTTGCGGTGCGCAAAGAGGATGTGGTGCATTTCCCAGAATTTCCCTTCCTGAACGGCGGCTACCGCAGCCTCCGCGGCCTTGTGGGCATACTGATGTATCCGGGTCATCGGAAAATGCCGAAATTGAAACTTAACCTGTCCTTCGTAATTTTTCAGGATCTGGTCGATGACTTCCTGCGCACGGGCACAGGCCTCACTTTCATAATCACCATACATCACCAGGCTTAACGGGGCCCGGTCTTCTCCTATCCAAACCGTCCTGGGCTCAATGATCTCTAATTTATTCTGATTGTTCATATATTAAGATAACAAATCCCCTTCCCGATTGTTCAGACCCGGTCGGCACGTAACATTTCGCTGTATCCCAGTCCTTTAGCCAGTGCCGATACCGCCCTGGCGATACGGGCCACCTGGGTTCCTTCCGTCCGCGCCGAATCGATCCACTTACTGAAATAAACCTGGTGTGAGGGAGCCAGCGACTGAAAAAATTTCATTGCCGCAGATTCGTCTGCCAGGCAATCCATCAACGCTGCGTTTAACACGTAAGCATCTTTATCTTCTTCCAGCTCCAACACCACCACCGCCCCTTTCTCCTTACGAAGTTGCTTCCTGAGTCCGGATTTAAGCGCCAGGATATAATTCCCACCCCCTACCGGTATCAGGGCAAGTCCCCTGACCTCCAACTGGTCCAATCTTCCCTTTACCCGGAACGATTTCTTCCACCCCGGCTTCAGTTGTTGTGCCAGGGTGTCGGGAATGGAAATATAGGACCAACCGGACTTTTCCCCATTTTCACCGTATTTCTGTATGGTTGCTTTGAATCGTATCATACGGATCCACGGGTTAAAGCAGGCAGGCCTTCGTAAACAAAAGGCTCCACCGGGTCAACAGCGCTAAGGAAGTCTTTTTGAATGGTGTATGCATCCATATACGTAGAATCAAATTGAAAAGTTGCCAGTTCCCGGATTCGCGGCTCCGGTAAGCCGGCAGCTAACCATTCCAGGGCATGCACTTCATCCAGGATCAATGGCATGCGCTTTTT
>CBFGLD010000314.1:0-3363 GCA_965649495.1 uncultured Flavihumibacter sp. | reverse complement strand
GATACCGCTAAAGCCGGCGAGGAAGATGGCAAGGTGCAGGCGGAAAAATGCAGCTCTCATGCGGCGGCCTCTTCTCCTTCCGCATTTTTCATGCGGTTGTGGTAATCTTTGAACAGGCTTTCCCAGCGGAGTTTGAGCACTCCCAGGATACCTTCCTTAACAATGCCTTTGTGCATTTTGGAGACGCCGAATTTCCTGTCTTCAAATATGATGGGAACTTCTTTGATCTTGAAACCGAGCTTCCAGCTGGCGAATTTCATTTCTATCTGGAAGGCATAGCCGAGAAACCGGATTCCATCCAGGTTAATGGCTTCCAGCACTTCCTTGCGGTAACACATGAAGCCGGCGGTAGTGTCGTGTACGGGCATCCAGGTGATGATGCGGGTATACAGGCTGCCCCCTTTGGATAAGGCGATACGGTCCCAGGGCCAGTTGACGGTACCGCCGCCTTTCACATAGCGGGAGCCGATGGCAACATCCGCGCCCCCGGTTTTACAGGCTTCGTATAAGCGCTGCAGGTCTTTGGGGTTATGCGAAAAATCGGCGTCCATCTCAAAAATGAAGCGATACCCTTTTCGTATGGCCCACTTAAAGCCATGAATATAGGCCGTACCCAATCCAAGTTTGCCTTTGCGTTCTTCGAGGAAAAGCAGGCCCGGAAATTTTAGCTGCAGCTCTTTGACGATATCCGCTGTTCCATCGGGTGAACCGTCGTCGATCACCAGGATATGAAAATCCTGGTTCAGGCCAAAGATGGCATGAATAATATTGGAAATATTCTCCTTCTCGTTATACGTTGGTATGATGACTACTTTTTCCACTGTTGATTTGCCTGCTTGCGGTTTTATCCTTTCTTAAGAAGCGTACGGTTCAATATTTCGGTCAGTTTTTGCTTGGTATGAAGCGGGAAATCGCCTTTCATCATCCAGTCGTAGTATTGCGGTTCGGCTTTGAGAACGTCGGCCACGGGGCGTCCTTTATGTTTACCGAAATTGAACACTTCCACTCCATTGCTGAGGATGAAACGGCGGGCAAAATCCACCACCTGGTCTTCGCCGGTAAACTTGATGACAGACTCCACGCTGTCGCCCAGTTGAGGATAGCGTTCCAGTTGAGCCTGCAGCACCTCCCAGGTAGCCACGGCATCCACTTCGGCGCTGTGCGCGCCGTCCAGGCTCTTGTTGCAGTAAAATTTATAGGCGGCAGACAGGGTGCGCTGCTCCATCATATGGAAGATGCGCTGAACATCCAGCATGCGCCGGTTGCCCATTTCGAAATCCAGCCCGGACCGGAGGAACTCTTCCACCAGGAGGGGGATATCGAATCGGTTGGAATTATATCCCGCGAGGTCGCAATTTTCCAGGAATTGTTTCAGCTCATTGGCTACCTGCCTGAAAACGGGAGCATCTTTCACCATTTCATCGGTGATGCCATGGATGTCAGAGGCGCCGGCGGGTATGGGCATTTCTGGGTTGATCAGCTTGCGCTTGGTCTGTTGCTGCCCATCCTTACCGATTTTAACAATTGCTATTTCAACGATACGGTCTGTCCCGAGGTTGGTTCCAGTAGTTTCCAGATCAATGAATGCAATGGGTCTTTGTAGTTGTAAAGCCATGATAATGATATTCTGATAAGCCTAAGATAAGGTACAAATGTACGTTTATATGGCTTGCCGGAACCCCCTGCTTGCATAATTCAATATTTTATTATTAATTTGCGTCATCTGTAACTGGACATTACAATAACCTTAGGAAAATCAAACCCTGAACCGATTCCCCAAATCGAGGAATGGTACAGGATTTGAATTATCCTGTAAACAAAAGTTTTTATGAAAACTAAACTTCTCATCGCGGCCCTGGCTGTAGTTCTGGCACTTGGTTTCACTTCCTGCACCACTTCACAGGGTGGATGCAAAATGTCAGCGGGCATGGTCGGCTATAAGTAAAAAGATGAACTGGAAAGTACTGAATGAACCTGCCCAGCTGGAAGAAATTAACAAAAGCTCTTACGAGCGTCCCCTGGTAATTTTCAAACATTCCACCCGCTGTTCCATCAGCTCCATGGCAAAGTCGAGGTTAGAAAGATCCACCCCTCCGGAAGGGATCGATTTTTATTACCTCGACCTGATACGTCATCGTACCATATCCAATAAACTTGCGGAAGACTACGATGTATGGCACGAATCGCCGCAGGTGTTGCTCATCAAGGATGGCGCCTGCATTTATGATGAAAGCCATAACGGGATCACGATGGACAATATCCTTACATCCATTTCCCGATAAATTGCAACAGCTCGTGCTTGAACTCCTGGTATAACTTCCTGAAAGTTACTACCCGGTCCCTCACCTCTTCATGATCCGGAAGCCTTAGCTTCTGTGCCTGTATTTCATTTACGGAAACCACATCGCCTACCAGTGCCTGCTCATCTACTTTTATGTCGTGCAGCAGTTCGTCCAGCACTTCCCTTTGACGCAATAACCGGTTCTGGAATCTTTCCAGGTCCAGCATGGTTTCCCTTGTATTGTTTTTCCCTCCTATTTCAACAAGGTACTTATCCAGGATCTTTACTTCATCTTTGAAAAATTTCAATTCATTGATCCAGAGTTCATGTTCCACATGCAACTCCAGGACAGATTTTGTAAGCTGGCTCATTGTTATTCGTTTCTTTAAAGTTCGGGGCATCCGGTATTTTTAGCGATGACGGTTCTCAAGAAACGTACTGACTCTGGTCAATACGGGGTGCAACGTTTGTGCCGCTGGTGTAGTCAAAGCTTGTAAACCTTATCATATGTCGCCGATTTCTTTGGGCAGGCTGTTTTTGTTCCTGCTATTATTTCCGCTGGTATCCTGCACCAAAAATGTTCTGAAGGGCTCCGGGCGGATCACCACCGAGGAAAGGACCGTTCCCGCTTTCACGGCCGTTGAAAACAGCGGCAAATTCCGCATCCTGCTGCAACAGGCAGCCGCCACCTCCATCACCATGACCGGTGAGGATAATGTGCTTCCGGAGATCCGAACCGAGGTGGTGAATAATATGCTGCGGATCTATTACGGGCGCAACAACACCAACCCCAAACACCAAATGGTCGTGATCTCCATTGCGGCACCCGTGGTGAACCGGCTGCAATTGCAAACCGATGGAAGCATTGAAAGCATCGGCACCTGGAACCACGAAGAGCTGTTTGTATCCAACAGCGGATCGGGTGAAATACGCTGGGAAGCCGGAATGGAATCCTTATATACCAATCTGTCCGGTTCCGGTAAACTGTTGTTGAAGGGGGAAGTGGCAGCAGCCAGTCATACCATCAGCGGAAGTGGCAATATCCATTCTTTTGAATTGTTATCGGGGGAGAGTGATGCCAA
>CBFGLD010000313.1:0-3368 GCA_965649495.1 uncultured Flavihumibacter sp. | reverse complement strand
AGGTAATGGTCGGCGCTGACCACCAGGGGAATGTTGTTCAGCAGGGTGGAAGGGCGCGGGTTCCTTGCTGCCAGCCAGGTGGTCAATGCTACCAGCAGTACCAGCCCGGCCAGTCCTGCCACCAGGTGTTTGGGATAATTAGGGCGGATGCTGTAAGCACCATATAATTTGTTCCTGTGTTCAAACAGGATATCCAGCAGGTCGCTGCATAAAATGGATTCCGGCTTCATAAAAAAGAAGTTGGTGACTAAATTGTATGTTCAGGTGCAGCGCTGTTCCTGTATCTGAGATGCAGCTTATCCCGGAATCCATACATCAAACTTCCTATTTTTGCGGCCATGAAGATCCTGATGGTATGCCTGGGTAATATCTGCCGGAGCCCCCTGGCAGAAGGAATATTAAAGCAAAAAGCCCGTGAGGCGGGGCTTGTATGGGAGGTAGACAGTGCGGGCACCAATGGATATCACGTAGGGGAAGCCCCCCACCATCTTTCCCAGAAAGTTGCCCGGATGCATGGTATCGATATCAGTTACCAGCGTGCGAGAAGGTTCCAGTCGGCTGATTTTGGCCGCTATGACCGGATCTATGCGATGGCCGGCGATGTGGTGGAGGAGATGCGTCGAATCGCTGGCACCCGCTACCAGCCTGAAAAGGTACTGCTGCTGCTCAATGAACTGGAGCCGGGAGGCAATCCCGACGTGCCGGATCCCTGGTATGGAACAGAACCCGGCTACCACGAAGTATTTGAACTCATCAACCGGGCCTGCACGGTCATTATAAACAAGGCCCTCCAACCCTATTAAATAATTCAAACAGCAATACAGTTATGTCCAAGCCATCCCTTCCCTCCGGCACACGCGATTTTGGAGCCGATACGGTCCGGAAAAGGAATTATATATTCACCACCATCCGGTCCGTATTTGAAACCTACGGGTTCCAGCCGCTGGAAACCCCAGCCATGGAAAACCTGGAAACTTTGATGGGAAAGTACGGTGAGGAGGGCGACAAACTGATCTTCAAGATCCTCAATAACGGGTTGAACGATCCCAGGAATGCCGAACGTTCCAAAGCCGCATTTGACAATGTGATGGCCGGCAAAAACGATAAGAACCTTACAGAAAGGGCCTTGCGCTATGACCTCACCATACCATTTGCGCGATACGTTGCAATGAATTTCGGGCAGTTAACGCTGCCGTTTAAACGCTACCAGGTACAACCGGTATGGAGGGCAGACCGGCCGCAGAAAGGGAGGTACCGCGAATTCTACCAGTGCGATGCAGATGTTGTGGGCAGCAAGAGCCTCATCAACGAAGTGGAATTAACAGCAATATACGCAGAGGTATTCCGGCGCTTAGGCATTCCTGTTGAAATACGACTTAACAACAGGAAGATACTGGCTGCGCTGGCCGAACATTGCGGCGGAGCAGAGAAGATGATGGAGATCACCATCGCCATCGATAAGCTGGACAAGATAGGAATTGAAAAGGTTGGGGAAGAATTATCCGAAAGAGGCCTTACGGCAGAACAGGTTAGTGCCATAGCCGCATATCTTGGTATCAGCGGTAGTAATTCGGATAAATTGCAGCAGGTGGAAGCGCTGCTGGGCCAAATTCCCAGCGCCCGGCAGGGACTGGAAGAATTACAATTTGTGCTGGATTATATAGGAACTACCGGCAACGATCAACCGCAACAAGCCAATATTGTTCTGGACTTTACCCTGGCGCGCGGCCTCAATTACTACACCGGGATCATTTTCGAGATTAAGGCCACTGGAGTACAGATGGGAAGCATCGGCGGTGGCGGCCGGTACGATGACCTGACCGGATTATTCGGCGTTCCCAATGTACCGGGTGTCGGGATCAGTTTTGGCGTAGACCGCATCTATGATGTAATGGAGGAGCTGCAATTATTTCCAGCGGATGTCTTTACGGGTACCCAGGTCCTTTTTTTCAATCTCGGCGATAAGGAAGCCCGCAGGGCGTTTGAACTCATGCAGGAACTGCGGCAGCGGGGAATACGCTGCGAGCTGTACCCGGAGCAGGCTAAATTTGACAAGCAATTCAAGTATGCGGATAAAAAATCCATTCCGTATACCATCATCATTGGCAGTAAGGAACTGGAAGAGGGCAACTGTATGCTGAAGGACCTCCGCAGCGGTCAGCAGCAAACACTGGATCAGTCTGAGCTTCCCGGATTTATATTTGAATAATCCCTGCGCGCAAGAACTGCCGGGGAGGCTTTGGTGATTTTCCAGGTCCAGGATTTACCATCAACGGATTTTTCGCCGTCCAGAATATACCCCATGGCCTCGATATGAACGCCGGTCACTTCCCTGGTGGAATCGCTTCGTTTGAAAGAAGCGGTTCCTTCAAAATTGGTGATGGTGAATTCATCGCCCCCCTGGTGTACCAGGGGAGAATTGCCTTGCTGGGAATTCATGGTCAGCGCATGGAGGCTATCGCCCACTACTTCCACATCCGGAACAACACTGCCCGGCGGGAACATATATTTTCCCAGGAAATCCTGGTGAGCGGGCACCGGTTTGGAACTATCCTTTTGGGCATAGACGCTGCCCATGGTAACCAAGGATAAAAGAAGCAATAGCAGGGCTGATCTCATAAAAAAGAGTTTATTACAATTTAGGGAAAAGATGTAATTGAAAAAAGGGCTCCCAACCGGAGCCCTTGTAAAATCATCCTGTTACTTCCTGCATCTGAGCGAATGCATGGAATTGCTGAATGTTTCAAGCCTTTTCGGGTCCACGTCATTAAACCCGACCACAAATCCATCCTTTAATTTGCGGCTCCAGTGTTTGCCTTCCGGGGAGGTTCCTGACCCTTCCCCGCCCATTTTCCGGATCAGTTCTTTCATCACATCCGGTGTCTTTTCAATGGCAGGCACGCCGGATCCCGGTTTCTCTTTACAGGCAACAAAAAAACTCGACCCGTCCTGGTAACGGAAGGTCCTGGTAAAATACCCGCCTTCCAATTGTTCATGCTGTTCAGAAAGATACCCCTGCGGTACAGCCATAACCAGCCGGCGTTCCATTCGGCCGTCATCATAATCGTACTCCAGGCGATCAGCTTCAGCTACAAAGCTACAGGAGCTGCCACCAGCCATCACTGCCAGTAACAGCATGGTGGATAAGGTTCTTGTAAACATAGTATAAGGTGTTGGTGTACCATCAAGTTACCACCAACTCCCAATGCACTAAAACGATTTGGGATAAGTGCGCGTCACTAGATAAATAGTGCGCGTTAATATTTTCTTAAGGGATATTCCGGTAAATAACAGCGGCCCCCTGCCCCACCCCAACGCACATGGCTGCCAATCCATATACAGATTTCCTGCGTTTCATTTCATGAAGC
>CBFGLD010000312.1:0-3374 GCA_965649495.1 uncultured Flavihumibacter sp. | reverse complement strand
AAAGACACCACATTCCGGTTCCGGTTACCATCATCGGGACAGTACATTCTTCGTTATTACAATAACACTACCTTATTCAAGGCGGACACGATAGAAGTATCGGTGAACTAAAGATGAATCAGGGTAGCCGCAAACTCCCTGGCTTCCGCATCGCTCTCAAAATAATCGTCCAGAGAAGGTTGCCCGATAAAGGCAACCTTTTCCATTGTACGTTCAATCACGTCGGTCATATCCAGGAAGCCTACGCGGTTACGCAGGAAGGCGAATACGGCGATCTCGTTGGCGGCATTCAGCACGCAGGGCAGGTTTCCGCCTTTGTGCAGCGCTTCGGACGCCAGTGCCAGGTTGCGGAAGGTTTTAATATCGGGTTCTTCGAAATTCAGGGTGTTGGGGCGCCGGAAATCGTAGCGGGGAAAGGAATTGGGAATCCGCTGCGGGAAGGTAAGCGCGTACTGAATGGGCAGTTTCATATCGGGCAATCCCATCTGTGCCTTGATGCTGCCGTCTTCAAACTGCACCATGCTGTGGATGATACTCTGCGGGTGAACCAGGACCTGCACCTGTTCGGGTTTCAGGTTGAACAGCCATTTGGCTTCGATCATTTCGAGACCCTTGTTCATCAGGGTGGCGGAGTCGATGGTGATCTTGGCGCCCATGCTCCAGTTGGGGTGTTGCAGCGCATGATCACGCTTCACGTTCACCAGGAAGTTCGGTTTCTTGCCGAGGAAGGGGCCACCGGAAGCGGTGAGGATGATCTTATCGATGGGGTTCAGGTTCTCTCCAACCAGGCATTGGAAGATGGCAGAATGTTCACTGTCTACCGGGATGATGGGCACCCTTTTCTCCACGGCTTTCTGCATGACGATGTCACCGGCCACCACCAGGGTTTCCTTGTTGGCCAGAGCAACAGCCTTGCCCTGTTCCACCGCCTGTAGGGTCGGTTTCAGACCGGCGAAGCCAACGATGGCCGCCAGCATGAGGTCGTAACAGTCCATGGCAGCCACTTCTTCCAGGGCTTTCTCGCCGGCAAACACCTTGGTATCGGAGTTGGCAAGGGCGGCTTTCACTTTCGGGTAGCGACTTTCATCTCCGATCACCACGATATTAGGCTGGAATTGGTTGGCCTGCTTTATAAGAAGTTCATCATTATTCTGGGCGGTGAGGACTTCCACTGAAAAGAGGTCGGGGTTGGCGGCTATCACTTCCAGTGCCTGGGTGCCTATGGAACCGGTGGAACCAAATATTGCGATTCTTTTCTGCATCGTTTCATCTTTAGTGCCGGGGGCGGATGGTGCAGCTGCCTGCACTGCAGCCCGGACAGTCGGGAAACGGCAAATTAACGTAATAATTGCTCCAAAGCCGCATTTGTTTGTTGAAAATTGAAGCCGGCCACCACCTTTTCCATGGCCTCCGCCACTTCTTTATTATGGAGGTTACCGATGCTGCCTTCGTGGGTATGCGCCACAGTGGTATCGTAGGAATAGCTGCCCTGCTCGATGGCGAGCCCCACCGTTTTATAGGCATCCCGGAAAGGCGTGCCCTGCAGCACCAGCTTGTTCACTTCCTCTACGCTGAAGAGGTATTTGTATTTTTCATCGGCCAGGATATTATCCTTTATATCAATATTCTCCAGCATGAGCGCGGCCATGGCGATACAGTCCTTCAGGGCACCGAAAACGGGGAACAGGTCTTCTTTCAGCAGCTGGAGGTCGCGGTGGTAGCCCGAGGGCAGGTTGGTGGTCATCAGCATGATCTCGTTGGGCAGCGCTTTGATCCGGTTGCAATGGCTGCGGATCAGTTCAAACACATCGGGATTTTTTTTATGCGGCATGATGCTGCTGCCGGTGGTCAGTTCTGCCGGGAAGCTGATGAAGCCGAAGTTCTGGTTGAGGTAGAGGCAGGCGTCCATCGACAGCCGGGCGAGGGTATCGGCGATATTGGCCATGGCCATGGCCACGATCCTTTCGGCCTTGCCCCTGCCCATCTGCGCATATACCACGTTGTGGTTGAGGTCGGCAAAACCCAGTAATGCGGTTGTGCGGGACCGTTTGATGGGGAAAGACGAACCGTAACCGGCGGCCGAGCCCAGGGGGTTCTTGTTAACCACTTCGTAAGCGGCGCGCAGCATGACCATGTCATCCACGAGGCTTTCGGCATAGGCGCCGAACCAGAGCCCGAAGGAAGAAGGCATGGCGAGCTGGAGATGGGTATAACCCGGCAACAGGCGATCCTTATGTTGTTCACTCAGCTGTTGCAGCAGGGCAAAAAAAGGCAGGACGCGGGAGGCAAGTTCCTGGATTTCGTCGCGCAGGAAGAGTTTAAGATCTACCAGCACCTGGTCGTTGCGGCTGCGGGCGCTGTGGATCTTTTTACCGGTATCGCCCAGGGCCTCGGTGAGCAGGAATTCCACCTGAGAGTGTACGTCTTCCACGCCGTCGGCTATGCGAAAATCGCCGTCCAGGACCGACTGGTGGATCTTTTTCAACTGGGTCAGCAGGTCCGACAATTCCTGTGGCGTCAGCAAGCCGATCTCTTCCAGCATAATGGCATGGGCCATATTTCCGAGCACATCCTGCCGGGCCATCATGGTATCGAATTCACGGTCGCGCCCCACGGTGAAGCGTTCCACTTCTGCGAGCGAGGTAGTATTTTTTTGCCAGAGTTTCATGGTTGTTGGGCAGCGGCAGCTGCTTTAAAGGTTAATTCAATCAGTTCGATATAATCCTGTACGCCGGCTTCTATTTCGCTAAGGTAAATATATTCGTCGGCCGTATGACTGCGGGCACTGTCGCCGGGGCCGCATTTCAGTGCCGGGAAAGGCATAAGCGCTTTATCGGAGCTGGTAGGTGAGCCGTAGGAAGATTTGCCCAGGCGGGTACCAGCGGCCACCAGCGGGTGGCCTGGAGCGATGCCGGTAGCGCGCAGGCGCATACTCCTGGGAGTGAGTACCGAACTCGTATGTTGCTGAACGATCTCCAGCACTTCTTCATGGGTATAGGCATCGGTAACCCGAATATCGATGGTGAACTGGCAGGTAGCCGGCACCACGTTATGCGCTTTGTTTTCGGTATGTATAACGGTGACGCTCATCTTAACCGGTCCGAGGGTATCGGACAGTTTCGGAAACCGGTAGGTCCGGAACCACTGGATATCCTCCAGGGCTATGTAAACGGCGTTGATGCCTTCCTCGCGGGCGGCATGGCCGGCCTTACCGTGGGCAACGGCGTCCAGCACCAGCAGGCCTTTCTCCGCCACGGCCAGTTGCATCCGGGTGGGCTCACCCACGATGGCGCACCAGTTCCCGAAGGAGGAGGTGGCGGCACCGGTGGCGGCCAGGAAAGTTTCGTCTTTGAGCAGGGCTTCTATCCCGTTGA
>CBFGLD010000311.1:0-3385 GCA_965649495.1 uncultured Flavihumibacter sp. | reverse complement strand
ATCACAAATTTCCTGAGCGCCCGGATTGACAAAAAAGTCGGAATCGTCACAATCATCACCATTCAATACATAACCGGGATAGTAGCCAATATCACAAGTTGTATGCACTATTATATCTCCAGCATCACCATAACCATCACCATCCGAATCACGATAATAAGTTTCATTATTTTCACATCCAACACCACCACCGCAGTTATCATTATCGTCAATAAAGCCATTGCAGTCGTCATCAATTCCATTATAGCAAATATCTTCAATACCGGGACGAACCCCACTGTTTGCATCATCACAATCGCCATTATTCGCAACCCAACCAGATGGTATTGTTGAGCAGTAAAAACCTTTAGCGTTACTAGGATTGCCATATGTATCGCCATCAGAGTCTCGGTAATAGGTAACAGGGGAAGTAAGATTATATTCCAGGGCCCCCATGTCTACAATTGAATTAGTTTTCCGTGCATTTCCATTAATGTCTGTAAGAACCGCCGCCGGAACAGCCGCATTGCTTCCAGCATCAATTGCCGGCGAGCATGCAGTCAGATTTAAACTATTATCACCAAATAAGGGATCGAGGTCAAGATTTCCGGTTCCGGCCTGGCCGCCTTTAACGATGGAATAAGTTATTGTTGGTGTACTGTTAAGTCCATTGCTGATTTCAGGAAAGCTGGTAGCTGTATTATTCCAGAGAATACAGTTTGTAATTACAGGGTTAGCGTTATTATTCGCTACCGCCCCACCTGTTGCACCACTATTTGCCGTGATAGTACAATTGATGAAACCAGGATTGGACTGGTCATTATCCACTGCACCACCCGTATTAACAGCTGCATTAGCCTGGAAAACACTATTGATAAAGGAGGGATTTGAAAGAACCCGGTTAGAAACAGCCCCACCAATGCCTGCAGAATTACCTGAAATTGAAGTGTTTGTAATTATTGGCGAAGACTCTGTATTGTAAATGGCTCCACCATAGTTAGTGGCCACGTTATTGAACAGATTACAATTATTCAGTTTTGGAGAGGATGCATTATTGAAAATTGCTCCACCATTTGTTGCAGTATTACGAGTAAAGGAGCAATTGTTTAACGTAACGGGAGCGTTGAAATTGGCAATGCCTGCTCCCGAGATTGCGTAATTATCCATGAAATCACAATTGCTGATGATGAGTCCCGTAGAATTACTCAGCATTCCTCCGCCCAAGTCAAAGGTTCCGCCCCCGTTGGCATTACCGTCACTAATGATGAACCCGTCGAATACGGTAGTTTCTGCAACACTAGTACTTGTTACAACGTGGAAAGCATTATCCTGTAAACCAGGATCCGCTCCAAAATCGTTTTGCGCGAGATCTCCACTTAAACGGGATTTGCTGGTGCGGACATCGTTCAGATCATCAATCCCGAAATCCGGGTCAAATCCTCCATATAAAGAGACGCCATTCTTTAAGGTAATAGTGGAAGTCCTGATATTGTCGATTGCCTGAAAGCCTTCATCCACGAAATAGGTTCCTCTCTCAACAAAGATTCTTGTTCCAGGCACGGTAGCGGCGGCCAATGCTCTTTGAATGGACTTAAATGGAGTAGCCCAACTGGTACCCATATTGCCATCGTTACCAGATGGTCTTACATAATAGATTTGTCCGAAACCGTCGGCAGCAAAAATCATTGTGAGCAATAATAATAGCAAACGGAAAAAGCGGTTCGTAAATTTCTGATTCATTGTTTAGGGGGTTAAATGTTACGCAAGGGGTTTAGGGCTACTTGTTGCTGATAGCATCAGATTGCTTTAAGAAAAATTGTTCAGGGAGATCAACAGGATAAGAAATACGATGCGCTGAAAACGGAGCTATATAATCCGGAGGTAAGATAATTGCGGGCGAAGATTGTAGCAAAAATGTGACCGGACAAATACCGGACAAGGGGGGTGACAAAGACAGGACAATGTGCATGTGGTCAAAAGGGTATACTTCCAAAAGCAGGATTTTATATTGATCCATATTTGAATCAATACGATGGTTTATTGTTCCATAAACAGGTCAATATAAAAAGCTGGTTTTTTCGAGCACCCTTTTTCCGGAAAGTCGATTCGTAATTAGTCGGCCTTCGATTCATGATAGTCGCAAATGAAACAAAGAAAAGGAGGCTAAAAGAATAATAGAGCCACCGTTAGTCCAGCTTCATAACCACCGAGGGCGTCAGATAGGGATTGCTGAAGCTGACCTTCTCTCCTGCTTTCTTTTCTGGGATGGGGAACAACCTCACGGAGAGGGCTTTGGTGGTGTACTTTAAAGAGAGGGCGGCAACATCGCGGAGGATGGCTTCTATTATTTCTGCAGGAGTGTCGCCGGCAATGGGCACCACATCCAGCCCGGTTCCGGACACTGCAGAATACAAGAGCAACTCCTGCACGGTATATCGATCCTCGGCCGCCCTTCTCGCCAATACTGTGTCTTCCACCACGGGAAGCATGAGTCCGGAGTAACCGCATTTTTTTATATCCAGACTCTTCAACACATCTGTTATCAGCGCACAGGCACCCAGGGTGGAGGCCGACCCAAAGGGTTGCTTTGTGTAGGTTTCAATGGCGAGCCCTATGCTTGCATCGAGGCCGGGTGCCGGCGATGCATCAATGCCATCGTATTTCCAGTTGGCCGACCACGCTATTGACTCCGCCAGTTTCTCCACCGGCTGTAGGTTTTTCTCGAGGTGGATTTTCAGGAAATCGCGAGCATCATTTCGGCCGGCATAATTAGCCCCGATTTTAAGGGAACCGCCGGTATCATTACCCCCGGTATGAATAAAGGCTTCCCTTAGCAGGTTGGGTGATTCAAGTCCGATCGCGAAACTATTGACCCCTTCATGGTAGGCCGCAGGGAAAAAGGGGATATTGGGCGGACAATTCGCCATGGCCGTGAACCGGAAATTTGCTTCACCGCCTTCAATGCCTGCCAGTGCACGAATGATTTCTGCTGATGCTTTTATCGATCGATCATGAATTTTTAAAGCGTGTGAAGAAATAGAGAGGTTAAAGGAGGTCGACTTTGTTTGGGTGACAAGCTTAGCGGCCCATTCGCCGATTCCGGGTTGGTAAACCCCTGGCGGCAGGATTTGTCCCACCGAGAGCGCAATATTATTCTCCCCCATGATCCTGTCGATCCGCTGCAGTGCTGGGAGCGACTGTTCCAGTCCCGGGCTGCTGGTATAGCTATAAAGATTTGATGTAGCGATGCGCAGGGTCTGCACTTCATAACCCGCATCAGTAAACGTTTTTCGGGCGGCAATCAGAAAGCTGATCGCTTTTTTCAGAGTGCCCGTATCTGAGAGGCTTTTAAGGGTAACCCCCGCCGTTATGGTGCGGATGCGGAAATTGAAACGCTTCTCCTGGG
>CBFGLD010000310.1:0-3389 GCA_965649495.1 uncultured Flavihumibacter sp. | reverse complement strand
TCATCATGGCTACCGGCCGCAGCGATTTCCCCAACCAGGTCAACAATGTACTGGGCTTCCCCTTCATCTTCCGCGGCGCCCTGGATGTGAGGGCCCGGCAAATCAATGAAGCCATGAAACTGGCGGCGGTACATGCCCTGGCAGACCTTGCCCGCAAACCGGTACCCGACATCGTGAACCTCGCTTATAACGAAAAGAATATTGTGTTTGGGCCGGAATACATCATTCCCAAGCCTCTGGACCCACGGCTATTAAGCACCATCGCACCGGCTGTTGCCCGTGCCGCCATCGACAGCGGTGTGGCCACCACTACCATCGCCGACTGGGATGGTTATGCGGTGGAACTCAACCGCAGGCTGGGATTAGACAACCAGCTGATGCGCGTGCTGGGTAGCAAGGCCCGCCGCGATCCGAAGCGACTGGTATTTGCCGAAGCCGATAACCTCAAGATCCTGAAAGCGGCTTCCATAGCCTTTGACGAAGGGATCGCTTACCCGATACTGTTAGGTGATGAAAAAAAGATACGGTCTATTGCCGACGCCAATAAAATTGACATAGAATCGATTCCCATCATTGACCCGCGGAGCGACGAAGAGGAAGAAAGAAGAAAACTCTACGGCCAGCTGTTCTTCCAGAAGCGGCAACGAAAAGGGATGAACAAATACGAGTCGTTCAAGATCATGAAAGACAGGAACTATTTCGGCTGCATGATGGTGGAAACCGGTGATGCAGATGGAATGATCTCCGGGCTCACCCGCAACTACGATGAAACCATCCGCCCGGCTCTCCAGGTCATCGGCACCGAAGAAGGTGTGAAAAAGATCGCGGGCATGTACCTGCTGCTGACCAAGAAAGGCCCCTTGTTCCTGGCAGACACCACCGTTAATTTCAATCCTACCGCCCAGGAGCTGGCAGAGATCACCCTGATGGTTGCCAAGGAAGTGAGGCACTTCAACCTGGTACCGCGTATCGCCATGCTCAGCTATTCCAACTTCGGCAGCAGCGCATCTCCCGAAGCCAGGCTGGTGGCAGAGGCGCGCCGGCTGGTCAAGGAGAAAAACCCCAGCCTGCTGGTGGACGGCGAAATGCAGGCCAGTATCGCTTTCAACAAAGAGATATTGAAGGAAAATTACCCTTTCAGTGAGTTGGTGGATAAGGATGTGAACACCCTCATCTTTCCCAACCTGGCCGCCGGAAACATTGCCTACAACCTCCTGAAGGAAGTAGGCGGTGCGGATGCCATCGGCCCCATACTGATGGGCATGAAGAAACCGGTACATGTATTGCAATTGGGCAGCTCGGTACGCAGTATCTATAATATGGCACTGGTGGCTGTTATTGATGCACAGATCAAGTGCAACAAAAACATCACCGCTGATATTGTGACCAGGAGCAAATGGTGGAAACGGTTTAAGAAAGTATCGAAAGAAATGTAGTATTGTATCACTGAAGTACTTATGCATGAAAATTTTTACTGAGTTTGGACGCTACCTGCTGATGCTGAAAGGCATGTTCGCAAAACCGGAAAACCGGAAGGTGTACTGGAAAGAATTCATGCATCAATGCAATGACATCGGGATCGGCTCCCTCGGCATTGTGGTGATCATTTCCGTTTTCATGGGTGCGGTTTCTACCCTGCAGACAGCCTACCAGCTGGTGAGTCCCCTCATCCCGAAATCCTCCATCGCACAGATCGTGCGGGATACGGTGTTGCTGGAATTTGCCCCTACCCTGGTCTGTATCGTGCTGGCCGGAGTGGTAGGTTCCAAGATCGCCAGTGAATTGGGAAATATGCGCGTAAGCGAACAGATAGACGCCCTGGAGATCATGGGCATTAACACCAAGACCTACCTGGTACTTCCCAAGATTCTGGCTGCCCTGCTGGTGATCCCCATGCTGGTGGTCATTTCTGCCGCCCTGGGTATCTACGGCGGCAGGCTGGCCGGACAAACCGCCCAGATCCTTTCCACCACCGAATTCGACAAGGGACTGCTGCAGTCCTTCCTTCCCTACAACGTATTTTTTGCGATGGTGAAAGCCTATGTTTTCTCCTTTATTATATCCAGCGTTCCGGCTTTCTATGGTTATTATGTAACCGGGGGAGCACTGGAGATCGGCCGGGCCAGTACGAAATCGGTAGTGGTTAGCTGTGTACTGATCCTGTTCGCTGATTATTTGCTGGCGGCGATTCTGCTGTAAAAAATTAATTATGATCGAAGTTCAGAACCTGAAAAAAGGATTTGGAGAAAAGATAGTCATCAACGATGTGAGTGCGGTGATGGAAACCGGCAAGTGCAACCTCATCATTGGATCCAGTGGGAGTGGCAAGACCGTTTTCATGAAGTGCCTGGTGGGACTATTTAAACCGGACAGTGGAAGGATACTGTACCACGACGAGGATTTCACAGCCATGGACAATGCCCAACGCAAAGAGATCCGGAAAGAGATCGGCATGCTGTTCCAGGGCTCTGCTTTGTTCGACAGCCTGACCGTTGAACAAAATATTCAGTTCCCGCTAGACATGTTCACCGACTGGTCGTTGGCAGAGAAAAGAAAACGCGTCAATGAAGTGCTGGACCGTGTGGAACTTACCGGTGCCAACAAAAAGTTCCCGGCTGAGATCAGCGGTGGTATGAAAAAACGCGTGGGCATCGCCAGGGCCATCGTGCTGAATCCCAAATTCCTGTTCTGCGACGAGCCCAACTCCGGACTCGATCCGCAAACCAGCCTGGTGATCGATAAACTGATCAAGGAGCTAACGGTGGAATACGATATCACCACTGTGATCAATACCCACGACATGAATAGTGTGATGGAAATCGGGGATAAGATCATTTACATGTACCAGGGTGAAAAAGAATGGGAAGGCAACAACAAGGAAATCATCTTCAGCAAGAACCAGCGACTGAATGAATTTATTTTTGCATCGGAGTTCCTGCGTGATGCTAAAGATATGCGCATGCTGGAACAGACGGGTAAAATTGATGAGAACAGGAACATGGATGATTTAATGAAGTAATCCCTTAGTTTTGCACCCGATCGGACCCGTTACGGGCATCTTCATATAAAAACCAAGCGATATGAGCGTTTTAGTTAATAAGGATTCCAGGATCATAGTCCAGGGCTTTACCGGTACGGAAGGCACTTTCCACGCCACCCAGATGATTGAGTACGGCAGCCAGGTAGTGGGTGGTGTTACTCCGGGTAAAGGTGGAAGTTCGCACCTGGACCGCCCGGTATTCAATACGGTTGCCGAAGCAGTGAATGCTACCGGCGCCAATGTTTCCATCATTTTTGTTCCACCCGCATTTGCCGCAGATGCCATCATGGAAGCTACCGAAGCTGGTATTGAACTGGTGGTCTGTATCACGGAAGGTATCCCTGTCCAG
>CBFGLD010000309.1:0-3484 GCA_965649495.1 uncultured Flavihumibacter sp. | reverse complement strand
GCGCCAGCACCGTTATCCAGCTGAAAATCCGTACCGCCCGCTTATTCAACAGGTACACCAGCAGCCAAGCGAAGGTCAGGCTGAATACGGCGGAGGACAAAAAGAATTTGAAGGGCTTAATATAGGCATTGATGCCCAGCACCGCTGTTTCCGTCAACAGGCTGAGCGTGCCCGTTAGTGCCGCTCCCAACAGGCAGGCCAGGCCGAAATAGTATAGCAGCCGGTTGCGGCTTTTGAGTTGTTGCAGCTCTTTCATTCGTTGTCAATAAAATATCGCCGGGTCTGGTACCAGCGCAGGGCCAGGTAGAGCAGCAGCCCGAAGGGCCCCAGCATGAAGGTGAAGAAGAGGCAGGGCAGCAGGGGCCAGAATCCAATGCCGTTTTTGCGGGCATCGTTTACGATGAAGATGCCGGTGAACAGGTCAAAGGCCAGGTAGTGGATCCAGCCCGCCAGCAGCGCATAACGGTTGCGGAACAGGCTTTCGATATTGTCCAGCGAATTGAAACTGTCGCTCTGGAAGGCTCCCAGGTTGGTAGCTATCAGGACCGTGTATATTACGGCAAAAAGCACGATGATGGTGCCGGTTAGTACTTTCCCGATCCAGAGGGTCTTGTGAAAGGCCAGCAGCAGGATCCACCCGATCAGTGCCAGGGTGGAAGACAGGCTAAAGAGGGTGTCGGGTGTCATGATGGTGGTTGTGTTGGTTATGGGTTGTTTCCGGGCAGCGCTTCCTGCACCTGCAGGGCGGCCAGGATGCGCTCCAGGGTTGCTTCGGGGCTTAGGTTCATGGGTTCAAAGCGTTGCCCGATCACCTGCTCGTACAATTCAATGTACCGCTGGCTGATGGTCTGGATCCACGAGGGTTCCATCACCGGCACGGTCTGTCCTTCCTTACCCATGAAATTATTAGCGATCAGCCATTCGCGTACGAACTCCTTGCTGAGCTGTTTTTGCTTTTCGCCCTTTTCCTGCCTTTCTTCAAAACCATCGGCATAGAAATAACGCGAAGAATCGGGCGTATGGATCTCATCCATTAAATAAATGGTATCGCCGATCTTGCCGAATTCGTACTTGGTATCCACCAGGATCAATCCCCTTTTGGCGGCTATTTCCTTACCTCTTGCAAACAGTTTCAGGGTATAGTCCTCCAGGGTCTTCCACTCCTCAGCAGTAGCCAGGCCGGTGCGGATGATCTCTTCTTTGGAAATGTCTTCGTCGTGCCCTTCCGCCGCCTTGGTACTGGGCGTGATGATAGGGGTGGGGAAGTAGTCGTTCTCTTTCATGCCTTCGGGCATACTAACGCCGCAGAGTACCCGCTCTCCACTATTATAGGTGCGCCAGGCATGCCCGGTGAGGTTGCCCCGGACCACCATCTCGATTTTGAAAGGGGTGCATTTTTTACCGATGGACACATTGGGTGCCGGAACCGCCAGCAGCCAGTTGGGACAGATATCGCTGGTTGCCTGTAGCATGTAAGCAGCGATCTGGTTTAATACTTGTCCTTTATAAGGAATGGGTTCAGGAAGGATGACGTCAAAAGCCGAAATCCGGTCACTGGCCACCATCACCAGCAGGTCATTATTTATGGTATAAACGTCGCGGACCTTTCCGCGGTAAAAAGCAGTTTGTCCAGGTAGTTGAAAGGGTGCCATGCCGCAAAGTTAGTTGCACATTCCGTAAAAAAATTTTTCGATGCAAGAAATCCTTATTTTGCTCCCGATTAAACACTAAAACGCCCGCTATGAGAAACAGCTACAGCTCTTTCACCAGTTTGCTGTTGGCCTTATTCTTTTCGATTGCTGCCTATGCCCAACCCGTAACCGTAACCGGAAACGTAAAGAACAGCACGAACCAGGATGTGGTGCCAGCCGTATCGGTGACCCTTAAAGGAAGTTCCACCGGAACCTTCACCGACGACAAAGGAAACTTCACCTTAACCACCTCTCAGCAACCGCCTTTCACCCTTGTTTTTACTTCCATCGGTTTTGAATCGCAGGAAGTGCTGGTGAACACTGCCGGCCAGGTGGTGAACATCAGTTTCACGCCTTCCACTTCCCTGGGAACGGAAGTGGTGGTATCGGCCAGCCGCGTTCCGGAAAGGATCCTGGAATCGCCGGTATCTATTGAACGTGTGAACGCGGCCGCCATCCGCGTTACCCCTGCCGCCACCTATTATGATATTGTGGGCGGACTGAAAGGGGTGGACATCGTGACCTCCTCTCTGACGTTTAAAACCCCCTCCACCCGCGGTTTTGCCGGCAGCGGCAATACCCGTTTCAACCAGTTGGTGGATGGAATGGATAACCAGGCACCCGGCCTCAACTTCTCCGTGGGTGCTATCATTGGTGTGTCAGAGCTGGATGTGGACAATATGGAACTGCTTCCCGGCGCTTCCTCCGCGCTCTATGGTCCGGGTGGTATGAACGGAACCCTGCTCGTCACCAGCAAGAATCCCTTCAAGTACACCGGTCTTTCCTTCCAGGTGAAGGAGGGCATGATGAATACGGATAGCCGCTACCGTGATATATCGGGTTACCACAACTGGGCCGTACGCTGGGCCGAGAACCACAAAGATAAATTTGCCTACAAGATGAACCTGGAATTCATCCAGGCCAAGGACTGGCTGGCAGCGGATATGCGCAATTTCAAGAACCGCGCCAGCGGCATGGGCTTCCTGGCCCCGGGTACCCGCACCACCGATCCCAACTACGACGGGGTGAATGTGTACGGGGATGAGACCACGGCGGATATACGCCCCGTGTTACAGGGCATCGCTGCACAAGCGCCTTTCCTGGCACCTTATGTAAGCACCCTGATGGGATCGCCTATCAATGTATCGCGTACGGGCTATGACGAAAAAGATATCATCGATCCCAATACCCTCAACTTTAAGATCGGCGGTGCGTTCCATTATAAGATCACCGAAAACCTGGAAGCCGTGCTGGCAGGAAACTGGGGCACCGGTAACAGTGTGTATACCGGTAGCGACCGCTACAGCTTCCGCGATTTCAAAATGGGTCAGTACAAGCTGGAACTGAACAGCAAAAACTGGTTCCTGAGAACTTATACCACCCAGGAAAATGCGGGACAATCGTACAATGCCACCGTTACGGCCAGGCTGTTGAACGAAGCCTGGAAGCCCACCATCACCTTTACAAACGGGGTAGCTACCCCGAGACCCACCGACTGGCTGGTACAGTATTCCCAGGCCTACCTGGCGGGTAAACTGGGCGGTGCCGATGAACTGGCTGCGCATAACCAGGCCCGTGCCTTTGCCGACCAGGACAGGCCGGCAGCAGGCAGCCAGCAGTTCCGCCAGATCTTTGATAAAGTGCGCAGCATCTCCATCTCCGATGGCGGCGGTCTGTTCATTGAAAAATCCGACCTCTACCAGACCGAAGGGCAATACAACCTGTCTCACCTCACTGGTAATGTGGCCGATATCCTGGTGGGTGCCAACTACAAGACCTATGTGCTGAATTCA
>CBFGLD010000308.1:0-3500 GCA_965649495.1 uncultured Flavihumibacter sp. | reverse complement strand
GACGGGTGAGCTGCTGGTGCCGCGCGATGGGTTCAATGCCAGTGCCGGTACCGACACTTCTGGCGCAGCGGGAGTGGATGGGGGGGTGGCTCCCGGTGTTGGTGGTGTGGGTGGTGCCGGGGTTCCTGCTGGTACGGATTCTATCGCTAACCGGGCACCCGTGAGGCCGGTTCCCAGAATGCGGTCACCCATCGATTCCGCCCGGGAAGCACAGCGACGCAGGGCCGATTCCATGAAAGCCAAACAATAACCTTGTCCCCATTTTGCCGGGATAAATTTTTCGTATATGGAATATCGTTACATGGGCCGTACCGGCCTTCAGCTTAGCGCCCTCAGCTTTGGAAGCTGGGTGAGCTTTCACAAACAGATCGATGACAGTACTGCCGATGAACTGATGGGGGTGGCCTACGACCGTGGTATCAATTTCTTTGATAACGCCGAAGGCTATGCGCACGGCGAAAGCGAGAAGATGATGGGCCGCGTGCTCAAGGGCAAGAACTGGGACCGCACATCTTACGTGCTATCGTCCAAGGTCTTTTTCGGCAGTCGCAAAGACAGCAAGCCCAACCAGACCGGCCTCAGCCGCAAGCACATCGTGGAGGCCTGCCATGAAGCGCTGCAGCGCCTGCAGACCGACTACCTCGACCTCTATTACTGCCATCGCCCCGACCCCGCCGTTCCCATTGAAGAAGTGGTATGGACCATGCACCACCTCATCAGCCAGGGTAAGGTGTTGTATTGGGGAACCAGCATGTGGAGCGGTGCCGAGATCATGGAGGCCCACCGTGTGGCCCAGCAGTACGGCATCATTGGTCCCGTGGTGGAGCAGCCGCAGTACAATATGTTTGAGCGGTACAAGATGGAGATGGACTACCTGCCGGTGTTCCGGAATGTGGGACTGGGAACTACCATCTGGAGTCCGCTGGCCGCTGGTTTCCTGACGGGCAAATACCTGGCCGGTTTCCCGGAGGGCTCGCGGCTGGGCATGGAGGGCTTTGAATGGTTGAAAGACCGCTGGATGCAGGAGGAAAAGATCGCGAAGCTGCACCACCTCAATAGCCTGGCGCATGAGCTGGGGATTACGGTAGGGGGGATGGCCATCGCCTGGACCCTGAAGAACCCCAACGTCACCACCGCAATCCTCGGGGCTACCAAACGCCTGCAACTGGAAGAAAACCTGCAGGCCCTGGATATGTTGCCACTGCTGACCCCGGAAGTGCTGCAGCGTATCGATGATATTTTACAGAACAAGCCTTTTTTGAACCTGGCATAGGGGGTGCGAGCGCCTGGCTGCAGGTTCCGGCTTTTGGCTGTACGGCTTGCCGGCTCCGGGGTTATATGGCTCTGGGGCTCCGCGCTGTATGGCTCCGCGGCTCCGCGCTGCTGCTTGCGGCCACAGGGTTTACGGCAAACACTGGATTTAGGGCAAACACTTTAAGCGAAAAAGCCCCCGGCGCGAACGCTCCGGGGGCTTTAATTCTTTTGTACGATTCAGAACCATCAGGGTCTCGGTCATCAATAGGTACAAATTTTACGGGTCTGGTCTCTTCCTAGGATTTGGATCTCGTGAAATTGGATTTTAAAAACTTACTACTACTCTCGTCAGTTGAACAAAACAGGACTTTGGTTTTTCTTTGGATTCCTGGATCTTCTTTTGGTTTTTCTTTGGATCTGGACTCGAACTTTTTTGGACTTCTTGTTACAAACGGTTTGGACTTGGACTTGGTTTTTCTTTGGACTTTGGACTTTCTTGGTTTTTCCTTGGATTCCTGGACTTGGTTTCTTTGGACTTTGGACTTTCTTGGTTTAGGACTCTTTGGATCTGCCGATTTACATCGGGTTGGTTTTTTCTTAGGATTTGGTTGATTTGTTTCGATCAACTGACAATACAAAAGTATTAACAGGACCCTAACGTTACAAGAGCACTATTGCTGAATATTCCGTCTTCGGTATTTACCCCCGTTTTCGTAGAATTACTATTCGGTTTCTGGTAGAACTCACCTAACTTCCGTTAGCTTTCCCATTACAGGAAAGAATCCGTTAAACCAATAAAAACCAATACTGTATGACGTTTCAGGGCAAAAACATACTCATCACGGGAGGTAGCCGGGGCATCGGGAAAGCCATTGCTTTGCGGCTTGCTGCGGGCGGGGCCAATATTGCGATTGCCGCAAAAACCGTAGAACCCCACCCTAAACTGGAGGGGACCATATATACGGCTGCCGAGGAGATTCGCAAGGCGGGTGCCGCGAAGGTACTTCCTTTACAGGCGGATATCCGCTCTGAAGACAGCATCCGGCAAACCGTGGACGCAACTGTGAAGGAATTCGGAGGTATCGACATCCTTATTAATAATGCCAGTGCCATCAGCCTGACCAATACCCCGCAAACCGAACCCAAGCGGTGGGACCTGATGCACGGCATCAACGTAAGGGGCACATTTTTCATGTCGCAGGCCTGTATTCCCTACCTCAAGGCCTCGCATAACCCGCATATCCTGAACCTGTCGCCCCCCCTCAATATGGACCCGCGCTGGTTTGCGCCGCACCTGGCCTATACCATGAGTAAATATGGAATGAGTATGGTTGTTTACGGGCTGGCCGAAGAGTTGAAAGCCGACCGGATAGCGGCCAATGCGCTTTGGCCCAAAACCACCATTGCCACCGCCGCGGTGGAGAACCTGCTGGGTGGGGATTTCCTCCTGCAACGCAGTCGCACCCCGGAGATCGTTGCCGATGCGGCCTGGTTTATCCTGCAACGGCCCAGCCACGAATGCACGGGCAACTTTTTCATCGATGAGGAGGTGCTGGCCGCCGAAGGGATCACCGACCTTGGGAAATATGCGGTGAATCCCGCCCACAAGCTGATGAACGATTTGTTTGTGTAGCTTTTAGGTGTCTGACACATGTTCGGAGGACGTTCGGACGTTTAGCGGACGTGTGTCCGGACGTGTGTCCGAACAATTCGGGGAAACCACCGGGGGCAATGCACCCGCTGGTATTGCTGCAATTGCATCAGCTTTTGCTCCAGTTGTTATTACAGCCGCTGCCGCTGCTCCTATTCTAACCGTGCTTGCTATTGTTACGATCATTCCTATCGCTATTTAATACCCTCCGCTGCTGCAATACCCTTCGCTGCTGCTGTTTCTCCCGCGGCCGTTTCCCCTCGGACACTGCTAATAATTGTTACTCTATCACATCGCGGCCGCTATTTCTCCCGCTACTGCAGCTTTCTCCCGCGGCCGTTTCCCCCTATCGCACAGCTATCGCTACCCTGTCGCACTGCTTTTGCAACCCTTTCACACTGCTGTGGCCACCCCTTACACAACTTGGCTGTAACCGCTTTCCTCCTCCTATCCGCCGCCACCCAAAGAAACCAGGGTAAAAAAACGTCCGGACACAAGTCCGAACGTCTCGCGAACACATGTCCGAACGTCCTCCGAACATGAGTCAGACACCTAATTCGGGGCGCATCTGCGGGAACAGCAGCACGTCCTGGAT
>CBFGLD010000307.1:0-3516 GCA_965649495.1 uncultured Flavihumibacter sp. | reverse complement strand
GCAGGAACCATGCTCTTCCAATAATGGTCATAGCCGGGGTGCGTTAACCAATTTTGAAATATCGGATTGGGGGCTCCTGCCAGGCTGTCAAGTTTATTATAGGCAACCCCCTCATTAAAATAATCAAAGGGGATGCTTCGCGGCAGCGGCTTTCTTTTGTAAACATGATCATTACTCCAGCCCAGGATATGAGTCAGCGGAACATTATTCTCCATGGGGAAATCATACCCTGGCATCACCGCCACCTGCGGCACGATGGTCTTCAATGCCGGATGTGGCTTTTTCACTGCGGACCATTGCGCAAAGCCGGTATAACTACCCCCAAACATCCCCACCGCGCCGTTACACCAGGACTGCCTGCTGATCCAGTCGATAATATCATACACATCAGTTGCTTCGTGTTCAAAGGGCGCATAATCAGCCAGGTTAGTCCTGATACCCCGGGCATAGGCCACGATACCTGTATAGCCCCTGTCTGCAGATCGTTTCGCAAACACAGCATCCCCCGGACCCTGGTAATAGGTGGTATAAAAAAGGACAGCCGGCAAGGGGGTATCAGCAGATTTACCCCGCACAACAATAGCCGAAACGGGAACGCCACTCCGGGTTGGAATGAGCACACTATCCTGGATGCGATAGAGGCTATCCGTTGTTGTGACTTGTGCCTGAAGTGATCTCAGGGAGCAACCCAGTAACAGGAGGCAGGTAAATAGAATAGTTGATCTGTTCATTTTCCATGTCACCGTTCAGGGACAGTATTGCAATATACATTTTCTAACGGCGGACAAGGCAGGATTCCTGGCAGGTTAATCGCTGTTATTAACCGCGCCCGCAATTTTAGCCACATCTACTTCTATACCCTCTTCCTGCAATACGAGCTGTCCCTCTTTATTGAAAACACTGATGATATTGGAATGGGAAAAATCAAGGGGGGAAATCTTTTTGTATTTCATGGAAAGCACGTTGGCAAATTCCTGGGTGGCTTCCTCATCCGACCTTAAAAAGACCCAGTGATCGGCAGTCATTTCGTTCTGCCGGGCAAAAGCGAATAAGTTCTCCGGAGTATCCGTAACCGGATCAATGGATACCAGGACCAGCGTGCTGGACGCCAGTTTCTTTTTGTTGATCGCCGCCTCTATTTTTTTCATATTGGCTACCAGTAACGGACAGGCGGTTTTGCAACTGGTATAGATCATCACCACCACCAGGGTCTTACCCCTGAGCTCCTGTAATTGGAGCGTATCTCCCTGCTGATTTTGCCAGTGGCTGCTTAGATGAAAGATGGAGTCGGCCGGCAGCTCCGGGAGCGGCCTGGGTTTTTCCTTGCAGGAGAAAACGGACAATAGTAAGCATACTATCAATAATGAATTTTTCATTTTGCCTCAGTTAACGTGGTGTCTTTTGCGCACCTGAACCCCAGGTTGGCAACATTGTAATTGGCTTTTAAGGAATTCCGTAAACCAAACCGCATAAACGCGGCATAATTCAAAATATCCGTTGAGCTGGTGGCGGCGGCGGCACAGAATAATCCATTTGCCTCATACTGCCCGCTCCTGGAATCACCGGTGGTTAGTACGGAATTAAAATCTTCGGTCCATTCCCAGATCAGGTCAAACAGGTTGTACACCTGCCAGTAATTGGGAGGTGATTGTTTTACGGAATTAAACTGGCGGTCTTTCTGGAGGTACAGATCTATGATGGCATCTGAATACCCGGACTTTGACCTTGCATTGGGTGATTGCTGGTCGGCCATCGCTAAAAATTCCCATTCATCCAGCAGGGGCAATCGTTTTCCAACCGACCGGGCATAGGCCCTGGCCGCATACCAGGAAATATTACAAATGGGTGCATCGGGGCGGGCCGTGGCGGGTAGTTGCAGATCAGCGGGCCAGTCAGCCAGATAGGCGGTATCCGCAAACAGTCTCTTTACCTCCGATTTCCGCCATTGTGGATTTACGGTCACAAACTCCAGGTATTCCTGGTTGGTGACCGGCCTTTCATCTACCAGGAAAGGTTTTACAGCTACCAGTTCTGTATTGGATCCATAAAATGGTTTATACTCCCCACCGGGAATATAAACCATTTTAACGGAAGGATTAACCGGCCTGAGTTCCATCCTTTCTGCTGGTTTCAGCATACTTAATTCTTGCTGCCCTTGCCGGCAACCAGCAAAAAGAACCAGGATCCCTATCAGGAAATGATATACCATCAGCTGTGATTATTTTTTATCCGCTTCCTTACCGTGTGCAAATACTTTGGGATTTTCCTCCCCTGTTACTTTCAGTTTACCGATCGCCCCTTTATTAAATGCCCGGGAAAGGGAATGGTCCACAATTACATACTCGCCGGGAACTTCTACTTTGAATTCCACAATGGCAGACCCGCCTGCTGGTATCATGGTGGTCTGGATATTATGGGTTACGGTGGTGCCGCCTTCCAGGTAAACGTTATCGAAGATTTCACCAATAACATGGAAAGAAGACGTCAGGTTGGGACCGCCGTTTCCGAGGAACAGGCGAACGGTTTCACCCACTTTGGCCTCCAGCATTCCTTTGCCGAGCATGGATCCTTTTTTCCCGTTGAACAGAACGAAATCCGGATTTTCATCCACGGCTTTGTCGTTATCAAATTCCAGGAGGCGGGCTACTCCGGTTTTGTTTTTGGTATAGAACTCGCCCTGCATGATATAATATTCGCGGTCTACTTTTTTTAGTCCCCCCGCCGGTTCCACCAGTATCAGGCCGTACATGCCGTTTCCGATGTGCATGGGTACAGGAGGAGCCGCGCAATGGTATACGTACAATCCGGGGTTCAATGCTTTGAATCTGAAACTCGCCTCTTTGCCCGGAGGTGCTGAAGTGGCTTCGGCTCCGCCACCCGGACCGTTGACGGCATGCAGGTCAATATTATGGGGCAACACACTGTTGGAGGCGTTTTTTAAATTCAGCAGAATTTCATCGCCTTCCCGAACACGGATAAAACTACCGGGCACTGCATTGTTGAAGGTCCAGAAGGTGTATTTGGTACTGTCTGCGATGATCCCTTCTATTTCGGTGGTCTCCAGGTTCACGATCAGATTTTTTGCACCCCGGTTTCCAATGGGAGGCGGAACATTCGGAGCAATAGTCAGGGTGGCTACTTCGGGTTCTCCTTCGGCCACCATATCAATGGCAGCGGCGGACCTGCCTCCGGGCTCATTTCCCGATCTGCACGACACCAGGGATAAGGCGCCTGCGATAATGACTCCAAGCATTGTTTTGTAAATCATGGTATTGTTTTGTTGATTAGAATTTAGTTTTAAAAAAGCGGGGTGTAACATTCAGGCTGAGCCAGATCCAATGTTGAATCAAGCGGGCATCTCCCCTGTTTTTTATAAAATTGATGCTGGGTGTGGTCCGGTATAAACTCAACCCACCTTCCAGTTTTGAATACTTGTTGATGCCTTTGGCAACTACCAGGTCCAGCTCCTGGCCCAGGTCATGGCTGTACGTTTTTCCCTCCGTTTGAATACGCGCC
>CBFGLD010000306.1:0-3525 GCA_965649495.1 uncultured Flavihumibacter sp. | reverse complement strand
TCAACCTCTTGCTGGGCATCAGCATAGTCCCCGCCATGGTAGGGCAGCTCTGGTGGCTGGCCCTGGTACCGGTAGTTTACATCGCTGCCATCACCATGATCAGCAGGGGAGAAGTGCACGGCGGCCGTTCTGTCATCCTGTGGTTCGCCGCCCTTTTATATCTACTGGTGATGGCCGCCATCCTGGGTTTTGCCGCCAACAGGCAGCAACTCCTGCCTGCCGCTATCCTGGTGGCGCTCTTTGCCGCCCTGGTATTCCCCCCGCTGCTGCAGGCCATCCGGCAGCCGGCAGGTCCGCGCATCGGCAAGGCCGTCAAGTATGGGGTGCTGGCGCTGATCGTCATGAATGCTGCCTGGGTGGCCGCTACCGGTAATATTGGTTTCGCCGTTCTCGTGCTGGCTTTATTACCTTTGTCGATACTGCTGGCCAAACTATTTGCAGTGACCTGACACCTGACCAATCAAAGGACCCTTATTATCACATGGACCGCACCTTACAACAACAGTTTTCCGTTCGCTTTGAATACCCCCTGTATTTCACGCGTGAACTCTTTGGTACCAGCAACCCGGTGCTGCGCAACTTCTTTCTGTCGCAGCCCGTCGGCGTTACCCGCAAACTTTTGCTGGTGCTGGACGAAGGCATGCTGGCTGGCCATCCATCCTTACCACAGCAGGTGCGCGCATACCTGGATGCCCTGCCGGGATTCCAACTGATCGATGACCTGCTGGTGGTTCCAGGGGGCGAACCCGCCAAGAACGACCTGGGTCTCCTGCAGCGTATACTCGATGCCGTTAACCACTATGGCATCGACCGCCATTCTTACCTGGTGGCCATCGGCGGGGGCTCGCTGCTGGACCTGGCGGGTTTTGCCGCCGCCATCGCCCACCGCGGCATCCGGCATATCCGCATCCCCACCACCGTGTTATCGCAGAACGATTCGGGCGTGGGCGTCAAGAACGGCATCAACTTTTACGGGAAGAAAAATTTCCTGGGAAGCTTCGCGCCACCCGTGGCCGTTTTCAACGACAGCGGCTTCCTGGAAACCCTTTCGCTGGAAGAGTACCGCTCGGGGATGTCCGAAGCGGTGAAGGTGGCGCTCATCAAAGACCGCAGCTTTTTTGAGTGGCTCGAGAAAGAAGCCACGGCGTTGGCTAACCGCAATGCGGAAGCCATGGACCACCTGGTATACCGCTGTGCGCAGCTGCACCTGGAACATATCGCCGGCGGAGACCCCTTCGAGATGGGGTCCAGCAGGCCGCTCGACTTCGGCCATTGGAGTGCCCACAAGCTGGAGCAGCTCTCCGGTTTTTCGGTTCGTCACGGCGAAGCCGTAGCCATGGGCATCGCCCTGGACACGGCGTATTCGGTGCTCTCCGGCAGGCTGGAGGAAGCTTCGGGCCGTCGGGTGGTGGAGGTATTGAAAACCCTCGGCTTCGAAATCACCCATCCCCTCATGGAAATCAGCGGGGATGACAGTCCGCTGGTGCAGGGCCTCAACGAGTTCCGCGAACACCTGGGCGGCCGCCTCACCATCATGCTGCTGGAAGCCATCGGCAAGGGCGTGGAAGTGCATGAGCTGGAAACCCGCCTGCTGGTACAGGCGGGCAAGTGGCTGAACAACCAATAATATTGAACCATGCAGACACCTTTTGGACAGCTCACCTATTGCAGTAATATCCATGCCGGTGAAACCTGGCCCCGCCACCTGGAGCAGTTGCAGGAGTATGTTCCGCGCATCAAGGCTGCGGTGGCGGCAGACCGCCCCTTCGGCATCGGGCTGCGGCTGTCGAATACCGCCAGCCTGCAGTTGTCGGAGCCCGCCGCATTGCGGGGTTTTAAAGACTGGCTGCAGCAGGAGGATTGTTATGTCTTCACTATGAACGGTTTCCCTTATGGGGATTTCCATCATACGGTGGTCAAAGACCAGGTGCACGCACCCGACTGGACCACCCGGCAGCGGGTAGACTATACCCTGCGGCTGGCGCGGATCCTGGCGGTGCTGCTGCCCGAAGGGATGGACGGCGGGATATCCACTTCGCCCCTGGGCTACCGCTTCTGGTATGCGGGTGCCGGCCTACGGCAGGCCAGGAAAACCTCCACCCGCCATATCCTGGAACTGGTGGAAGCGTTGTTCCGGCTCCGCCAGGAGACCGGGCGCTTCATCCACCTGGACATAGAACCCGAGCCCGACGGGCTGCTGGCAACGGGTGCCGAATTCCTGGGGTGGTGCCGCGATTGGCTGCTGCCCGAAGGCATCCCCTTCCTGTCGGCCTCCCTGGGGATACCGGAAGAAGCAGCGGGCCGGGTTCTACGGGATCACCTGCAGCTCTGTTACGATATCTGCCATTTTGCGGTGAGCTATGAAGACCGCGAACGCTTTCTCCGCGATCTGGACAGCCTTGGCTTCCGCATCGGGAAGATACAGGTCAGCGCCGCCCTCCGGGCAGACATGCCGGCGGCAGCTGAGGCCCGGCAGCCGGTGATCCAGGCATTCCGGGAGCTGAACGAACCCACCTACCTGCACCAGGTGGTGGCGCGCCACCGCAACGGATCCCTGCACACCTATCCCGACCTGCCCGAAGCGCTGGAGAATGGCGACGACCCTGAAACCACCGAGTGGAGGGCCCATTTCCATGTTCCCGTGTTCCTGGAGCGGTTCGGTGCCCTGGCCTCCACCCAGTCCGAGATAACCGATTGCCTGCTGGCGCACCGGCTGCAGCCCCTGAGTAACCACCTGGAAGTGGAGACCTATACCTGGGAAGTGCTGCCGGCGGATCAGCGGCTGCCCCTGCAGGATTCTATCATCCGAGAACTGAGTTGGGTAAAACAAGTTTTAGCACTATGAAAAAGACCGTCGTCATTGATATCGTTGGACTGAGCACTGCCCTGGTAGGGCAGTACACCCCTTTCCTGCAACGCTACTGCGCACAGAAAGGCCTGCATACCGTTGCCCCCATGCTGCCCTCTGTTACCACCGCGGTGCAGAGTACCTGGCTTACCGGCAAATGGCCCTCGGAACACGGCATTGTAGGCAACGGCTGGTACGACCGCACCGATGCGGAGATCAAATTCTGGAAGCAGTCCAACCACCTGGTGCTGGCTGAAAAGATCTGGGAGCGCGCTAAAAAAAAGGATCCCTCTTTTACCGTATCCAAAATGTTCTGGTGGTACAATATGTACTCAGGGGCCGATTATTCGGTTACCCCGAGGCCCAATTACCTGGCCGATGGCCGCAAGATCCCGGATTGTTATTCGCACCCCGCTGGCCTGCGCGATGAGCTGCAGCGTGAGCTGGGACAGTTTCCGCTCTTTAAATTCTGGGGGCCGGCAACCGATAGCAGCAGCACGCAGTGGATCGCTGACGCCACCCTGTATACCGATAAAAAATACGACCCCACCCTCACCCTGGTCTACCTGCCCCACCTGGATTACTGCCTGCAGCAATACGGGCCGGACCTGGAGCGGATGGGTAAAAACCTGGGGGAGATCGACCAGGTGGTGGAGCAGTTGGTGCATCATTATACC
>CBFGLD010000305.1:0-3572 GCA_965649495.1 uncultured Flavihumibacter sp. | reverse complement strand
GATATCTCCACGGGCTGGAGTATGGGGTGGAAGGTGAACTGGGGGGCCCGGATGCTCGAGGGCAATCATGCCTACAAACTGATCCAGGATCAGTTGACGCCGGTAGGAACCAATGAGGGTGGCGGCGGCACCTACAATAACCTGTTCGACGCACATCCCCCTTTTCAGATCGATGGAAATTTCGGTTGCACATCGGGTATGGCAGAAATGCTGATGCAAAGTTCCGATGGTGCCCTGCATTTGCTTCCCGCGCTTCCGGATACCTGGCGCACTGGCAGCATTAGTGGCTTGCGTGCCCGGGGAGTATTCGAACTCGTAAGCATGGAATGGAGCGACGGGAAGATTGCTAAGGTTAGCATCCGGTCAAAGCTGGGCGGCAACCTTCGGCTACGAGTGCCGCATGCGCTGAAGTTCAGCGACGGAAAAAATCCTGTTGCAGCATCGGGCCCTAACAGCAATGCATTTTTTTATGTGGCGGATACGCCCGATCCCCTGGTTTCACCTAAAGCCACTATTCAGCTGATTGCCATCAAAGAGACTCTTCAGTACGACATCGGCACGGAGCCGGGAAAAACATACACGTTTGTAGCGCAATAATGGTAGCGATGAAAACAGTAAAGAAAGAAAACCTTCCTACCCGGATCTGCCAGGTTTGCCATCGGCCTTTCACCTGGAGAAAAAAATGGGCATCTGTATGGAATGAGGTCCTTTATTGCAGTGAGCGGTGCCGGAGGAATAAACGGGAGCAGCAGTGAGAAGAAACCATCCCCGGCCGGGGCCGGGGATGGAAAATCATTATTCCCAGATGGGATTCTGTTGCAGGCTGGCATTGGCATTCAGTTCCACCAGTGGTATGGGGAAGATCTCAGATTTACCGGGTTGGTAGCTGGCCGCATAACCGGGGATCTTGTGGACATCCATTATATTTCCAAGGTGGATCGCACTATGGCGATCCTGTTGAACGAGCAGGTGATTAGTACTCCCACTTTCCTGGCCACGGGCAACTGGTGTTTTGAAGGAGGAGTGACCAGGGTTCAAACGATAGAGGTGGAGTTCCTGCAAGGGAGTAACAGCCTTGTTTTCCGAGCAACCGGAAGTGACGCGCCGTTCATTGACAAGATCGTGTTGAGAGCAGTGGATGCACTCCAGGAGCCGGTGGTAATTACGGGTCAGGCAACCGGGCCGTCTTCGGTTATCCTTGAGCGGGAGCAGGCAGGCTTGGATGCCATCCGGTTGTTCCCGAACCCTGTAAGGGAAGGCAGCCCGTTGACCTTGATGTTACCCGCATCCATTGTTTCCACAGGATCGTTGCAGCTGCAGATCACGGAACTGTCTGGCCGTGTCCTGTTTTCAAAAACCCTGTCGCAGGGAAGCAGCGGACAGGTGGCACTGGGCAATAAGCTCCGGAGCGGAGTGTATATTTTGACCGTACGTCAGGGAATGAAGCTTACTACCAAAAAAATTGTGGTACAGTAAGGAACGATAAAGCGGTAAGAACAGAAAGGGTCACTTCCCGATACAGAACTTGCTGAAGATATAATCCAGCAGGTCTTCGTTGCTCACTTCGCCGGTTATTTCGCCCAGGAAGTGGAGGCAGCGGCGGATGTCTAGGGCCAGCAGGTCGCCGGGGATCTTGTTGTCGAGACCATTACGGATGTCCTGCAGGCTGGCCAGCATTTGTTGCAGGGCGTGGTAGTGCCGGGCATTGGTGACGATGGTGTCTTCTGTGCCCACGCTTCCCTGCAGCACCATATCCACCAGCCTTTCCCGCAGCACTTCGATATGACGGTCCAGCTTAGCCGAAATTAAAATAACGGGGGCTGCGATGGCATAACGGTCGCGCATCAGCGCTTCCTCCCCTTTATCTACCTGGTTGCCCACCAACAGGTACTGAAAGCCGTTGCGCTCCAATTCCTCTTTCATCGCCAGCAGTTCCTGGGCCGGCAGGGTATTGGCGTCAAAGAGGTAGAGCACCACATCGGCTTGGCGCATTTTCTGAAGGCTGCGTTCCACACCGATGCTTTCAATGGTATCGGTGGTGTGCTCGCGGATGCCGGCGGTATCGATGAAGCGGAACAGGATACCGTCGATATTGATGATCTCTTCAATGGTATCGCGGGTGGTACCGGCGATCTCACTGACGATGGCGCGGTTTTCGTTCAGCAGGGTATTGAGCAGGGTGCTCTTGCCCGCGTTAGGCTTACCCACGATAGCCACGCTGACCCCGTTTTTGATAACATTGCCCAGCCGGAAGCTGTGAGCTAGTTTGCTCACCCGGTCCAGGGCACCGGTTACCAGGTGGTAGAGTTGGGAGCGGTCGGCGAATTCCACGTCTTCCTGGCTGAAATCGAGTTCCAGTTCAATGAGTGCGGAAAAGCTGATCAGTTGTTCCCGCAAGGCTTTGAGTTCGGTGGAGAAACCACCGCGGATATTATGGAGGGCATTCTTTTGTGAGGCGGCGGTGTTAGCGGCGATGAGGTCGGCCACCGCTTCAGCCTGTGCCAGGTCGAGCTTGCCGTGCAGGAAGGCCCGCTGGGTGAATTCACCGGGCCTTGCCAGCCGGGCGCCGTTGCGGATGCAGGCATCAATGATCTGCTGCAGGACATACGGAGAGCCGTGCCCCGAGATCTCAACGACATCTTCGCCGGTATAGGACCGGGGTCCTTTGAACAGGGTTACCACCACCTCGTCGATGGCGTGCCCCCCTTCTTTCAACAGTCCCACCACCACCGAGTGGGAGGGCTGCTGCTGCAGTTGGCGTGCAGGCAGGAGCCCATCAACAATGGAAATGGCGGAGGGGCCGCTGAGGCGGATCACGCCGATGGCTCCTACTCCCGGTGGAGTGGCAAGGGCAACTATAGTATCGTCCCACTGCGGTTGGGTGTATTTCATGAAGCAAAGATAATCAACGCACTCAACGGGTGGGGGTGTATGTAAGGAGCTGACAGGTCAGTAACAACTCTCTACGATCTGTTTTACCTGGTCGGGTCCCAGGTCCTTGTGCTCACCCAGCCGGGTCCAGCGTCGTTGTGCCAGGCGGTCGGCGATCTTTTCTGCCGTGCCCTGGAATTGATCGGTGTATTGAGAAAGCCTGGTTTGGATACCGAGCGACTGGAAGAACTGTTCGGTTTTTTCGATGGCGGCGGCTGCCTTGCCCTCCAGGCTGCCTTCTCTGACACCCCAAACCCGTTCGGCATACTGGGCCAGCTTTTCCTTTTTCCGGTCGAAATTGAAGCGGAAATGACCTGGAGTGATAATTGCCAGGGTGCGGGCGTGGTCGATGCCGTAGAGGGCAGTCAGTTCATGGCCCATGGCATGCACTGCCCAGTCGGTGGGTACGCCTTTCTGGATCAGTCCATTCAGGGCCATGGTACAACTCCACATGAAATTGGATGCCGCCTGGTAATCGGCCGGATCTTTCATGATAATGGGAGCGATCTCTACCAGGGTCTGGAGGATACTTTCGGCGATACGATCCTGCAGCAGGGCGCCGGAAGGCCAGGTCATATATTGCTCCAGCACGTGGGAGTATGCGTCCATGATACCGTTGGCGATCTGGCGGGGTGGAATGG
>CBFGLD010000304.1:0-3579 GCA_965649495.1 uncultured Flavihumibacter sp. | reverse complement strand
GCGGTATACCTGCTCCCAATGCTGCCCGCCATCAGTAGTGCGTAATACGATACCGGGAGAATCTACCGCAAGTATGATCGCCGTTTTTTCATCAAAAGCCTCGATATCACGGAAATCACGGGTCTCCTGGCCGGCTACTACCATCCATTCAAAACTTTTGCCCCCATCAATGCTTTTTCCCACAGTTCCCTTATTGCCACTCACCCAAACTACCTGGTCGTCAACTACCGATAGTCCCCTGAAACTTATACCAGCCCTGCCTTCCAGCGCAATGAGTTCCTGTGCATATAAATTTCCCTGCATTAACAATAATGCATACCCGAAAATATAGATCAGTTTTTTCATGATGAACGAAAGCTACGGAATTAGCGGGAATCCTTTTAATGCCTGCCAGTAGAGCAGCACTACAAAACCCAGCCAGGTAAAGGCCATGATGATAAGCGTGGTTTTTTTCGGGAAGAAATAATATCCTAGCATTGGCAGCAACTGCAATGAGTGCATGCCGAAAAAATGTGCCACCCGAAGATCGCCGGATGTTCTGCTCCAGTTGACCAATGGGAGTCCGGCTGAACCATCTTCACCACCTATGCTATGCCGGAGCAGTGCGGCCATTTGTCCCCCCTCAAAAGCGAAGATCACGAAGAAGAGAAAGCCCAGCCTTATTCCCCATTTATAGCCATCGCTCATCCATAGCGGAAAATCTTTCTGCCGGAAAAATCGAACGGTAATGGATAGGGTCCATAAAGTAAATATTAAAATAGCAATACCCATTGCATTGAACAGCGCGATATCAAAAGGGGTGCTGGTATTGAAATGCGATAGTTTACCTTTTGCCGCCTGCCCGGTTATGATAACCAGTTCCAGCACCAGCGTCAGCACGGTTACCCAGCTATAGATCTTTACCGCCCGCTGGTTTTTGAGATATACCAATAACCAGGTGAGTGTAAAAGAAAGTATACTGATGGAGATAAAAAATTTAAAGGGTTTTATATAGGCATTGATGCCAAGTATCTGCCCGGATGTTGTGAGAATCATCACCCCGCAAACGGCCGCTCCTGCTAAAGTCAGCAGGCCAAAATAATAGAGTAGGGGGTTCCTGCTCTTTGCTTGCAACTGCAGTTTTCTTATGGGCGAAACATTGGTAGTGGCGTAATTGATCATGCCTGTTTATTCTGCATCAATGAAATAGGACCGGGTCTGGTACCAGCGCAATACAAGGTAGAGCAAGAGTCCGAATGGTCCAAGCATAAATGTAAAGAAAAGACAGGGCAGGAGGGGCCAGAACCCGATTCCGTTTTTACGTGCATCGTTCACAATGAATATTCCGGTGAACAGATCAAAGGCAAGATAGTGGATCCATCCTGCCAGCAGTGCATACCTGTTGCGGAACAGGCTTTCAATATTATTGAGGGAGTTAAAACTATCGGCCTGGAAAGCTCCCAGGTTGGTAGCGATAAGCCCCGTGTACATCAATGCAAAAATAGTAATGATGGTGCCCGTTAGTACCTTACCGATCCACAAGGTTTTATGAAATGCCAGCAGCAGTATCCAACCGATCAGGGCAAGGCTGCTGCTTATCCGGAATAGGGTGTCTGCTGACATAATTGTTTGTTTTAAGGTTATAGTTGGCTCAACGCCTCCATGATGGCTTTCCTTGTTTCCTCATCACTAAGTTTCCGGGGCTCAAACTTTTTACCGATCACCTGCTCATACAGTTCAATATAGCGCTTGCTGATGGTATTGATCCAATCGGGTTCCATGGCCGGAACTGTCTGCCCTTCCTTACCCATGAAGTTATTCGCTATTAACCATTCGCGCACAAATTCCTTGCTGAGCTGTTTTTGCTTTTCTCCTTTCGACTGTCTTTCTTCAAAACCATCGGCATAGAAATAACGGCTCGAATCGGGCGTATGGATCTCATCCATCAGGTAAATAGTATCGCCGATTTTTCCGAACTCATATTTTGTATCTACCAGTATCAATCCCTGTCTGGCGGCAATTTCTTTTCTTCTCTCAAAGAGTGCCAGTGTATAATTTTCCAGCGTATTCCAGTCCTCGGCACTGGCAAGCCCCAGGGCAATGATATCTTCTTTGGAGATGTCTTCATCATGACCCTCCGCCGCCTTGGTTGATGGCGTTATAATGGGCGTGGGGAAGTAATCATTTTCTTTCATGCCTTCGGGCATACTAACGCCGCAGAGTAAACGCTTTCCGGCGCTGTAGGTGCGCCATGCATGACCCGTGAGGTTTCCCCTCACCACCATCTCTATTTTAAAAGGGACACATTTTTTACCGATAGAAACATTGGGGGCCGGAACGGAGAGCAGCCAATTGGGACAAATATCTGCCGTGGCCTCCAGCATATATGCAGCAATTTGATTTAATACTTGTCCTTTATATGGGATGGGTTCAGGAAGGATAACGTCAAAAGCAGAGATCCGGTCGGAGGCAACCATAACCAGGATATCGTCGCCGATAGTATAAACGTCACGGACCTTTCCTTTATAAAATGCAGTTTGTTCGGGGAATTGAAATTGTGCCATAAAACAAAGTTACCATCCCGCGCCCTAAAAAAATTTGCCGGATGCAATAAATCCTTATTTTGCCCCTAGATTAACACACCTAAAATGCTTGCTATGAGAAAAAGCTACAGCTATTTTGCGTCCCTGCTGTTGGCCCTATTCTTTTCGATTGCTGCTATTGCCCAAACTGTAACCATAACGGGTAATGTAAAAAACAGTTCGAACCAGGATGTGGTACCAGCCGTGTCTGTAACCATCAAAGGAACAAGTTCCGGAACCTTTACAGATGAAAAAGGGAATTTCACCCTCAATACCTCTCAAAAGCCTCCTTTCACACTCGTCTTTTCTTCCATTGGTTTTGAATCACAGGAAGTAGTGGTGAATGATGGCGGACAGGTAGTAAACATCAGTTTTTCACCTTCTTCATCACTGGGAACGGAAGTGGTAGTATCTGCCAGCCGTGTTCCGGAAAGGATCCTGGAGTCGCCGGTTTCTATTGAGCGGGTGAGCAGCGCTGCAATACGCATCGCTCCTTCTGCTACTTATTATGATATTGTGGGAAGCTTAAAGGGTGTGGATGTTGTAACATCATCATTAACTTTTAAAACACCAACCACACGTGGATTTGCAGGAAGCGGTAATACGCGTTTCAACCAGTTGGTTGATGGGATGGATAACCAGGCACCGGGACTTAACTTTTCCGTGGGTGCCATCATCGGCGTATCAGAACTGGATGTTGACAACCTCGAACTCCTGCCCGGTGCATCTTCTGCACTTTATGGTCCGGGTGGTATGAACGGAACCCTGTTGATGACCAGTAAGAATCCTTTTAAATATACCGGTCTTTCCTTCCAGGTAAAAGAGGGGATCATGAATACGGACAGCCGTTACCGTGATGCCTCCAGCTATCATAACTGGGCTGTACGCTGGGCCGAGAATATCAAAGACAAGTTTGCCTATAAACTGAATATGGAATTTATCCAGGCAAAGGATTGGCTTGCTGCCGACAAACGCAATTATGCCAACCGTGCCAGTGGAAATGGATTCATCATTCCGG
>CBFGLD010000303.1:0-3587 GCA_965649495.1 uncultured Flavihumibacter sp. | reverse complement strand
GATCAGGTTGCGATCGCCGTAAGTATTATTGACCCGGCTAACACTCGGCCAGAATTTATTTTCTTTCACGTAGTCCAGTGGGAAAGCGGCTTGCTG
This sequence comes from uncultured Flavihumibacter sp., assembly GCA_965649495.1. GTDB lineage: Bacteria > Bacteroidota > Bacteroidia > Chitinophagales > Chitinophagaceae > Flavihumibacter. The sequence goes on along the minus strand of CBFGLD010000303.1, from coordinate 3,491 downwards.
ACGGGTGTAAGGCCGGTTCCATTCATTTGCCGTGATCACCTCCTGTGTATGGGGGGCATGCTTGAGCGGATTTTCAACTTTATCTGCAATGCCATTTTCTATTGCTGCGATCTCTTCGCGTATCGATAAGAGTGCATCACAGAAACGGTCCAGTTCAGCCTTGTCTTCACTTTCCGTTGGTTCTATCATAATGGTGCCCGGTACAGGAAAACTCAGGGTGGGGGCATGGAAACCATAATCCATCAACCGCTTCGCAACATCTTCCGCTTCCACGCCGGCGCTGGATTTGAAGGGACGAAGGTCTACAATGAATTCGTGCGCACAGGTTCCGTTACTGCCGTTATAGAGTATGGAATAGGCTTTTTCCAGCCTTACTTTCATATAGTTGGCATTCAGGATGGCATGCTCCGTAGCCTTTTTCAGTCCATCTGCTCCTAACATGCGGCAATACGCGTAGCTGATCAGTAAAATGGATGCTGACCCATATGGAGCTGCTGATACCGCACCGGTAGCACCCCCGGAACCGGAGGTGGACCAATGGCCGGGCAGGTGAGGGGCCAGGTGCTGCTTCACACATATCGGTCCCATGCCAGGACCACCACCGCCATGCGGAATCGCAAAAGTCTTGTGCAGGTTGAGATGGCAAACATCCGCTCCGATCAAACCCGGTGAGGTAAGTCCCACCTGCGCATTCATATTAGCGCCATCCATATACACCTGTCCCCCATGCTGGTGAACGATGTCACAGATCTCCTTTACGCTCTCTTCAAATATGCCATAAGTGCTGGGGTAGGTGATCATGGTGCCAGCCAGGTTCGCGCTGTGCTGGGCTGCTTTTGCTTTAAAATCTTCCACATCGATGTACCCATTTTCCAAAGCTTTCACCACCACTACTTTCATCCCGGCCATAACCGCTGAAGCAGGATTGGTGCCATGTGCTGAAATGGGAATCAGCATAACATTACGCTGACTGTCGCCATTTGCCAGGTGGAAATTACGGATGGTCAGTAAGCCGGCATATTCACCCTGTGCACCGCTGTTTGGCTGCATGCTGCAGGCATCCAGTCCGGTAATAACATTCAGGTAATGAGATAATTCTTTAATGATATGCTGGTATCCCTCGGCCTGGTCAACAGGTACGAATGGATGAATGCGGCTGTAATGACTCCAACTCAGTGGCATCATTTCCGTAGCAGCATTAAGCTTCATGGTGCAGCTACCCAGTGATATCATAGATGTGTTAAGGGAGAGGTCACGGTTCTCCAGCATTTTCATGTAACGCATCATCTGGCTTTCACTCCGGTGTATGTTAAATACAGGGTGCGTCAGGTATTCACTGGTACGGGTAAGCGCTGATGGGATATTCTCCAACGCTGCTTCATTGTCAAAGCTGGTGCTGGCCGTAGACTGACCGGCTACTGCTGCGAAAACACCTACAATATCCAGCACGTCAGACTGGGTGGTGGTTTCATCCAGTGAAATGCCGACATGATTGCCATCAATATACCGGAAATTCATGTTGTTTGCGAGGGCAGCTGCTTTTACCGCTGCTGTATCGTCCACATAAACCGTAAGGGTATCAAAATAATTTTCATTCACTATCCTGAAATTCAACGCAGCCAGGTCATGCGCCAGCGTCCGGGTGAGCAGGCTCACCCGCATGGCAATATTTTTTAGTCCATCCGGACCATGGTATACCGCGTACATGGCGGCCATATTGGCCAGCAGCGCCTGCGCAGTACAAATATTGGAGGTAGCTTTTTCTCTCTTGATATGCTGCTCGCGGGTTTGGAGGGCCATGCGAAGGGCACGTTTCCCGGTGGCATCAATGCTGATACCGATGATCCTTCCCGGCAGTGCCCTTTTGAAATCATCTTTCGCGCTGAAGAACGCCGCATGCGGTCCGCCATAACCCAGGGGAACACCAAAGCGTTGGGCCGAACCGAAAGCTACATCGGCACCCAGTTCGCCTGGAGGGGTAAGCAGGGTAAGGGCTAACAAGTCAGTAGCCATCGCAACATAGCCACCTACGGAGTGGAGTTGTTCAATAAAAGAACGATAATCTTCAATACTGCCTTTGTCGTTGGGATATTGTACCAGCGCACCAAAAAAAGTTTGATCGATCGTTGCGGACTTGTAATCTCCAAAGACCAATTGAATGCCTATGGGAGTGGCCCTTGTAATCAGAAGGTCTTTGGTTTGGGCAAAAATTTCATTATCTACAAAGAACCGGGGCTGGCTGATCTGCTCAGTCCGATTTACGTGATGGAAGAACATATTCATCGCCTCTGCTGCCGCAGTGGCTTCGTCCAGCAAGGATGCGTTTGACATGGGAAGTCCCGTAAGGTCACTAACCATTGTCTGGTAATTGAGCAGGCTCTCCAGGCGGCCCTGTGAAATTTCAGCCTGGTAAGGGGTATACTGGGTATACCATCCGGGATTTTCAAATATATTCCGAAGTATCACACTGGGTGTAATCGTATCGTAATATCCCTGCCCGATATAAGTCCGGTAAACTTTGTTACGGAGCGATATCTCCTTAAGTTCCTTCAGTAGCTGGGCCTCATTGACAGCATCGGGAAGTGCCAGTTTATCCTCTTTTCGGATGCTGGCCGGAACGGTTTTGCCGATCAGTTCATCCAGGCTGGTAGCCCCGATGGCGGCGATCATTTCAGGGGTGGAAGCAATAGTGCCGATGTGCCGGGCAAGAAATTCATTCGACTGCAATTGGAATAAATTCATAATATGACGGGTTGACCTTTTTACGGATGCGCAAAGGTACAATTTGCCGGTCAGACTAACGCCTGTTTGTTAAACCTTTAGGCAAACGGTTGATTATCTTTGCGGTCATGACGGACATTTTGCATAACTGGCAAAAAAAGTCGGCGGAAAGGCAAAAGATTTATAAAAGCTTCCTGCAGTCGGCCAGCAAGAATAAGGTATTGAAAGAACTTCCCGACCTCCACGAGGAGGCGTTCAGCAAGATCAATTGCCTGGAGTGTGCGGCCTGTTGCAAGAACTATTCTCCCCGCTTCAAGACAACCGATATCAAAAGAATCAGTAAAAGTCTCCGCATGAAGGAGAGCGCTTTCATTGAAACTTACCTTAGGTTGGATGAGGATGGCGACTATGTAGTACGCTCCACCCCCTGTCCTTTCCTGGGAAAAGATAATTATTGCAGCATTTATGAAGACAGGCCTTCCGACTGTGAACGGTTTCCTTACACCAACGAAGATGTGATCCTGAAGCGAATTCCACTAACGCTTAAGAACAGCAGTTTTTGTCCGGCCGTTTATTATGTTCTGGAAAAACTGGTATCCAAATTAAAGTAGGACCTCTTCGGAAATGCAACTTGCATCCCCGATATTTGCGGACATGGCCCATTTACCCCTTTTAATAAAAGACCTTGCCTTAATTCTCGGTGCAGCAGCTGTCACAACCCTGATTTTCAGGATGCTGAAACAGCCGTTGGTATTGGGATATATTATTGC
>CBFGLD010000302.1:0-3593 GCA_965649495.1 uncultured Flavihumibacter sp. | reverse complement strand
CGCTCCATGTCCCAGCTGGCTGCCAGTCCCAGCGGTATCGGGAAGGCAGTGCGGTAACCGTGGATGACATCCATACCAAAGATGATGGGGATCTTAAGGCGACTGTTATTCATGGCGATCTCCTGGACGCGGCGGATGCGCTGGGGGGTAGACACGCTGAATATGCCGCCCACCTGTCCTTTTTTGATCTTTTCTTCCACGCCGGTACTTATTACCGAGCCGGTGGTGGCCTCGCCTCCCACCACCAGGTTGAGCTGTCCTATCTTTTCATCGGTGGTCATCTTTTTCATCAGCGCATCGATGAAGGTTTTCATTTTTGCCGGGTTCACCGACGAGGGGGCGGAATAGGTCTTAGGTGCCGGCTGCTTCACCTGTACCGGCTGCTTCACCTGGGCTGTGGCGGGGAAACATACCGGCGCTAGCAGTAGCGCGCCCATCACCCACCCGATCATTCCTGAATGCTTTGGTCTCATGATTCCTGTTTTAGATTAATGTTTTGGGATTGTCGTTGCCGGTTGCGGGTTAGTTGTTGCTTAGATGCCTGTTAGTTGTTGCTTACTTGTTTTCGGTTGTTGGTTGCTGGTATTCTTATTTATTCAAGAGGTAGGGTTTGATCTTTTGCTGCCAGATCACATATCCTTTCGGATTCATGTGCAGGCTGTCGGAAAGGAATATTTCCGGCAGGGGACGGCCATCGGCGCCGAGCATGGGCGTATATACATCCACGTAACCGGTATTGGTTTTGGTGGACAGGAAATTACGGATCATGGTATTGGCTGCCTTTACCCGGTCCTGCATGTGCATCCTGCTGGGACTCGGTTTCATGGAAACATATACGATGTTGAGTCCGGGAAAGCGATGCCGCAGGTCGGTGAAGAGCAGCAGGAAGCGGTTATAGACCGTTTCCGCCGATACGGTATCGCTGGCGGCGATGTCGTTCTCACCGCAATAGATCACCACCTGGTCCGGTTCATAGGGATAGACCATCAGCTCCTGGTAGCGCAGCACATCGGGCAGGGAGGAGCCGCCGAAGCCCCGGTTGATGATGGTATGCCCCGGGAAATAACTGTCCACATCCTTCCAGTAGGTGAAGGAAGAGCTGCCGATGAACAGGATCTTATGTTTGGGCGGCATGCGGATGCTGTCCTGCTTTACAAAGGCCATCACATCCTGGTAAAAGGGCGGCCGCAGGGTGGTTTCCGCGGGTGGCACCTGCGATCTTCCCCTTTTGGGAACAAAACATAAGATCATAAACACCAGCAGGGAAACGATCAGCAGGAAACTCCTGTCGCGCCCCAATAACTTATTTAATTTCCGGTTCATAGTTGTTGTTTTATCCCGTGGTTGTTGTTTCCGTGGGTGTTGCTTTATTCGGCTTTAAGCGTCTTGTACCGCTCTGATACACCGTTTTCGTTGATTGCTTCTATGGTATAATAATAGGTCTTCTGGCTGTCCATTCCTTTAAAGTAATAATCGTTGGCATCGTGTACCATAATGCAGTTGTAGAGTTTCTGCGGATCGGTGCCGTAATAAATATTGTAGGCATAGGCCTGGTCTACCGGCTGCCATTTGATGTAGGCACTGCGTTTGTCCTTCTCCGTTCGTAACACCAGGAACTGCTTTACGGCCGGGGGCTTTTGTCCCGCTCCTTTTCCAAAGACCCGGAGGCCGGAGAGGGCAAACTTTCCCGTGGGCATATGGATGTTCTCCAGCCGGACAAACCTGGCCTGGACGGGCTTGTCCAGCTCAATATAATCGTGCGGCACGTCTTTCTTGTTGGCAGATTTATCCACCAGCAGGTTCCACTTCTTTCCATCGTTGGAAGTGAGGAGGCGGTACTGGTGGTAGGTGTCGGTACGCTTGCCCAGGAATTCGGCATCCTGGTCGGCATAGTTGAGCTGGATCGCATGAATGGTGGAGGGTTCACCCAGGTCCGACTGGAACCATTCGCCCTTGTTACCCGTTTTGGCGCTCCAGTAGGTTTTGATGCTTTCGTCCACCGCGTTGTTGGGCTGATAACCTCCAAGGGTAGACGAAGCGGTCACCGGCTTCTTGTAATTCAGCAGCATCCAGCCGGTGAAGCGGCTCTGCAGGTGGTCGGCTTGCCCGGAAGGGAGGTAATGGGGATAATCACCGAAGGCGGTATTGCAATACATGATGCCATCGGCGTCAAAGCCGGCGGGCCAGATGCCGTTGCGGCGTTCGAAGGTGTTCTTAACGGTTACGTTCATGGTAGACACATGCCACCAGTTGTTCCAGTTGTCCTGGTAGGTAGCGCCGTGGCCGGCACCGCGGGCGAAGCCGCCGGGCTTGAAGCTGAGGGGGTCGGACTGCGGGGTGAAGGGCCCCAGGGGCGAATCGCCCACCACCACGCCGTCGGCATAACCGCTCATCTCGGTACCGGGGGCACCGTACTGCAGGTAGTACTTACCGTTATGTTTGGTCATCCAGGCGCCTTCGATGAAGGGGTCCAGGAAGGTATTGTCCATGTACTCGCCGAAGCGCTGCCATCCGTAGCGCCATTGCTGCAGGAAGTACATCTCCTTGCGGGTGCCTTTGGGGCGGAAGGTTGTGCGGTCCAGCTCAATGCCATAGAGGGGGTACACGTTGCTGCTGCCGTTGTACATATAAAAGCGGCCGTCGTCGTCGGCAAAGAAGGCGGGGTCCCAGCCTCCGATCTCGAGGGAGTCCAGCGCTTCTTTCCAGACATTACCCTTGGGGTCGGTGCTCATCCACAGCGGGAAATTGCTGCTGTAGGTGGACCCGAATACCAGCATGGTATCGCCGATAACGGTAACGGCGGGGGCGCAGAGTTCGTCGTACACTTTGTGCCAGGGTTTCAGGAAGAGGCGGGAAACGAAGTTCCAGTGGGCCATGTCACTGCTCCACCAATAGCCCCACTGGTTGGTGGAAAAGAGATAATAATCTCCTTTATAGGTAACAATGACCGGGTCGGCGGTAGCCCGGTGGCGCCCCCATTCCGAGAAATTAGGAATCGGCGTATACCCATAGTCGAGGTTGATGGGATTGCAGTAGGTCTTCTGTTGCGCCGTGGCGTTGTGCGAGAATAAAAGCAGCCAGACCAGGATCAGGTGTGCTACTAATACGGATCCCGGCTGGCTGATATGTTGAATGTGTTTTTGTTTTCTCATGGTTGTACCTTTTGCGGCAGGTTATTTCTTTCCAAAAAAAGCTTGATCGAGGCTGTATCTTCCCCCGCCTGCCAGGAAGAAAACGATGCCGATCAATACGAACAGGAACGGGTGCTGGTCTTCGTACCATACTTTGCCTTTGCCCATGCCGAAAGTAATGCCCAGCATGGTCAGGATGAGCGGCCATACGGCAAAGCGGGTGAAGAGTCCCAGCGTCAGCAGGATGCCGGAAACCAGTTCGGCGAGCTTGCCCAGGTACGCCATCAATGCGGGCTGGGGAAAGCGGAGGTCGGTGAGCCACTTCGTATACCCATCCATTTTAGTTGTATCAAAGATCTCCCAGCCGTGGTAGGCCATCAGCAAGCCGGTGATGATCCGCACCAGTGCCATTCCCGGTTGGTAGCTGTTGAGTGGCGCTGGTGATAAGAGTTGTTTCATGTA
>CBFGLD010000301.1:0-3601 GCA_965649495.1 uncultured Flavihumibacter sp. | reverse complement strand
ATGGATTTGTTGTCGATCCATTTAAACACCAGTATGCAGAGCATGAATATAACGGTGAAGCTCAGGTGAACGGTCATCCGTATGCGTTTTTGTTGCTGCTCCGAAAGGGATGGATTCCTTTTGATGCCCAGCATATCGATACAGAAACTGGAGGTGAGGGCGGTAAGGGCACCATCTGCACTGGGAAAAAGGGCCGAGATCAGTGCTATTATAAAAATGATTCCGATAGCGGGTGGCAGGTAGTTAAGGGCTACAGTGGGGAACAAATCATCCCCGGCCACATTGATTCCTTTCTGGGACGCAAAAATATACAGCAGCCCGCCCAGCAGCAGGAACAGGAAGTTCACAAACACGATGATGACACTGAAAGTCATGATATTCTTCTGTGAGTCCTTCAGGGTTTTAACGCTTATATTTTTCTGCATCATCTCCTGGTCCAGTCCGGTCATGGCAATGGTAATAAAGGCACCGCCCACGATCTGTTTAAGGAAAAAGCCTTTGCTGTTGACATCGTAATTAAAGATGTCCGTATATCCTTTCAGGGAAAGGGCTTCCATAGATGCTGCGAACCCATATCCGAGGTTATTCATGATATATATAATACAGACCACCAGCCCCAGTAACATGAAACTGGTTTGCAGGGTATCCGTATAGACGATGGTCTTAACGCCGCCTTCAAAAGTGTATAATAAAATCATCAGGAGTATGACCAGTGAAGTAACGGTAAAGGGTACCCCCAGGTTATCGAGAATAAAGATCTGCATCACGTTGATCACCAGGTAAAGCCGGGCGGTGGCCCCGATGGTCCGGGAGATGATGAAAAACAGGGCGCCGGTTTTGTAGGCGGTGAACCCGAAGCGTTGTTGGAGGTAATGATAGATGGAGGTGAGGTTCAACCGGTAATAAAGAGGTAACAGGATATAAGCAATGACCAGGTATCCCAGGAAATACCCGAATACCACCTGCATATAGGTGAAGGCATTGACGGAAACGGTACCCGGAACCGATACAAAGGTTACCCCGCTGAGGGAGGTCCCTATCATCCCGAAGGCCACCAGCATCCAGTTGGAACTTTTATTTCCAATGAAGAAGCTTTCATTATTAGCATTCCGGGAAGTGTACCAGGCCACCACCAGCAGCAAAACAAAATAGGCAATTACAAATCCGAACAACAAGACAGACGACATGATACAAGCAAGTTTTTTATAAAATAGGCACAAAATAATCGTTAATACAATTACTTTAGTACAATAATCTTATGAATATAAAAGCCATAGCTGTTTTTTGCGGTTCACAGGCGGGGGCAAATCCAATATTCCAGCAGCACACTGCAGAACTTGGCAAGTTACTGGCCATGTTGAATATCCGGTTGGTTTATGGTGGCGGCAAAAAAGGACTGATGGGTACCATCGCGGATGCGGTTTTGCAACATGGGGGTGAAGTGATGGGCGTGATACCCAGGATCCTGACCGAATGGGAACAACAGCACCGGGGACTTACGGACCTGGCCATTGTACCCGATATGCATAGCCGAAAAAAGATGATGTATGAAATGAGCGATGCAGCCATCATACTACCCGGGGGATTTGGCACCATGGATGAGCTCTTCGAAATGCTGACCTGGAACCAGTTGAAGATTCACGACAAAAAAATCTACCTGCTCAATAGCGGTGGATACTACAATTCCCTGATACAATTCCTTCGCCAGGCCGAGAAAGAAAACTTCCTTTATGAGCCCCTCGAAGAGAGGATCATCCTTTGCAATAACCCGGTTGAATTATTCAACAAGATCAGTTAACGGGTTCAGCGGTTACCGAAATAATAACCGATACTCAGAAATACTTTGTTGCCGTAAGGGGTGCCCGGACTTTCGGGTGTGGATGCTTTATACAGCAAATCGTACTGGGCCATGATCACCATCCCGCCCAGTACCACGCCGGCACCGGCCAGCAGCGAGGGGCGAACTTTACCATTCAGCGAATATTCTGCATCGGAAGTCAGGTCCTCGTATTTGCCCCAGATATAATTGAACTCCGGTTGTAACTGCAGGAAGCCCTGCCGCAGGGGGTAAAATCTGCCGAACACATTCATGCCCGCAATTCCCAGGGTCTGCCGGCTGAAGTCGTATTTGAACCTTGAATATTGCCCGTTTACCCCCATCCCCGCTGCCAGGTAATCATTGAACCGATATCCTACCTGGGGAGATATGTTCACCAGGGTGGTCCTGTTACCAAAAGCAAGTCCGAAGTTGCCGCCAAAAAAAAGGCGGCTCTTATCAAACACTTTTTTTTCTTTTGCCCCAGATTCATTGGCCGTACTGTCCTGTGCCATGGTCCGGGTTTCACCAACCAGGAAGCATACCAGCAGGAGGTAACATATTTTTCTCATAGCTAATCGGTTATACATCAAAAATCTTTCCGGCGTTCAGGATATTACGGGGATCAAATAATTGTTTAATGCCACGCATCAGCATGAACTGGGTATCATCCATTACGATGTCCATAAATCCTTTTTGCACCAGGCCAATCCCATGTTCCCCGCTGATGGTTCCACCCAGTTGTTTCACCAGGACAAATAAAGCACGCAATCCTTCCTGCATTTCGGGATCCTCCTGGCTGTTGACCGTTCCTTCTTTTTTGATCCGGATATGCAGGTTACCATCACCGGCATGTCCGTAGCAGACTGCTTTGAAATGGTATTGACTGCCAATGGCTTTCACGCCCCGGATCAGGGCTGGCAGTTCTGCCCTGGGCACCACGGTATCTTCTTCTATGGTGTACCCCTCTATCTTAATTGCCTCGGCCGCTCTTCTCCGCAACTTCCACAATTCCGCTTTCTGTGCTGCATCTTCGGCAAAGTAGATCTCACCGCATTCAAAAGTTGACAGCAACCCGGCGATGGCTTCCATTTCAGCCATCAGGGTTTCCAGGTGGTTGCCGTCCACTTCAATGATAAGATGTGCCTCGGTGCCCGGTGTCACCGGAACTGCCGAGCTCTCAACAAATGCACTCACAATATTCAGGGCATCGATCTCCACCAGTTCCAGCCCGCTGGGAACGAAACCCGCCCGGAAAATGGCACTCACCGCTTCCACCGCTTTTTCCAGGTTATTGAAAGGAACCAGCATCAACAGGTCATACTTAGGATGCGGGATCAGTTTCAACACTATCTTAGTGACAATGCCAAGGGTGCCTTCGCTGCCTACCAATAGTTGTGTCAGGTTGTAACCAGTTGAATTTTTCAGGACATTGGAACCTGTCCAGATGATTTCACCACCAGGCAGCACTACTTCCAGATTCAGGACATAATCCCGTACCACCCCATATTTAACGGCTTTCGGACCCCCGCTGTTCTCGGCAATATTTCCACCTATAAAACAAGATCCCCGGCTGCTGGGGTCGGGAGGGTAAAACAAGCCCTTTTCGCGTACCGCCTGCTGCAGTACTTCGGTGATCACTCCCGGTTCGGTGGTCACCTGCAAATTGCGGTCATCGATCTCCAGGATGCTGTTCATTCTTTCGGTGCTCAGCAATACGCCACCCAGGTGGGGCAGCGCTCCTCCGCTCAGCCCGGTGCCTGCCCCACGGGGAGTTACCAGGGT
>CBFGLD010000300.1:0-3610 GCA_965649495.1 uncultured Flavihumibacter sp. | reverse complement strand
CACTTAACAGGTCCACCATTGCCGATAGCCTAGGCATTGCAACCTTCCCCGATAAGCCTGCAGCCACCTACCGAGAATTGGTTTCCTTTAATGGCATGGCTGAACAGGAACTGACCATCCAACTGCCCCAACCAGACAGTGCAGCCATCCTGGTTCTGTTGAACGCAGAGGAGGAAGAGGAAGAAGAAGTAGTGGTGAGAGCCACTCGTATCAGTCGCACCATCGCTAATATCCCTACACGGGTGGAAGTGATTTCGGGCGAAGAACTGACCGAAAAAGGAAACATGAAACCGGGCGATATCCGCATGCTGCTCAACGAAAGCACCGGTATTCAAACCCAGCAAACCTCCGCCACCTCCTTCAATGCCGGCATCCGTATTCAAGGCCTGGAAGGACGCTACACCCAGTTGCTGCGAGACGGCTACCCGCTTTATGCGGGGTTCTCCGGCGGCTTGTCGATCCTGCAAATTGCCCCCCTCGACTTACAACAGGTTGAAGTCATCAAAGGGGCAGCGTCAACCCTGTACGGTGGAGGAGCCATCGCCGGCCTGGTCAACCTCGTATCCAAAACGCCAGGCGAAAAAAAGGAGATCAGTTTTTTGGCTAACGGCACATCAGCCGGTGGACTGGATCTCAGCGGCTTTTACAGCCAACGTTATGGAAAAGCAGGACTCACCCTTTTTGCTTCCCGCAACAGCAACAAAGCATTTGACCCAGCCGGCATAGGACTGACCGCTATCCCGAAATTTGAACGCTACACCCTGAATCCGAGACTGTTTTTGTACGGAAATAACACAAGCGCAGATATAGGACTAACCTATATTACCGAACATCGTACCGGCGGCAGTATGGATTATATCAAAAATGGTGATCCCGGATTCTATGAAAAAAATAAGAGCGATAGGATCACTACCCAATTGGGTATTACGCACAACTGGAACGACCACTCCTCACTGCAATTCAAAAACAGCTACAGCCGGTTTGACCGCGTCATTACCATTCCTGATTACACCTTTGATGCTTTGCAGCAGTCCTCATTTTCCGAACTTACCTGGACCCGGCAGGGGGAACAATCGGATTGGGTGGTCGGCGCCAATCTGCTCACCGATGATCTGGCAGAACAAGGTGTGGCAGCGGACCCGAAACGGGATTACCACTTCAATACTTATGGCATGTTCATTCAAAACGCCTGGACTATTTCCGAAAAATGGGTGCTGGAAACAGGATTACGAGGCGACTTCGTTAACGACTATGGATTTGAACTCCTGCCCAGGATATCCGCAATGTTCCGGGTTACTCCCAAACTGACTACCCGTATCGGTGGTGGTTATGGCTATAAAACCCCTACCATCTTTACCGAAGAAGCGGAAAGAGACCAATTTCAGAACCTCCTGCCCATTAACAGTAATATCAACCGCAACGAACGCTCCATCGGCGGCAACTGGGACATAAACTTCCGCACCAGCATTGGGGATGTTGGGTTCAGCCTGAATCATTTGTTCTTTTATACCAGGCTGAACCATCCTTTGGTACTGGTGGATGCACCCGGTGGCAGCATGCAGTTCCAAAACTCCACGGGGTATATAGATACAAAGGGTATGGAGACCAACCTGCGACTGACCTACGGCGACTTCAAATTGTTTGTGGGTTACACCTTCACCGATGCCCGTACCCATTTTACCGGCAACCAGGAATGGCTGCCCTTAACGGCACGCCACAGGCTCAACAATGTGTTGATGTATGAAAGGGAGGAGAAGCTGAAAATAGGACTGGAAGCATATTATTTCAGCAGGCAACCACTCAATGACGGTAGTTTTGGTAAAGACTATTGGATTACCGGGTTGATGGCCGAAAAGCTATGGGAGAAATTCTCCCTGTTTCTCAACCTTGAAAACTTTACCAATACCCGGCAATCCCGTTTCGATATCATTTACGACGGCACCATCGCAAATCCTGTATTCCGGGACATCTATGCTCCGGTGGAAGGCTTTGTGGTCAACGGCGGTGTAAAAATCAGGCTGTAACCGAAGGGGCATCTTTTTTGTAGCTTTATGGTTAACCAACTGCGCTATGATTTATCAATACATAGCACCAAGTCCGGTTTTACAGGAGTACGTGAGGGATTACCTGGTGGCTCATTTCATATTTCATAAAGGCCAGGTAATCCCCTACAAACCGTATTCTCCCAAGCCGGAACACACCATCACCTTTTTACCAAAAGGCAACCTGACACTCCGCCATCCCCTTTCAGGGGAAGCACAAATTGCGCCGGCCATTTCCATCTGCGGGCAGCAGGTATCGCGGTACAACTTTTACCTGTCAACGGAATACCTGATGCTGAGGGTGCACTTTCATCCGGGAGCACTTTTTCGTTTGCTGCGTATTCCTCTTGGTGAGTTCACCAATCACTGGCTGGATGCAACAGCTGTACTGGGCGATGAAATCAGTGACGTAAACGATCAGCTGGCCAACTGCCTGGGTTATGCGCATATGCTGGAAGTGGTGGAGTACTACCTCATCAGCAAGATCAATAAACTAAAAGTTGATGCCCACCTGCTGGACAAGGTAGCCACCTGCCTCCTCACGAACCCCTGCCGCTTTTCGCTCGACTGGCTGGCAAGGCAGGCCTGCCTTTGCCCCAGGCAGTTTAACCGCAGGTTTACGGAAAGAATGGGAGTAGGACCCAAGCTGTACAGCCGTATCGTTCGTTTTTACAAGGCCTACCAATATAAAGAAGCGCATCCAGAGGAGGATTGGCTGTCGGTTGCCTTATTATTTGGTTATACAGATTACCAGCACCTGGTGAAAGACTTCAAACAGTTTTCCCAGGCAACCCCTGGCCTCTGGATCAGCCAGGACAACCAATCCCCGGAAAGGATCCTGCAGCTCGAATAAAATCATTTGTTCTGGCTCACATCCAATGGAGGTCCCACCACCTTCATACCATGCGCAGCAAACTGCTTCACGGCTTCTTCCTGCGTGGGCGGACTTTTCATGCCGCAACTTTGTATAAAGAATTCTTCCAGGGATCCTGCCGGCTGAACCGCCAAAAGCAAAGTGCCTGGCTGGTCGCCTACATAGGCCCACACATGCGGAACCATACGCGGCGCAAAAAGGGAATCGCCGGGGCGTAGCCTGAATTTTTCGTCACCCACCTCAAAAGCAAACTCTCCTTCCAGCGCATAAAACCATTCATCCTGTTCAAAGTGGAAATGCCTGGGAGGCCCGCCCTTGCTCATCTTGGCGTGCTCAAAAACAAATAAGGAACCATCCGTGTCTTTGCCCGATACTTTGATCTGAAGCGGGATGACACCCCAGATCATCAGCTCTTCCTCGAAACGATTTTTGCCGTTAGGAACATATACGGCCTTCTTCGCCCTTGCCAGCTCATCCTTAAGGGAACCCGGCAAAACCGGGTCGTTTGAAATCCTGTGGGCATAACCCGCTAACCCACTGGTTGCCGCAACTGCTGCACCCAGCCCGGTAAGTGTTACAAATTGTTTCCTGTTCATGGCATTTGGTTTTGTTTTACTGAAAGCCAATAATGGCTTACAGGCAAACCTACACCTCAGCAGGAAGGGACTGGTGGTATAAAAAAGACAAATCCAAT
>CBFGLD010000299.1:0-3615 GCA_965649495.1 uncultured Flavihumibacter sp. | reverse complement strand
TATACGGCAGAAGTATGGGAAGTGGATTTGCCACCCGGATTGCTTCGGATAACCGGCCCCGGTACCTTATCCTGGACGCTCCTTATTACAGTTTCCGGAAAGTGGTGGAACGCTTTCTACCCATGCTTCCGGTAAGGTTGGTATTGCGTTTTCATCTCAGGACAGACAAGTGGATCAGGCACGTAAATTGCCACACATATATCATCCATGGAACACGCGACTGGCTTATCCCCATCAAACACTCAGAAAAACTGCAGCGGCTCAATCCATCCCGGATCACGCTGATCCGTATACACGGCGGCGGACACAATAACCTGCCGGCATTTCCAGAATACCATAATTTTATCCGTGATATACTGAAATACTAAGTCTTAGCTTTGCGGCCATGAAAGTTTTTTTCCGTTGGGCTAAAGTCCTGTTATTATTGTATGCGCTGGTAGGAATAGGAGTCTATTACCTGCAGGACAAATTCCTTTTCCACCCGGAGCCAATGCTTCGATCGGATCATTTTGACATGAGCCAGCCGCACCATGAAATCAACATCCCATTTGATGCAACCTCCAATCTGAATATAGTACAGTTTCACCCGGACACCCTGTCCACAGGGCAAGGCAGGTCCTCCCGGGGAGTGGTCCTGTATTTTCATGGAAACCGGAAAAACATATCCTGGTACGCGCCATATACGGAAATATTCACCCGCCAGGGTTATCATGTGTGGATGATCGACTACCCAGGCTTTGGAAAAAGTACCGGCGCACTTACAGAAAAGCGATTATACGATTATGCCAGCCAGCTGTATCGCCTGGCAAGGAGGTCCTATGGAACGGATAGTATCCTTCTGTACGGCAAGAGCCTGGGAACGGGCATAGCCGCACAATTGGCTTCCTCCAATATGGCCCGGCTACTGATACTTGAAACTCCCTATTACAGTATCCCTTCCCTTTTTAGTCATTACCTTCCCCTGTACCCGGTGAACAGGATGATAAAGTTTAAAGTACCTACACACGAATTCCTGCAAAAGACACGCATGCCCATTGTCATTTTCCAGGGATCTGATGATGGGGTGGTACCCTTTTCCAATGCAAAAAAACTGGAAACCTTTTTGAAACCCGGCGATAAGTTCATCCGCATCGAAGGAGGCACCCACAATGACCTGACAAGGAAAGATATCTACCAGCAAACCATTGATTCCCTGTTATTGCCACTGCCCGCAACAGATAGCTTATGATCAAACCTCGACAGGTACCAGGTTACGCGCCTTATTCTTCCGGAGTTTAGGTGGAACATTGTTCAGCACCTCGGTTTTCAGGGCATCAAAAAGTTTCTGCTTGACAAATGTTTTGGGTGTAACCAGGCTAACTTCCCGCATGGGTGATGGGCTTCGAAAATGTCGTACCAGCTTTAACTGGCTGGACGACAGGTCAAAAGTTGCCAATTCAGGCAAAATGGTTATCCCCCTGTTGGTCTCTACCATCTTCTTAAGCGTTTCGAGGCTGCCCGCTTCGTATTCAAAAAGCAAGAGGTCTTTATGCGCACGCTGAAGCTCGCACAGGTTCAACATCTGTGACCGGAAGCAATGACCTTCCTCCAGCAGCCACAAATCATGCACATCGATATCGTTCGGCAGCATGTACGTTTTTTTAAAGGCGGCATTCTTGCGCGAAACATATGCCACCATTTCTTCATAAAAAAGCGGGTACTCACGGATGGAATTGTTGTGAAGAGGGGTAACCACAAGACCCATGTCGAGGTTTCCCTTTAAGAGTTGTTCCACCAGGTTATCAGTGGTCATCTCCTTAACTTTCAGCTGTACATCAGGGTATTTTTCAAGGAAAGATGGCAGGAAAAGCGGAATCAGGTAGGGAGCCAGGGTTGGTATGATCCCCAGCCTGAGCTCACCATTTATCAGACCCTGTTTTTCCTTAATAACATCTTCCAGGTGCTTCACTTCCCGCATCACGCTGCGGGCATGGGAGACGACCAGCTCCCCTATTGCAGTCGGTACGACAGGTTGTTTGCTCCGGTCAAAAAGTTTGATACCCAACTCCTCTTCCAGCTTTTGGATCTGCATACTTAAGGTTGGCTGGGTTACGAAACAACTGGCTGCCGCGGAAGCAAAATGACGATGTTCATCAACTGCAAGCATATAGGTTAATTGTACCAGGGTCATCTTATAGGTATTATCTATGAATTCATAAAATTAATCAATTTGACTAATGAACGCTTTTGTTTAATTTTTGCAGCACCAATTAACCGGTAACCTTCAAAAACAGTAACATGAGTGATCAGCAAAAATTAACAACAGCGTCCGGCATTCCTTATTATTACAACGAAGACAGTTTAAGTGCCGGGCCTCGCGGTCCATTACTGCTGCAGGATTTTATCCTACACGAGAAAATGGCACATTTTAACCGGGAAAGAATTCCGGAGAGAGTGGTTCACGCCAAAGGCTCAGGTGCATTTGGCACATTCACCGTTACCCACGACATTTCGCAGTATACCCGTGCCAAGGTTTTCAGCCAGGTGGGTAAACAAACCCGGGTTTTGTTGCGCTTCTCCACGGTGGGTGGCGAAAAAGGCTCAGCGGATACGGAAAGGGATCCACGCGGATTTGCTCTTAAATTTTATACCGAAGATGCCAATTGGGACCTGGTAGGCAACAACACACCGATTTTTTTCATAAAAGACCCGAAAAAATTCAGCGATTTCATCCATACCCAAAAACGCGACCCATATACCAATTGTAAAAGTCCGACTATGATGTGGGACTACTGGAGCCTGAACCCAGAGAGTCTGCACCAGGTAATGTTTCTCATGAGTGACCGCGGAACACCCTATTCCTACCGACACATGAACGGATACGGCAGTCACACATTCAGCCTGTATAACGACCGGAACGAACGGGTATGGGTGAAATTCCATTTCAAAACCGCCCAGGGTATCCGGAATTTTACCAATGACGAAGCGGTTAGGATGAAAGGCGAAGATCCCGACTGGGCTCAGCGCGACCTGGTCACCAGCATAGATAAGGGTGACTTTCCCAGGTGGAACCTGAAGATCCAGGTCATGACAGACGAGCAGGCAAAAGCCTGTCCCTTCAACCCCTTTGATCTTACAAAAGTTTGGCCCCATGCAGACTTTCCTCTTATTGACGTTGGGGTGCTGGAACTGAATGAAAACGCGCAGAATTATTTTGCTGAGATCGAACAAGCCGCTTTTGCACCCGCCCATGTGGTAGATGGAATCAGTTATTCGCCCGATAAAATGCTACAGGGAAGGATCCTGTCTTATCCTGATGCACACCGTTACCGACTGGGTGCCAATTACGAACAAATACCAGTGAACCGATGTCCCTTTGCTGTCAATAACTACCAGCGCGACGGAGCGATGAGAGTGGATGGAAATGGAGGCGGAAAACCTAACTATTTCCCCAACAGCTTTGACAATGTTGTAGCAGACGAAGCCTATAAACAACCCGCGTGGGTCCTGGATTCCCAGTTTGCCGATCATTACAACCGGAATATGGAGGGAGAAAACGACCACTATTCGCAACCCGGAATTTTTTGGCGTAAAGTCCTGGGAGAAGGGGATAAGCGCAACCTCGTCAAAAATATA
>CBFGLD010000298.1:0-3639 GCA_965649495.1 uncultured Flavihumibacter sp. | reverse complement strand
AAGATTGCCCGCCATTCGCAATGCCTGCAGGTGCCGGTGATGGTGCAGGTCGGTGCCCACAAAAGATACCAGCCCCTGCTTTAACAACCACTGCGCCGTTTGCTGGGGCTGCTTTCCGTAATACCCCGTCAGGGATAAGAGGTTGATCTGTAACACTACCCCCATATCGGCCATCTCACGGAAAATGGATGGCTGCGCCGCCAGGAATCCATAGCGCTCCGGATGAGCCAAAACAGGGTAATAATTGGCCATTTGCAGCTCAAACACCAACTCTTTCCATTGGTAAGGAAGCGCCACAAAGGAAAATTCTACCAATACATATTTCTCCCGCAACGTACGAAGCGGCTCCCGCTTCCGCACCATCTCGGCAAAATGATCGTCCAGCATATACTCGGCCGCCGCGTGGAGCGGCAACACCGCCGCTCCCGATGCCTGGGATAAACTTCCCATCGCCGCCTCAATGCTGGAGTCGGTATTGGGGTACAGGTCCCACAACACGTGCGGGGTGGTGATGAACTTACGGAATCCCAACTCCTGCAGGCCACGCAGCAGCTCCAGCGAAGTAGCCGGATCGGGCGAACCATCGTCAATACCCGGCAGCAGGTGGCTGTGCATATCGGTTCCAATGGCAGACAGGTCTGGGGCAGCGGGGCTTTTCCTTCGGAAGATTGAAAACATGCTGCAAATTAATTATTCTCAATGAATGCCTTAACCGCCCGTCGCACCTCGCTTCGGGTGGTTTCCATTTTATTGACATCCGCACACCAGCTGTAGAGCTTGAGCACATACTTTCCGCCCCCCGAAGGCTCCACCGCCAGTTGCGGCTCCCGCGTGCGCAAAATACCCGGAACAGCCAGCACCTGCTCCCGCAACGCTGCCCGGAATACCGGGTCATCCCCATCATGGTCCAACTCAAATTCCTGCTCCATCCGCACATGCGTATTGCTGAGGGTCCAATTGATGATGTTCTGTGACAGCAGGTCGCCATTGGGAATGATCACCTCCGCCCCATCGGCCGTCAGCAAAGTGCTGGACCGTACCCCGATCTCTTTCACCCGCCCCTTCCGGTCACCGATCTCCACCAGGTCACCTATGCGCAGCGGACGGTCAAAAATGAGGATGATGCCGCTCACGAAATTGTTGACAATACCCTGCAACCCCAGGCCAATGCCCACCCCCAGCGCTCCCAAAATCACGGTGATCTTGTCCACCGGCAGCCCCGACGCCGCTACGGCCAGCAAAAAACCGCCCGTAAGCAACAACAGCCGCGTGATCAGCAGCCGCGAACGCTGTCCCTTATTGTCAAAAGAGGCTTCATCCCCGGTATCTCCCCAGAAATAGGCTATATACCGCTGCAGGAAATGCGCCAGCCAGATGATCCCCATAAAAAGCAGTACCCCCCTGACCGTGAACTGGAAACTGCCGATATTCCGGGGCGTCACCAGCAGCTGCCTCAGCCCCTCACTCATATTGTTATACAGATTCATATTGGTGGTGAAAACCACCAGCCAGAGAATTACTGCCACCACCGCCACCACCCGGAATACCCCCTTCCGGATGCCCGTATAGTCAAAACCTGCCGGGTACTGGTTGCGGATGCGACTGGCCTGTATCTGTAACAGGAAAGCCTCGGCCACCATCGGCACAAAAATGAATAGCGACAAAGTCTGGGTGAGCGTGTAGATAGCCGTAGTACTGAACAACTGCGACAGTGTTACCCGCCCGAATACATTACTAACGGCCGCCAGCAGGTGCAGGGCACCATAGCCATAGAACACCAGGCGCATCCGGTACTGCTCGCCGCCGGAATGCCGCCAGGACTTTACCGCCCGGCCCGCCAGCACCATAGAAGCCACGCTGACCCCCAAATTCCAGAAGCGCAGCAAGCTCCACGGAAGCCCCAGGAAACGACTGCTGCTGTGCAACAAAAAAAGCAGAATGAACGCCATCCACAAATAGAACAACTCCCGGCGCTGGTGTTTCCAGATATATACCGACAAAAAAACCATCAGCAAAAGCCCTACCGTCTCCAGGTAAATGGCCGGCGCATTCAGGTCAAACAGCGGCGCCAGGTTCAGCAGCACCAGCACCGATCCTAAAAAGGGATAGGGATTCACGAAACGCAGGTCCATGCCTTCCAGCGCCCCCAGCTGCCCCGCCCGCCGCAGGCTCCGGAAATTGTACCAGGTCCACAAAAAGAACAGGCTGCCCAGCAATAACAGGATCAGCCGCTGGTTGCGGGTATTGGCAAAATAATATTGGGCGATATGGTTTTCCTGCTGCAGCCCCCGGCGGATCTCCGCACCTACCCGGCGGGTACGGCCGCTCCCGTTACGCGGCTCCCAGATATACCGGCGCTCCTTGGCAAAGGCCCGCGACCCCGACAGCCGCAACAAGACGTTCACCCGGTTGCGTAACTCATCGGCCAGGATCAGGTTGCCCGCTACATGCGCCTTCAGGTGATTCACCCGGTCCAGCGCCCGCCGGAACACACTGTCCGCCAATACCCGCTTGGCACGCAACTCCTGCAACTGCGCCCGGAAACTGGCCCGTAATACCGAATCGCGGAATACCCCCCGCAGGGTGCTGTCGCGCCGCAACACCCCAAAATCTTTTTTCAGGCTGTCCAGCTGCGCATCGTACTCCAGCAACCGCAACTCGTAGGCTTCCTCGTCCAGGTGCAAATTCTCCAGCAGGGAACTGTACATCTGCAGGTTGCGCATGTTCAGCCCCCGCTCCGAGTTCGCCAGCCGCGTCCTTATGATCGCCAGCACCGAATCGTCGGCCCGCAACCGACGGTCAATACCGTCCAGCGATACAAAGGATCCTGTCACCACGGGTATCTTGTTGAAATACTGGAAACTCCTTTCCAGCGCTACCAGGTAATCACTCCGGCTCAGCGTATTGGTTTCGGCAAAAATGGCCGTATCCATGTACCGGCGCGGCCGGGGGATACTGTCCTGCGCCTGCAGCAGGTTTATGCCTAAGCTCATCAGGATAATGGATAGGAGTATGCGCATAACCTTATCTAACGCTTTGGCACACAGATTAGTATGTAAGATCGACGTTAACTGGTAACCCAATTTTAACAGCTTATTGGTTGCCCGGCCGGATAAATGGGTTAATTTTGTGCTTCAATACGATTGCCTGCATCCCTGCAGGCTTTTTTATGCCTGCAGGTCATTTGAACACACACAAAAGAAAAATGACATGAAAACGCAAAATTTGCAATTGCCCTGGTGGAGAAGGATGTATGTGGCAGGTGTGGTGAAAGACAGCAAACCCCAACCCCTCTCACAAGCTTCCAACCATATGAACGAAACAACCGGTATCGGGGAACAGGATAGGAACGCCTTCCAGCGCAAGGCCTTTATCGGGAACTATTTTTCCGGTCCTCACTGCCTGTTCCACCCCGGGTTATTTGGGTAAGAGGAAGGATATTTTCCGGCTATCACCCTCCGCCATTTTCAGGGTTACCCCATTGCGGCCGGTTACCAGTTTCCGGATGGGATGCAAGTCCGCCTCCGTCCAGCTTTCTCCGGAACGTTTCCAAAGCAGCAGGGTGATGTAATACCCATCTGCCCCGCTGCCCGGCTGCCAGCGGTCGGCCAGGTTGATGAGCCCGCTTTTCCGGGCCAC
>CBFGLD010000297.1:0-3640 GCA_965649495.1 uncultured Flavihumibacter sp. | reverse complement strand
GGTGAATTTCCTGCAAAACAGCTTCAGCGATGGACAGGATTATATCATCCGCACCAGCAATTCGCTTGGCATCCGCATCAACCCCTGGCTGGCGCTGACCAGTTCGGTTACCTATAACCGTTTGAACCTCACCGGCACCGAAAACTTTCTCTTCACCTATGGGTTAGGGGTTGAGAAGAAATTTTAACTGCCCGTGTCGTTGTTGTCACCACTGCCGCCACGACCCCCTTCGCGGCGCTTGAAGATGTCCATGTCCTGCCGGCCAAAGCGATAACTGAAGGTGAGCCGGAAGGTCCGCACGCTCCAGCGGCGGTAGCTGTCCTGGTAAAAACGCTCGGTGTCTACGATGGATCCAAAGCGCCGGCTGTTCAGCACGTCGTTGATGTTGAAGGTCAGCGTGCCCGCCTTATTCTTCAGGAAGTCCTTGCGCATCGCGAAATCGATCACGTACTGCTCTTTATTGCGGCCCTGCGGCGTTACGCGGGGCGACTCGTATTCACCCGAAAGCTGGAAGCCGAAATTGTTCCAGAACTTGCGGTCGGGGTTGGTGATCTTGTAATTGGCCATCAGCTCCAAATCCCAGTTGAACCCGCTGTTGCTCAGGTCCAGTTCCCCGATCTCGGCTTTCACATCGCGGTACTGCGCGTTGAAGCTGGGCGTGAAATCGAAACTGCTGCCTACCTTTTGCTGCCACACGATCTCCAGTCCCGTCCGGTTGGTCCGGTCGGCATTGATGAAGGTGCTTAAGATGGCATTGGGATCTATCGAGGCATTGTCCAGGTTCTGCAACTCCTGCTGGCTGATGGTGTCGCTGTAATTAGTGATGTCACGGGTATTGTTCCGGAAATAAGTCGACACCAGCACATTACCCGTGCCGTAGGTGCGGTTGTAATTGAGCTCAAAGGAATTCGTGAACTCGGGCTGCAGGGCAGGGTTGCCTTTCCGGATATTCATGGGGTCGGAAATGTCTACATAGGGATTGATCTGCCAGAAGTTGGGCCGGCGGATCCGCCGCGAAAAGTTGGCCTGCAGGTCATTGCCCTCGCTCAGCTCATAGGTCAGGAAAAGGCTGGGGAAGACGGCATTCCAGATGTCCTTGCCACTGCCGGGATAATCGTAGCCGAAGCTCTTGGCGCTGTCAACCAGTTCACCGGTGAAGGAACTGTGCTCTACCCGCAGCCCGCCCTGGTATTTCAGCTTGCCCAGTTTATTGGAATAGTTCACATAGGCGGCATTCACCATCTCCCTTAAACTGTAATTATTGCTCAGGGGCAGCTTGGTATTGGTGCCACCTGTCACCGAAAATACATCCAGCTTATTGCTGCTGTTGTTGTGGTAACTGCGGGCGCCCAGCTCAAGGCGACTGTCTTCGCTAAGAGGGTTCACGTAATCGGTCTGGAAGGTCCACTGGCTGTTGTCGCCATCGGAATAATTGTCCACCCGCTCCAGCAACCCTGCTGCCTCACCGTCGGTGCCGTAGCGCTGGTTGCGGATGGCCCCATCGCCACCGTTGCTGCCTCGGTTATAGGTGATATCGGCCGTCCATTCTTTCTCGGGCTTGCTGTAGGTCCGGCGGTAATTGAGCTGGGTGTTGGAGCGCTTGAAAAAATTGCTCTCCACCGCGTTGCGGGTACCCGTTCCCGTCAGCTGCCTGCCGGCATCGTAATAGCGCTGTACCTGCTCTTCGTTGTTGTTGAACCGGCCATCCACAAAGCCCTGGCTCACCGAAATGCTGTTGTAGTCGTCGAACTTATAATCCATGCCAAAGCGGATGCTCTTGAACCGCCGCTGCCGCTCACGCTCGCTCTGCTGATCAAAATAATCGGTGATCACGCCGTCCGACTTGTTCTGCCGGTAGGCTTCCCCTTCGGCGATGCCGCCGCTCTGGTTATAGCCCCCGCTGGCAAAGAGGTTCATATTACCCTTGCGGTAGTTGAGACTCAGGTTGCTGTTGAAGAGTTCGGGCGTGCCTGCTCCAACCGATACCACACCGTTGAGCCCGGCCTTCCTGTTTTTCTTCAGGATGATGTTCACGATGCCACCCGTGCTGCCCGCATCGTAGCGGGCACTGGGATTGGTGATGACTTCCACCCGCTCAATGTCCTCGGCGGGGATCTGCTCCAGGGTCAGGATGGTGGGCCTGCCGTCGACAAAGATCTGGGGACTGCTGTTGCGCAACTGGATATTGCCGTTGATGTCTACCGACAGCGAAGGGATATTTTTCATCAGGTCGATGGCATTGCCGCCCTTGGCCGTGATGGCCTGGTCGGCGTTGAAGATCCTGCGGTCCACCCCCATCTGCATCAGGGGCTTGCGTGCCGTTACCACAACGGTGGCCAGGCTGGCGGCCTCGGTAGACAGGCTGATCTCCCCGGCATTGAGCTCGGTGGCATCGGTGGGGATGGAGATATTCCTGCGGTAGTTCTCAAATCCAACGGCCGAGATGAAGAGTTCGGCTGTACTGGCGCGTACCACGGTCACGCTGAACCGCCCGGACCGGTCGGTCATGCTCATGCGCGAAAAATTATCAGTGCCTACTCCTTCCTGCTCCTGCCGCATCAGCACGGTGATGGTAGCCGACTCAATGGGATTTCCGGTACTCTTGTCCGTTACCCTACCGGTGATGATCACCTGCTCTTTTCCTGTCTCCTGTGCCTGTGCCGGTTGTGGGCGCAAAAGCGCTACCAGCCCCATAAGTGTCAAATACGTAATTATCCCGATCCGGTTCTTTCGTTGCGTGCAGTTCATATACAAAGGAACTCATTATATCGCGAATGGTTCGCTGGAGTTCCTAATAGATTGTTAATACAGGAGCAGCGGCACCGGGTAATTTTTTCTACTAGCGGCTGGCTTCCAGTGCCACCATGAGTTTGCGGCGCTGGCGGTACCAGTTGGCCAGCAGCAGGCATCCCAAAAAGCCGGTAAAGGCCAGTGCCGCTCCTACCAACTGCGGAGAAGTATAACCGTAACCTGCCACCAGTGGCAGCCCGCCCAAAAAGGCGCCGAGGGCATTACCGGTATTGGCACTTGCCTGCAGGCTGGCGGAAGCCATCATCTCAGAACCTTTGGCCGCGTTGATGATCAGCATCTGCATAGGGGCGATCACCGCAAAAGCGACTGCGCCGGTCAGGAATGTGACCACCACGGCGGGGATCTTCCACTGCGCTACCAGCGCCACCACCAGCAGGGTCATCACCATAGTCAGCAGCAGGGTACCTGTGGTGCGGAGCGGCGAGTAGCGGTCCGCCAGCCTTCCCCCCAAAAAGTTCCCGAATGCCATGCCCAGACCCGCCACGATCATCAGGATACTGATGCTGTTGGGATCAAACCCGGTAACGTGGATCATCATGGGCGCGATGTAACTGATCCAGGCGAACAATCCACCGGTTCCAATGGCACTGATACCGATGATGATCCAGAGGTCGGTCTGCCGGAACACCTGCAGGCTCTGCCGCAGGCTGTTATTATGATGGGAGCTCAGTGCCGGCAGCCACCTGCGGATGCTGGCCGCCGCCAATAAGCCGATCAGGGCGATCAGTAAAAAGGAGAGGCGCCAGCTCAGGTTATGCCCCAGGTAGGTACCCAGCGGCACGCCGATGATATTGGCCACGGTAAGACCGGCAAACATCACCGATACGGC
>CBFGLD010000296.1:0-3658 GCA_965649495.1 uncultured Flavihumibacter sp. | reverse complement strand
TGGCACTTGCGGTGGTAACAATATCTATGGAGTTCAGTACGGTGGTGCGTTTGGAATCCGATGCCTCAAAACTACCGGCAGTAATGACCACGGCCTTCAGTTCATCGGCTGTTTCCCGAAGCTGCACCCGCAGCTGGATGTCAGCGCCACTAAGGCGAACAGACTGCTCATATGGATGGTAACCTATTGAGGTGACCACCAAAAAGTGCTCGCCTGTTTCTTCCGTACGAAACCGGAAATAACCGGAGGAATCGGAGGTGGCCCCATCGTAGCTGTCTTTCAGGGAAATGCTGGCCCCCTTGATGGGACGCCCCTTTTGATCGGCCAGTTTTCCTGATACAGTGGTTTGGGCCACCAGGTAACCAGCAATAAGACTGAAGAGGAAAGATAAGCAGGCAGCTTTCACAATAATAAATTTGTCACAAATATAGATTAGTTTATGATATAAACCTAATAGATTAAAAAAATGCCCGGTTAAGAATAACCAGGCCTTGTTGATCGTACCCTTTAAAACTGCGTTTAACGATATATAGTATCCAATGGCGGACAAGCCGCTATGGATGTACAGTATTATACTTTAAAAAATTGTCAAAACCAATCAGAGCAAGTATTCCGGGCACATTGGACCCAAGATGGTAAATCGGAGAAATTGGATGAAATGGGAGGAAAACAAATATCGGTCATATCCATGTGAAATACAAGTAATGACCGGATTAAAATTTCCGGGCAATTACCGGGCGTTTACGGCTGCCAGCAGCATCCACACTACATTCCATGGTATGGAATAGTTTTTCATTTTCATCAAACAGCAGCAACCGGTAATGGATCCTGCGGGTATTCCCTGCAGTGCTGGTACGGTCAGCATACCCATACCTGGCAATAGCTCCGGGATCTTCCGCCATGAAAACCAATGCGATGGATTTAAACTCTTTACCATCCAGGCTCCGTTGAAGGGTAAAATGGCTCCCCTTTCTGGTTTTTGCCGGTTCCCATTCCAACTGAACTTTATCGCCCATCTGTTTCGCCTCAAAGGATTCCTGTGCCCACGTATCCTGCTGCACCACTACCAAAACCAGTAGCGCCAAAACCAGTCGCCCCAATCCGGGTATTTTTTTCATAATTGCTCTCATCGTCTTGCTTTTTCAGGGTATTTGCAAACAACGCGCCTCACAGACTGCCGGTATTGACCACGTAGTTCAAGGCCAGTTGCGTGGCAGTTTTGGTACGCAACAGGTAGGTGCCGGCCTGCAGGTCGTTCATTTCCACCACCAGTAAGGCAGGCGCTGCGGGTTCCGTGATACGTCGAACCAGTTCACCTTCCTGGTTATAGATTTCCACCACTACTTTTTGATGGGTCCACTCCGCCGGAATGGTGAACTGTACACTACCGCCATCCACAATGGTAGGGATTTTCATCTCCACCATTTCGAGGGTGGCATCCAGGTTAATCACCCGTACCGGCGAAAAACTTTCCGCTCCGTTTTCTTCTCTTATCCGGAGGCGGTAGTATACAGTTTCTTTTTTATCTGCAAGAACTTGATCCTTGTATTGGTAAATGCCATTAGATTCCAGTATGGTGGAAGACTGGAGGGTATTGATGGGAAGGAAAACCTTGCCATCAACGCTCTTCTGCAATTGGATTTCCTGAATGGTGATATTGACAGGGGTGTTCCAGTCCAGGGTAATGAAACCCGCATTCAGTTTAGCATTGAACTGGAGGATAGCTGTAGGGGCAATAGCCGCACCGGAAGATAAACTGCTGTTAACCTGGCGGTGTTGCGCAATTGCAGGTTGCAACAGCATCAGCACTGCAATGCAGTAGCAGGTAATAGACTTTTTGGCGAATGAGACAACCTTGGAGCTCGGGTACTTTGACATAATCTTTGTGATCAGTAGTGTACGATGCTCACAGGTATTGGAACGATCAGTATGTCATTCTTAGGAATTGGGAACCGGGGGGATAACGTGGATCAGAGTGCGGAAATTCAGAGGAGGACTGGATAGGGGCGTATGCGATACAAATATGGCAAGTATAATTGAAACCTGCAAGCACCTCCTCGTAGATTTCGACGAATGGACCGTATTTTCTGCAAAATAAAAATGGCCAGCCGGGTCATACCGGCTGGCCAGGGTTCTTTTATAAGGACTGTTATTTATATTGACTCATCAATCCCTTTGCCAGCTCCACCATCTTGCTGATACCATCTTCGGGAAGATTTCCCTTTTTGAATTCAGCCAGTACGTTGGGAAGCTTGTTCTCCATTTCCAGGAGGAACTGCTCTTCAAATTCTCTCACACGGCGCACGGGTACATCGCGCAGCAGACCTTGTGTTCCCAGGTAAATAATGGCCACCTGCTTCTCCACAGAGAACGGAGAATACTGGGGTTGTTTCAGGATCTCCACGTTACGGGCACCTTTGTCCAAAACCATCTTGGTAGCGGCATCCAGGTCGCCCCCGAATTTGGAGAAGGCTTCCATTTCGCGGTAAAGGGCCTGGTCCAGTTTCAGGGTCCCCGCAACTTTCTTCATGGATTTGATCTGTGCGTTACCACCCACACGGCTAACCGAGATACCCACGTTAATGGCGGGACGGATACCTGCGTTGAAAAGGTTACCTTCCAGGAAGATCTGTCCATCTGTAATGGAGATCACGTTGGTGGGGATATAAGCAGATACGTCACCGGCCTGTGTTTCAATGATGGGCAGGGCGGTCAGCGATCCACCTCCTTTCACCAGGTGCTTGATACTTTCGGGCAGGTCGTTCATGTTGCGGGCAACCTCATCCTTACCAATCACTTTAGCAGCACGCTCCAGCAGGCGGCTGTGGAGGTAGAATACGTCACCGGGATAAGCTTCCCGACCGGGCGGACGGCGCAGCAGCAGGGAAACTTCGCGGTAAGCTACTGCCTGCTTGGAGAGGTCATCATAGATGATCAGGGCTGGGCGGCCGGTATCGCGGAAGAATTCACCAATGGCGGCTCCGGCGAAAGGCGCATAGAACTGCTGGGGAGCAGGATCCGATGCGGAGGCGGCTACGATGGTAGTATATTCCATGGCACCATTTTCTTCCAGTGTCTTCATTACGCCGGCAATGGTGGATGCTTTCTGGCCGATAGCCACATATATACAGTATACGGGCTTTCCAGCCTTGAAGAATTCTTTCTGGTTGATGATGGTATCCACCGCAATGGCAGTCTTTCCTGTCTGGCGGTCACCGATGATCAGCTCACGCTGTCCACGACCGATGGGAATCATGGCATCGATAGCCTTGATACCGGTCTGCAGGGGTTCTTTTACGGGTTCCCGGAAAATAACACCAGGGGCCTTACGCTCCAGCGGCATTTCATACAATTCACCCTTGATAGGTCCTTTGCCGTCGATGGGTTCGCCGAGCGTATTGATCACCCGTCCTGCCAGTCCATCACCCACTTTAATAGAGGCGATCTTTCCGGTCCTTTTCACTTTATCGCCTTCCTTGATCTCAGAAGATTCCCCCATCAATACCACCCCTACGTTATCTTCCTCCAGGTTCAGTGCGATCGCTTTGACGCCATTTTCGAATTCAACCAGCTCACCTGCACGCACATTGCTGAGGCCGTAAACACGGGCGATACCATCACCCACCTGCAAAACGGTACCCACTTCTTCCAGGTCGGC
>CBFGLD010000295.1:0-3673 GCA_965649495.1 uncultured Flavihumibacter sp. | reverse complement strand
TAATCTGAAGTACGATGCAAGTAGATGTATTAAATATACAAGGACAGAAGACCGGAAGAACCATTGAGTTACCGGAAGAGATCTTTGGCGTGGAGCCGAATGATCATGTGATCTATCTTTCTGTGAAACAATACCTGGCAGCCCAGCGCCAGGGTACCCATAAGGTGAAGAACCGTAAAGAGGTTCAGGGTGCCAGTCGCAAATTACACCGCCAGAAAGGTACCGGTGGATCCCGTAAAGGTAATCTCCGTAACCCCCTGTACAAAGGTGGTGGTACGATTTTCGGACCCAAGCCCCGCGATTACAGCTTCAAGCTGAACCGTAAAGTAAAAGACCTGGCCAAAATGTCGGCCCTTGCTTACAAAGCGAAGGAAAACGCCATTGTTATCCTGGAAGACCTGTCCATCGACAGTCCCAAGACCAAGACCATGACCGGCATGCTGAAGGCATTGAATATTGCTGATAAAAAAGCACTGTTCATCCTTCCTGAAAACGGCGAGAACGTATACCTGAGTTTGCGCAACATTCCCTCAGTGAATGGAACCCTGCTGAGCGATATGAATACATATGATATCGTCAATGCACAGGTACTGGTGTTGAGTGAGAGTGCTGCCAAGGTTTTCACTGAAACAGAAGTTGAAGAAAACGCATAATTATCACATTAATAAAGTAGAAAGAAATGAAACTTTCTGAAGTTCTGATAAAGCCGATTTTGACCGAGAAGGCGAATGCCCAGCAGGAAAGCCTGCGTCGTTTCGCTTTCAAAGTTGCCCGGAAGGCGAACAAGCTGGAGATCAAGAAGGCCATTGAGACCTTTTATGGTGTAACAGTAGTTGATGTCAATACATCTGTGATCCCCGGCAAGAACAAGACCCGTTTTACTAAAGCCGGATTTATCAAGGGCCGTAAGCCTGCTTATAAAAAAGCACTGGTAACGGTTGCTGAAGGTGAAACAATTGATCTGTACGGGGCGGCATAAACCCTTCCCGTTCGTTAGGTAAATAATTAAAGTAAATGCGACGCTGAGAAGTTCGCATAAAAACAAAAGAGATGGCATTAAGAAAATACAAACCGATGACAGCCGGTACGCGTTGGAGAATTGGAAACGCGTATGCGGAGATAACATCTGACACTCCTGAGAAGAGCCTTTTGGAGAAAAAGAACGGAACTGGCGGACGTAACGCACAAGGCCGCAGGAGCATGCGCTACATTGGTGGCGGTCATGCAAAAATGTATCGTATCGTAGATTTCAAGCGTAATAAAAAAGACATCCCTGCCAGGGTTGCTACTATTGAATACGATCCCAACCGTTCCGCATTCATCGCTTTGCTGAATTATGCTGACGGTGAGAAGCGTTATATCCTGGCTCCGCAGGGCCTGCAGGTGGGTGCTGAAGTGATCAGTGGTGATGCAGTTGCACCAGAATTGGGTAATGCGCTGATGTTTAAGAACATGCCCCTCGGTACCGTGGTACATAATATCGAACTGCAACCGGGGCAGGGTGGAAAGATCGCACGTAGTGCCGGTACCTCCGCCCAGCTGAGCAACAAGGAAGAGAAATATGCTGTATTGAAAATGCCTTCCGGTGAGCTCAGGAAAGTACTGATCAATTGTTATGCAACGGTTGGAGTGGCTTCTAACAGCGACCACAGCCTGCAAAGCATGGGTAAGGCTGGTAGGAATCGCTGGAAGGGTATCAAACCGCGTAACCGTGGTGTAGCGATGAACCCTGTTGATCACCCGATGGGTGGTGGTGAAGGAAGGGCATCTGGCGGCCATCCGAGAAGCCGTACAGGCAAATATGCGAAAGGCCTGAAAACCCGTAAGCATAAAGGGTCTGACAAACTTATTATCCAACGTAAGAACGGTAAGAAGTTAGCTTAATCAACCAATCACAATTTACAATCAGCATTCTAAAATCTAGATATGGCTCGTTCAATTAAAAAAGGTCCTTACGTAGACGTAAAACTGGAGAAAAAGGTGGTGGATATGGCCGAAGGTAAATCCAAGAAGGGTGTTATCAAGACCTGGAGTCGTCGTTCTACCATTACTCCGGATTTTGTGGGTCACACTTTTGCGGTGCACAACGGCAATAAGTTCATCCCGGTTTATGTAACGGAGTTCATGGTAGGTCACAAGTTGGGAGAATTTGCGCCAACGCGGAACTTCAAGGGACACTCAAGCAAGAAAATGTAATTCAATAACTGAAGCGTGATGATGGATGCTGCGAAGGTTGCATCCGGCATCCAGAATCAAGAATCTTATAAAAATGGAAGCAGTAGCTAAACTGAAAAATTATCCCACATCACCCAGGAAGATGCGCTTGCTGGCTGACCTGGTGCGTGGACTTGATGTTGAGAAGGCATTAGCCATTCTTGAGCACAATCCGAAGCACCCCGCAGTTCCTCTCCGGAAGCTGGTAGTTAGTGCCATCAGCAACTGGAAGCAGGTAAACGAAGGTGGTGATGAATCCAAACTGGTGGTGAAGACAATTTTCGTAGACGGCGCCAGAACGCTGAAGCGTATGAGGCCGGCTCCTCAGGGCCGTGGTTACCGTGTGCGTAAGCGCAGCAATCACGTAACAGTTGTTGTAGATTCAAAATAAATCAATCGTATAAACTTAATATACCAAACAAATGGGTCAGAAAACAAATCCTATTGGTGCAAGGTTGGGAATCATCCGCGGTTGGGAAAGCAATTGGTTTGGAAGTAAGAAGGATTACTCCAAGAAGTTGATTGAGGATCATAAGATCCGGACTTACCTGATGGCGCGTATTAATAAAGGTGGAATATCCAAGATCGTTATCGAGCGTACGCTGGGTAAACTGATCGTCACTATTCATACCTCCAAACCTGGTATCATAATAGGTAAAGGTGGCAATGAAGTGGACCGCATCAAGGAAGAACTGAAGAAACTGACCGGCAAAGATGATGTCCAGATTAATATCCTGGAGATTCGTCGCCCCGAGCTGGATGCCAATATCGTTGCCGATACCATTGCCAAGCAGATCGAAAATCGTATCAACTACAAGCGGGCTATTAAAATGGCCATCGCATCTGCGCTGCGCATGGGTGCTGAAGGAATCAAGATCAAGGTAAGCGGCCGTTTGGGTGGTGCTGAAATTGCCCGTAGCGAAGAGATCAAGCAGGGACGGACACCGTTGCATACCCTGCGTATGGATATTGATTATGCCAACCTCTTTGCCCTGACCGTTTATGGTAAGATCGGTATCAAGGTATGGATCTGTAAAGGTGAAGTACTTGCCAAGCGTGACCTGAACCCCAATTTCATAGGTGGTAAGGAAGGAAGCATGGGAGACAGAAGAGAAGGTCGCGGGGATGACCGTCGTGATTTCCGTGGAGGTGATCGCAGGGGCGGTGGTGACCGTGGTGGCCGTGGCGGTGAAAGAAGAGAGCGCAGATAATCAATTAGAACATTTTCAAACAGAATAAAGATGTTACAACCTAAAAGAACGAAACACAGGAAGCAGCAGAAGATGCCTGTGAAAGGCAACGCAAAGCGCGGTACCAGCCTGTCATTTGGTTCATTCGGTCTAAAGGCTTTGGAAACGGTGTGGATGACCGATCGCCAGATTGAAAGTGCCCGTCAGGCAATGACCCGCTCCATGAAAAGAGAAGGTAATGTCTGGATCCGCATTTTCCCTGACAAGAT
>CBFGLD010000294.1:0-3686 GCA_965649495.1 uncultured Flavihumibacter sp. | reverse complement strand
AACCGTTGCTTTTTTAATATAAAAAATTTATTATGCCCAGTTTTCTCATTTCAGCACGATTTTTGTATTACAAAAATAATGATATGAATTGGCGGGGTGTCCCAATCTCATTTACAGGTATAATTTCTTATCCTGGCGTTAACTAGAACCGGTGAATTGCAAAAACCGCTGTATTTACCTTAAGGCGTATCAGTTTTGAGGAATATAGGATGGTTATAGGATGGTTATAGGATGGTTATAGGATAAGAGGGACCAGTCAGGGACCAGTCAGGGATCACCCAGCGACCAGCAAGAAAATTTAAAAACTCCAATATCTATGGGAAAATGTAGCAAAAACCTGCTTTTACGCCACACCGCGGGCGTCATCGGCAAACAACAGTATGTGAAAAGTCATGGGGACGATGAATTCCTGATCCTTTCCTGTCCAGACCGTAGTAAGCATGTCAAAACCCCGGCCGAAAAAGCCAACCAGGACAAATTCAACCAGGCCCGGCGGTATGCTTCCGCTGTTATTAAAGACCCGGAGCGGAAAGCTTTTTACACTCCCTTCCGCCTGAAAAAAAGAACCGTCACAGAATTCAACTGGGCGGTGAAAGACTTTATGATAGGCCCGGAGATCCTTGATTTTAACCTGGAAGGATTTTTCGGAAAGCCCGGTGACCGCATACTTATTAACGCACGCGACAATGTGAAAGTGACGCGGGTGGACTGTATCCTTTTCCATGCAGATAATACCATCGCTGAACATATTACTGCCGGTTACGGGGATGTGGACAAATCCTGGGTGGCAATCTGTACCCGCGCTTACCCGGATTTCCGGAGCATGTCTATAGAGATCACTGCCTTTGACCAGGCAGGTAATACCGCCATCGTGGCCAGTGCCGTTACCCGATTGTAAGGGCGCCGCCCCAATTTTATTCGAACAATGAAGCCTGGGGGCCGGGATCTTCCTTTTCCCTGGGTTCCCATTCCATTTCGGTGCTCTTGGAATAATCGGCCAGTTTATTGCCAACGGCTTTCCAGCCCATGACTTCCACGTAATCGGCCAGCTTCAGCTTCTGCGTTCTTGCCTGGGCACCACGGCCGGTATGCAGCAGCAACACCGGCTTCTCATCGGTTGTGACCACTTCCAGCCGGTTATTGGCCCCTTCCTTGATGAACAGGAACCGGGTTTGCAGTGTGCTCGTCTCTATTCGGAAGCGTTTTACATTGTATTGCAACTTATCGTTGTCAAGGTATACTGCCGTAACGATCTTTTGCGGGTTGAACTTCTCAACCAGCAGGATCTTTTCGGGGTCAAAACGCTGCGTCATTTCCAGGTCGGTGAGTTCATAATTGCCGTCTGTATAGATGACCAGCAACCGCTCAGAACCGTCAAAATTACCCAGGTAGATTCCTTTCTGCTCCGTGTTCAACCTCCCAAACTTGTCGTCAAACCATAACTTGATAGCGCTTAAGGTCGATCGTCCCGCTTCTTTGAACCGCACCGTCTTGACCGGGTATTTGGTTACCTGGTTGCCCTGGGCACTACGGCCCTTGATCTCCAGCTCTTCAAAATAAAAATCGAATTGTTTGTTTCGTGCCGGGCAATTGGGGCTTAATATAATAGTTAACACTTCAGCCTCCCCGTTAGGATTGGCGCTGAAATAATGAACTTTGCTTTTATCCGATCCCCGGGTCAGGTCATATTCCTTATCACGGGTGATTCCGGTTACATTAAATCGCTTCGCATAACTGGTGCCGGTAGCGCCATCCACATATACCATATTATAAGTGGTACGCTCATCGTTTTTCTGAAAGACCGCAATATGCAGGATATCTTTCCCTATATACACTTTCTCCCCTACCCTCACCACTTTCATGATTCCACGCCGGGTGAACACGATGATATCATCCAGGTCGGAACATTCAAAGGCCAGCTCATCTTTTTTGAGGGAGGTTCCGATGAATCCATCCGTGCGATTTACATACACTTTGGTATTGGCAATGGCCACGTGTTTGGCCTGGATCGCCTCAAAGGGCCGGATCTCAGTACGCCGTTCCCGCCCCTTTCCGAATTTCCGGAGCAGGTTCTCAAAATAGGCGATCGCAAATTCAATAAGGTGTTCCAGGTCATGTTTCACCTGTTTGATATCACCTTCCAGCCCCCGGATCTGTGCGTTCAATTCATCAATATCCAGTCGGTAAATTCTTCGTACGGGCTTTTCCGTTAACTTAATGATATCTTCCCTGGTTATCTCCCTTTTAAGTTTTTTCTTGAAAGGTTCAAATCCCTTGTCTATGGCAACCAGCACTTTGTCCCAGGTCTCATGCTTTTTCTCCAGCTCCTTATAGATCTTTTCTTCAAAGAAGATCTTTTCCAGTGAGGTGTAGTGCCATTTTTCCTGGAGTTCTTCCAGCCGGATCTCCAGCTCCCGGCGCAGCAGTTCCTTAGTATTCTCAGTAGCATCACTCAGCAGTTCGTGAACGCTCAGAAACCTGGGCTTCTGGTCCACGATCACACAGGCATTGGGGGAAATGCTCACTTCGCAGTCCGTGAACGCATACAAGGCATCAATAGTAATATCGGGTGAAATACCCGGTGCCAGATCTACCTGGATCTCCACATCTGCGGCGGTATTATCCGTTACCTTCTTGATCTTGATCTTTCCCTGGTCATTGGCCTTGATGATGGAATCGATCAGGCTGGAGGTAGTGACACCATAGGGCACGTTTTTGATCAGGAGCGTTTTTTTGTCCAGCTCCTCGATATTGGCTCTTACCCTTATCTTACCACCCCGCTTGCCTTCGTTGTAATTAGACACATCTATCATACCACCCGTCTGGAAGTCGGGATAGATCTCAAACCGTTTTCCTTTCAGGTATTTGATGGAAGCATCAATGAGCTCACAAAAATTATGGGGCAGTATCTTGGTCGATAACCCCACCGCAATGCCCTCGGCACCTTGTGCCAGCAATAAAGGAAACTTCATGGGCAGTGTCACCGGTTCATTCTTACGACCATCGTAACTGAGCTGCCACTCTGTAGTCTTGTGGTTGAAAGCTACTTCCAGGGCAAACTTGCTGAGCCTCGCCTCAATGTAACGGGGGGCAGCGGCATCGTCACCGGTACGCACATCTCCCCAGTTTCCCTGGGTTTCTATGAGCAGGTCCTTTTGCCCCATGTTCACCAGGGCATCCCCGATACTGGCATCTCCGTGGGGATGGTATTGCATGCTCTGCCCGATGATGTTGGCCACCTTGTTGAACCGGCCATCATCCATTTCCTTCATGGCATGCAGGATCCTCCGCTGTACCGGTTTGAGGCCGTCTTCTATAGCGGGAACGGCCCGCTCCAGGATCACATATGATGCATAATCCAGGAACCACGACTTGTATTGTCCTTGCACCCCACCGTCATTGCTCAACATTTGCTCATTTCTGCCTTTCGACATTATCCTTTCTGTTTATATTTCATATAATTCCAGCGGCAAGCCATCCGGGTCGCTGAAAAATGTAAATTTTTTTCCGGTATAAGGATCTACCCTTATCGCTTCGCATTCCACCCCTTTCTCCCGCAAAGACCCTGTTGCCGCATCCAGGTCAGCCACTGCAAAAGCCAGGTGCCTCAGCCCCTGTGCTTCCGGCCTGGAAGGCCTGTTGGGGGCTCCCGGAAAGGAAAACAACTCGATCACGTATTGCCCCTT
>CBFGLD010000293.1:0-3704 GCA_965649495.1 uncultured Flavihumibacter sp. | reverse complement strand
AACAGGGCAGGCAGGTAGAATATGCCGCCGACATCCTGGAATACATCAGTGATGCAGCGGCAACAGAGCTGTACAATAAAATGAAAAAGAAAGAACTGCTGGTGAACCAATGATCTTATTCGATAATAGTTGACCTCATTCTACTTTATTTGACCAGGCTGATCTTTTTCACCCATACATTTTTCCCGTTTTGCAGCCAGCACAGGTAGGTACCCGACGGCATTGCCTGCTGACGGCTGTCTTTCCCGTTCCAGCTGACGGTATAGGTGCCGGCGGCATAATCCGCATCGGCAAGCGTTGCCAGTGCCTGCCCGGATAAATTATACACCCGCATCACCACCCGCGATGCCTTATCCACCTGGAATTGTATCCGGGTGGTGGCAGAAAACGGGTTGGGTGAAACACTGAAGGCTTTCCCGCTTTCCCGGACAATAATTCCTTTCGACGCTGTTGCCAGGAAATGCTGGCACTCCCCCAGCACGCCACCGTTCCGTATCAGTTCATCCGCAGCCGTACGATCCACACAAACCGTATTACCATTGAAACAAACCCGGATCTTTTCATCCTTCCTGTTGTCGGTACCACAGGTAAATTCCGGCACTGCGGCATACAGGGCCCTGGCCAATGCATATACATCTGCCCCATGATAATTGGTGAGGATCACCAGGGTTAATTTTTTATCGGGCTGGTAAAACAGTACGGAACGGTACCCCGGGGCGTTCCCATCGTGACCGATAAAGGTTTCTTCCTGGCTCATCTTAGTGCTTTGCCAGATACCATAACCCAGTTTATCCCCTTCCTCATCACCCACTTCAGGAATGGACTGCAGCATCTGGTCCAGCGTGGCTTTGCTGGTGGCCCTTCCTCCAAAGAGCGCTTCTCCCCAGGCTGCCAGGTCAGCAATAGTTGAAACGATTCCCCCACCGGCAAATGCAGCCGATACGATCCCCTGCAGGGGAAACCTTGAAATATTCGTATAAGCATTGGGGAAAGTGGGCTGGCCGGTGAACTGGAAGATGGGATTAAAGGGACTTATATTATCGTGTGGGGATGCCAGTAAGGTTCCCTGTGGTTGTTGCTCCCGCACCCCCAGGTACATCGACTGCAGTTGCAGCGGTGCAAAGAACCGGTCCCGGTAATGCTGCTCTAACGGCGTGCCGGTCACCAATTCTATAATGGCTCCCAGCATAATGTAATTGGTACTGGAATAGGATCTTCCTGTTCCCGGCGGCTTTAGCTGGTGTACAAAATACAACACCTCGAAGGGCGTCCACAACCGCTGTGGTTGGAAAGCTACCGCAAGCTGGAACTGGAACTCTGCGGGGTAATCGGAGTAGCCGCTTTCATGGGCCAGCAACTGGCGGATGGTTACCGAAGCATCCAGTGCTGCATTGATCTGGCTTAATGGCAGGAACCGGCTTACCGGGTCATCGAGTGCGATCTTGCCTTCCCGGGCCAGTTCCAGCACCAGGGCTGCCGTAAAGGTCTTGGTGACGCTGTAAATCTGCGACAGCGTGGCTGTGGTAAAGGCGGTGCCCCCGGGCAGCAGGTTATTCTGGGCATCCACATTCCGGGCGGCATACCCGGTGGCTCCCTCCCAATAAGCCAACCCATCCACTTTGATGGCGGCAACTATACCACCCACATAGGGATTGCCCGGGTCGTTTTGAAAAGTTTCCAGCACTTCCTGCAGACGCTCTTGTGCGCCGGTTGAAAATCCCTGCCCGGATACCTGGTGATGCGTTACAACAAACCACAAGAAAACAATGACCTGTTTTCTCGCAAAAACATGAAGCTGTTTCATGACAGTTGGGTTTAATGTTAAGAATGAAGTTTTCCTGAATGCAGAAAGGTACCACCGACAACTGCCGGCAGGAAGGAGAAACCCACTATTGCACGGTTCGGATGAACGGGTGTGGGCAATGGAATAAATGAATGGGCAAAAGACAATTTATAGGCCCGGAACGCCCGGTTATCAAATGGCAGTATAAAATTTCCGGAATTAATGGTAAATAGATTAACCCTGCCAAATGAAAAAAGCCGCATACTATGCGGCTTCCTGTTCTGTTGCGGTGAGGGAGGGATTCGAACCCTCGGTACAGGTTTAAGCCCGTACAACGGTTTAGCAAACCGGCCCTTTCGGCCACTCAGGCACCTCACCTACCGGCCTTGAATCGGGTTCAAGGGGACGCAAAAATAGGGATTTAACTACTTATCTCCCAAAATTTTTAAGCTATAATTTTTTCTGTCAGCTTACCGGAAGGCCAGGTACAGCCTCCTTTGCAGCCTTATTACTGCTGCCCTCTCTTACAAGGCCGCCAGCTGCACTTTCTGCTGCAGCTCCATTACATTTTCCCGGAATACATTGTCGGTATCCATCAGGTCCTTCACCGTCTGGCAACTATGGATCACCGTGGTATGGTCGCGCCCGCCAAAATGCTCACCGATGGTCTTCAATGAGTTCTTGGTGAACGACTTGGCGAGGTACATCGTGATCTGGCGCGCCTGCACGATCTCCCGCTTGCGCGTTTTCTGTAATAACTTATCGTAAGGCACATCAAAGTAATCGCATACCATCTTTTGTATGGCCTCAATGGTGATCTCTTTGGAAGAGGTTTTCACGAAGTTACGGAGGACTTTCTTAGCCAATTCGAGGTCAATTTCCCTACGATTCAGCGAAGATTGTGCCAAAAGAGAGATCAACGCCCCTTCCAGCTCCCGCACATTGCTGTTGATATTGTATGCCAGGTATTTAACTACTTCCCGCGGCATCTCCAGGCCATCGTTCTTCATCTTACGCTCCAATATCTCAATGCGGGTTTCGTAATCCGGCACCTGCAGGTCGGCTGATAACCCCCAGCGGAACCGGCTCAGTAACCTCTCCTGCACCCCTTCCAGGTCTTTCGGTGCTTTGTCCGAAGTCAGGATCAGCTGCTTGCCGCTCTGGTGCAGGTGGTTGAAAATGGCAAAGAACGCATCCTGCGATTTCTCCGCCCGGTTGAAAAACTGCACGTCATCAATGATGAGCACATCGATCAACTGGTAGAAATGAATGAAATCGTTGATGGCATTATTGCGGCTGTGATCCACAAACTGGTTGATGAACTTTTCGGAACTCACATACAATACCACCTTGTTGGGATTACTACGCTTCACTTCGTTACCAATGGCCTGGGCGAGGTGCGTTTTCCCCAGTCCCACCCCACCGTAGATCACCAGCGGGTTGAAAGAATTGGCACCGGGTTTCTCCGCTACCGTCTTACCGGCACGGCGAGCTACCCGGTTACTATCTCCTTCAACATAGGAGTCAAACGTATAGATGGGATTCAACTGCGGATCGATCTGCATTTTTTTCAGACCGGGTATCACGAACGGATTCTTGACCGGGTTATTAATGACCAGCGGAAAATCCATCTCGTTATTGGAATAGGTCTTATAACCATGGGCGGGTACGTCCATCGTTAAAGGCTTGTTCTTATGATTGCCGCTGTCTACCATGATGCGATATTCCAACTGCGCGTCTTTACCCAACACCCTGCGCAATGTTTTTGCCAACAGGTTCACGTAATGTTCTTCCAGGTACTCATAAAAAAACTGGCTGGGCACCTGTATCACTAATACGGTTTGTTTGAGTTCAACGGGT
Organism: uncultured Flavihumibacter sp.; assembly: GCA_965649495.1. Taxonomy (GTDB): domain Bacteria; phylum Bacteroidota; class Bacteroidia; order Chitinophagales; family Chitinophagaceae; genus Flavihumibacter. Next base: position 61 of record CBFGLD010000293.1, on the reverse strand, counting down.
TTGATGGGCTCGAACCATGTTTTGAAATGCTGCCACTCCACGATATCCTTGATGATCTCCA
>CBFGLD010000292.1:0-3744 GCA_965649495.1 uncultured Flavihumibacter sp. | reverse complement strand
GTCGATCACCGCCGCGCGGTAGCTCAGGCTCGTCGACACCTCCTCGACTTGCTCCAGGCCGACCGAGATCTGGATCAGGCCGTTCGCGAGCAACTGGTCGTCGGTCATGTAGTGCACCGGCCCGAGGTGAAGATCCAGCGCCAGCCGGGGCCGTCCGTCCACCATTGCCAAGGAGACTTCCCGGACCAGGCTCATGGGGCTGCGCCACGGTGACGTGGGAATCTGGTTGGCGTACTGCCAGTTGTTCATCCATCCTAAAAATAGTTTCCGCTCACCGGTACCTGCCCACGTAACGCCCGCGTAATCATCCGGACCATAATCGATCCACTTCTCCCGCTTGCTGTGCGGCACAAAGGTCTTACCGTCAAAATCTCCGGTGAAATACTGCGTGGCAGACCCGCCGTTGGGACCACCCGGGTTGATACTCACCAACAACACCCAAACGGTCTTACCCTCATGCTGCAACGGAAAGAGATCCGGGCATTCCCATACCCCGCCGTGGTTGCCCAAATCCTTGCCAAACTCCGACTCCTTCGTCCAGCTCTTCAGGTCGGGCGAAGAATAAAACGTGATCCGGTCCTGCACGGCCAAACTCATCACCCACTTCTTCCCCGCCTCGTACCACATCACCTTGGGATCCCGGAAATCCCGGATGCCCGGGTTCTTCAATACCGGGTTGTCCGCATACTTCTCCCAGGTCTTGCCCTCGTCATTGCTGTAGGCGATTCCCTGGTACTGGAAATCCACCGCCCCGGTCTTCTCCTTCGGACTGTTGTGATAGGTATAGATGGCCACCAGCGGCGCTTTGCCGTCGCGGCCCAATCCCGATGTATTGTTCTCATCCTTCACCGCACTGCCCGAAAAGATCCACCCCAGGCTGTCGGGATAGATGCCGATCGGCTGGTGCTGCCAGTGTACCAGGTCCGTACTGGTGGCATGCGCCCAGTGCATCGGGCCCCAGACCGTACTATCCGGGTAGTGCTGGTAAAACAGGTGGTACACTCCGTTCGAATATACCATGCCGTTAGGGTCGTTCATCCACTTGGCGGCTGGACTAAAATGCACCTGCGGGCGGTGCGGGTCCTTTGCCAGCGCCGCGTAATCCGGCGCCTGCCAGCCACCCGCCCCGGTAGTAGTGTCTGCACCTCCGGCACCCGTAGCCCCGGTATCCGTGCTGCTTCCCGTACCGCCGCAGCCAGCCAGGAACAGGACCGCTGCCAGCCCCGCCATAATAACTCCTTTGTTTTGTTTCATCGTGATTGGTTTATTTGTTTTACCCGTTATCAGTAACCGGGATTCTGTTGGTACAACCCCTTCGTGAACGTGATCTCGCTCTGCGGCACCGGCAGGTACTCATCCCTTCCCGCCGTAAACTTAGCGGTGGCCAGGTAGGGCCTCCGCCCCTTCTCTACAGCAATATATTCATTCAGCGTGGCTTCCGCAACACCCCAGCGTACCAGGTCAAAGAACCGGTGCCCCTCGGTGGCAAACTCCAGCCGCCGCTCCCAGCGCAAGGCCTGCCGCGCATAGTCCTGCGTCCATCCCGTGGTCGGATAGGGCTGCACGTTATACTTGCTGGCAAAGGTTCCGTCGGCTTTCTTCAGCCGGCCCGTACTGGCCGCCGCCCGCTCGCGCACCTGGTTGATCAGCGGTAAGGCCTTCTCCTGCTGCCCCAGCTCAATGTAGGCCTCGGCCTGCATCAGCAACACCTCGTCGTACCGTAATATATCGTAATTCTTGGCCACCCCCATGAAGGGCCCGTTCTTGAAATAGGAGGAACTGGTGGCCAGCTGCTGGTTGCGCATGGTATGGAAAAAGCCATACACCCCCGGGTCACGCACCCAGCTGTTGCTGAACGGCTTCGTATTGTCGTACTTGTACACGTGGCCGTCGATCCCAACGGTATGGTCTAACCGCACATCCACGGTCACCTTGGAGAGGTCGGCGATCCCGTTGTTGAAACTGCTGAAATTGGGCAGCCCGTTGGCATCGGTGGTATACGCATTTACCAGGTTCTGCGTGCCGGCATTGAAACCGCAACAGCCGTACTGCGGCGCGCCGTGCGGGTAGTTCAGCCCGTCCTCGTAATTCAGCCTGCCCGACGTGGTGCCGTCGTTGATGCTGAACTGGATGGCGAAGATGCTCTCGGGACCGTTCTCCGTCTCCGGTAAAAAATTATCGGCGATGTCCGCACTCAGCGCATACTTGCCCGAGCTGATCACCGCCTGCGTCAGGTCCACCACCTCCTGCAGCCGCTGCTGGCTGATGCCCGTCACCTGGTGCTGCGCATCCTGCTCATAGGCCTGGAACAACCGCAGCTTCGCCAGGTAGGCCTGCGCCGCAGATTTATTGGGCCTTCCCAACTGCTGCTGCTCTTCGGGCAGGTTGGCGATGGCATATTCAAAATCGGCGGCTATGCGGTTCCAGCTTTCCTCCCAGCTCAGGTCGTTGGAAGTCTGCAGGATCTCTTCCGCCGTAGCGGTCTCATCAAAAATGGGCACATTCTTATAGAGCTGCTTCAGCGTGAAGTAACTGTGCGCCCTTAAGAACTTCAGCTCGGCCAGCCGGCTCTGCTTCTGCGGAAAAGCGCTCTCTTCCAGCCCCTGCACCGCCCGCAGCGCCACATTGGCCCGGGAGATGCTCTTGAACAAATTCTTCCAGGTCCTTCCGATGAACGCATCCAGCGTGGGCACCACCGTATTGTAATGCTCCATGGCATCGATCTCCCACACATCTCCCGTTCCGCCGCCGCCCTTATAGCTGTCGTCGCTCCGCACGCTGCCATAGGCCCACATGCTGTAAATGGGTCCTATCATATCCCCGTTACCGATCGCCGCATACGCGGCGGTCACCAATCCCTCCACCGCCGTTGGCGAGGTCAGGTCCGCTGAAGACAATACGCCGGTGGGAGTATATTCCAACTGCTTCTTACAGGATCCGAAGACCAGCAGCCCGGCGGTGATGAATGCGGTTATATATGTACGTTTCATGTTGTTCTTGTTTGTTTTTGATCAGAAGGATGCGTTTAAACCAAAAGTGAACGTGCGCGGGATGGGGATGGGTCCCAGGTCGATCCGCTCGGGGTCGGGACTCTGGTGCTCCTTGCTCTTGATGAGGAAGAGGTTGTCTGCCATCACGAAAAAGCGCAGCCGGTTGAAGATGGAAAGGTCCTGCAGCGTATAGCCCAGCTGGATGTTCCGCATCTTGAAATAGGAGGTGCTCACAATGAAATAATCACTGGTCCGACCCTCGTTGTTATTGTCCTTCAGCGTCAGCGCCGGCACATCGGTATTGGTATTGGTGGGCGTCCAGCCGTTGAACACACCGGGACCAACATTCTCTCTTCCGCGCATCAGGTTGTTGAACACCGTGTACACATCAAAGCCTTCGCGGCCCGCAACACCGGAACCAAAGAGCGACAGGTCAAAGCGCTTGTAGTTCACATCCACCCGCATGCCGTACTCCAGGTCCGGCAGCGTGGTGCCGATCCAGGTGCGGTCCAGGTCATTGATCACATTGTCGCCGTTGATGTCCACGTAACGGATCCTGCCCGGACCGGCACCCACCTGCGTCGGCGCCTTGTCTACCTCACTCTGGCTCTGGAACAGCCCCATCGTCTTGTACCCGAAAATGTCAAACTGCGAATGCCCGATGATGGTGCTGACCAGGTTGCCCGGGTAAGCCGGCCGCACTGCTTCCGGCAGCTCGGTGATCTTGTCGCGGAAATGCGCAAAATTGAGTTGC
>CBFGLD010000291.1:0-3759 GCA_965649495.1 uncultured Flavihumibacter sp. | reverse complement strand
TGCTCAGCTGCTGGCGCAGTATCGCTGATATTTCATCTGGTTTAATGTCTACCATGGTTCTATATTTAGACGTTTATAAACTTATCTGATTTTTTGAATATACATGTTCTCGAGGAACTGCTTTTTGATGGCTTGCAGGTCGTGGCGGATACTGGCATCGTATAATTGGTCATCCATCTGAACCACAAACCCGCCCAGAATAGCCTCGTTCACTTTTTCACGCACCTGGATGGTCTTACCCTGGTAGCGTTCCATTTTCTGGAAGTTGGATTTGATCACCGTTTTTACTTCTTCTGAAACCGGAACAGCAGTGGTGAGTTCAATGATCTCGATCCCCTTCAGCTTACGGTAGCTTTCATCGAAGGCATCCAGGATATCTACCATGACCACTTCCCTGCCTTTTGCAAACAGCAGGTTAAAGAAGGATTCGGTGAGCGGAGTTACCTTGCCGTTGAAAATGGCCTTGAAAATAGCCACCTTCTTTTCGTGTTTGATCACCGGGCTCAGCAGCACCTGGTTCAGTTCACCGGTAGCGGCCGATCGAATGGCATCCACATCTTTTTTAACTGCTTCTACCTGGTTGGTTTCCACCGCCAGGTCCATCAGTGCTTTCGAATATCTTTTGGCAACACGTGGGTTACGCATGACTTGTTGGTTCTTGATGATTCAATTAATTCCTGGCTCCGGCACCGAGCTCATTAGCAAGGGTGCGGATATAATTTTCCTGCTCAGCTTTGCCAGCAAGTTCGCGGCGGATAACCTTTTCCGTTACCTCTATCACCATATTGCCGATTGAATTCTTCACATCCGTAAGTGCCGCATTTTTCTGTTGCTCAATTGAAGCCTGCGCGTCGGCGAGGATCTTGGCTGCTTCCGTTTTGGCCTGCTCTTTGGCTTCGTTTACAATCTTATCCTTCATTTCCTTGGCTTCTTTCAGTATCTCAGAACGTTCTTCCCGGGCTTTCTGCATCAGTGCCTCGTTCTCGCTTTTCAGCTGTGCCATTTCCACTTTCACGCGCTCGGCAGTGGCGATGGCATCGGAGATATTCTTTTCCCGCTCAGACAGCGAGCTGAGGATGGGCTTCCAGGCGAATTTCTTCAGGATCAGGAAAACGATGACAAAAGCCACCAGTGTCCAGACGAAATACCCTAATGCCGGCATTAATAATTCCATGTCTTTATTTTTTTATTTGCAGTCTGTTTATAAAATCAGTTTCACTTCCATCAAAACATTCTCAGAGAGAGTAAGAGCTGCACCCTCGGCCCTTTGCTCCGGATGCAGCACTTTTTTTACGTGGATTAGTTGGACAGAACGGCCAGCAGACCCGCGATCACAGCAAAGAGGGCAACACCCTCAATAAAAGCTGCGGTCAGGATCATGTTACCACGAATGTCGTTAGCAGCTTCCGGCTGACGGGCGATAGATTCTACGGCGCCTTTACCGATCTGACCGATACCGATACCAGCACCGATCGCAGCAAGTCCGGCTCCGATAGCACCACCCAACTGTGCCTGGCCTACTTCCAACAGGATGTTCATGATTGACATACAATTTGTGTTTTGATGTTTATAAAAAGTGTTTGTATTCTATTAATGTGCATGCGCCCCTTCGTGCCCATGTGCTTCCTCGTGATGGTGGGCCCCTTCAAAAGCCTGCCCTATAAACACCGCTGTAAGGTTGGTGAAGATAAAGGCCTGGATAAATGCCACCAGCAATTCAATGACATATATGAAAACAGAGAATGCTATTGATACGGGAGAAAATCCCCACCCTGCCACAGAACTCATCTGCCCGAAGATGAATATCAGGGAAACAAAACTCAGGATCACGATATGTCCCGCGGTCATGTTCGCAAAAAGACGGATCATCAGGGCCGCGGGCTTAATGAATACACCCAGCAGTTCCACCGGTATCAGGATCAGCTTCACCAGGAAGGGAACTCCGGGAGGCCAGAATATATGCCCCCAGAAATGGCCATTCGTGCTGAAGAGAATAACGATCAGAGATATCAGTGCCAGTAGCGCGGTGAATGCAATGTTACCGGTAACGTTGGCCGCACCCGGCAGCAATCCAAACAGGTTGTTGATCAGGATAAAGAAAAACACGGTCAGCAGGTAAGGCAGGTATTTCTTGTAGCGGGATCCCAGGTTGGGCCGGGCCACATCGTCCCGTACAAAAGTGATGACCGGCTCGATGGCATTCTGTAAACCGCTGGGGGCCTTGTTGGCACCTTCGCGGGAATATTTTTTAGCGATGCTGGTCATCACCAGGATGAGTGTGATCACTGCCAGCAGCATCTGGACCACATTCTTGGTCATAGAGAAATCGTACACTTTTACGGATGCATCTTCAGTGCCATCTTCGTTTACGGGGATGATATGCCCATGGTCCAGTTTGTAGCCATTATAAGCTTCTTCGCCGTGGTGAAACTTTCCGGAAGAAAATACACTCAGCCCACGCTGGGGGCTATACAATATAACCGGCAGGGGCAACGTCACATGGGTATGACCGATGGTGAAAAAATGCCATTCGTGCGCATCTGCGATGTGGTGCAGGATGGCTTCACCCGCCTTAAATTCGGCAGCCTCCGCCCCATCACCTCCTTCATTTGCCTGGACGGCGTTCCCAAATACCAACAAAACTGCGCTGAAAGCCGCTACCAGTAAAGATTTGATGCTATTTTTTGACATGCCGGTCTAAAATTTTGCGCAAAGATAGGGAGGAGTGGCTGAATGGAGAAAAATCTCGCGGGAAATAAGTTTACCCGGCTCGTTCTCCCCTATTCCACTGCCTGGAACTGGCTTTCATAGAGTGAATGGTAAAACCCTCCTTTTTCCAGGAGTTCTTCATGGCTGCCGATCTCTTTGATTTCTCCTTTGTCCAGCACAATGATCTTGTCGGCCTTCCGGATGGTACTGAGGCGATGGGCGATCACAATGGCTGTTCGGCCCGAAATCAGTGTTTCGATGGCATGCTGGATTAGTTTTTCGCTTTCGGTATCCACACTGCTGGTAGCTTCATCCAGGATCAGTATGGAAGGATCGTAGAGCAGTGCCCGGATAAAGGACAGCAACTGCCGCTGGCCCAGGCTCAGGGTGCTGCCCCGCTCCATGACTTTATAATCGTAGCCGCCGGGAAGCTCCATGATAAAATCGTGCATGCCGATCAGCCGGGCGGCCCTTTCTACTTCTTGCCGCGAAATATCAGGGTTACGCAGGGTAATATTATCCAGCACGGAACCGGAAAACAGGAAAACATCCTGTAAAACCACGCCGGTCTGCCGGCGCAGGGCTTCCAGTTTATACTCCTCCACGGGCACCCCATCGATCCGGATGCTGCCTTTATTGATATGGTACAGGCGGTTCAGAAGGCTGATAATGGAGGTTTTCCCGCTACCCGTATGCCCTACCAACGCCACAGTTTCTCCCGGTTCCACCAGGAAGTTGACGTTACGTAGTACATACCGCTCCTCGGTATATGCAAACCAGACATGGTCAAACTCTATGCGACCGGCTACTTTTTCCGGAGCAAAATCTCCTTCCTCCCGGATATAATCGGCATTATCAATGACTTTGAAGACCCTTTCGCTGGCCACCATACCCATTTGGAGCACATTGAATTTGTCTGCAATAACCCGGAGGGGGCGGAACAGCAGGTTGAGGTAAAGGATGAAAGCGATCATCTTTCCAGCCATGGCGGCTGCTTCGTTTTCCGGCATCTGCATGGCCTTGCTGGCTCCCCACCACACCAATAAGCCG
>CBFGLD010000290.1:0-3777 GCA_965649495.1 uncultured Flavihumibacter sp. | reverse complement strand
CGCATGACATCGGGTACGCAGGCAGGCACCATGCCCAGGTCTTCGCCGCAGATCAGCATATTGGTGGAAGCCTTGAGGGCGGGCAGTTTGTGCAGCGCCTCCTCCTGCCAGAATGCGTCCTGGCGGCGGTAGAAATAATCTACATATAGTTCTTTCAGTTGCTGCTGCGTGCCCCATTCCAGGTTGCGGAAAGAAGTGGTTTGCTCCATGGCAAAGCGAAAATGAAACTGCGTACCCTGGCTGCCCTCCGCTTCAAACAGGATGACATTGGCGTGAAGGTCCAGCAGACCTTGTTTCCAGCCCTGGATATGGTCTTTGTCCAGCTGCGACAGGAACCAGTTTTCCACCTTGCGCTGGGTGTCATAGGGCTCCTTGAAATCAAACTGGCCGAAGCCGCGGTCATCCAGGAACTGCTCTTTCACCAGGGTGGCCGATTCGCCAAACTTTTCCTGTAGGAGTGCCTCCGTGATGAACGGTTTCGTGTATCGGTAATGGTTAAACCAGATATTCCTTTCGTGGAATTCGTTTATATGTACCGGTATGGCCGGAACGAAATGCCCCATGATGCCTTCCACCGAATGGATGGGAATGCTCCAGATGCGGAAGAAGCCCAGGATGTGGTCGATCCGGAAAGCATCGAAATAGTGGCTCATCTGGGAGAAGCGTTGCTTCCACCAGGTAAAGCCATCTTCCTGCATCTTCTGCCAGTTGTAGGTGGGGAAGCCCCAGTTCTGTCCCTTTACGGCAAAGTCATCGGGCGGGGCGCCGGCCTGCTGGTCCATGTTATAGAGGGCGGGCTCCATCCAGGCGTCGCAGCTGTAGCGGTAGATGCCGATGGGGATATCGCCTTTCATAATGATACCGTGTTTATGTGCATAAGCCGTTGCCTCACTTAACTGCAGGTGCAACTGGTACTGCACGTAATAATGGAAACGGATCTTATCGTAGTGCTTTTGTTTGGAGGAGCTGAACGTATTAATGGCAGCCGCATCATAAGTGCTGTGCTGTTTCCACTGGGTGAAGTCGGCCGTTCCGGAGGCATCGCGCAGGTAACAGAATGCCGCGTAGGGCACCAGCCAGTGGCGGTTCTTTTCAAAAAATGCCTGGTAATCCTTGTCTTCTGCCCAGGTGGTTTTCTGTGCCTCGAACAACTCGTTGAGGATGGCCAGTTTGTATTTCATCACCTCTTCGTAATCCAGTACGGCCAGTTCGTTCAGCTCTTTTTGTTTCTTTTTGAATGGCTTCAGGATGGCAGCATCTTTCTTGCCGGCAACAGTTTCCAGGTTTACGAAGATGGGATGGAGGGCAAAGGCGGAAATGGCCGCATAGGGATAAGAGTCCTGCCAGCTGTGGGTAGCCGTGGTATCGTTGACGGGCAGGATCTGGATGAGTTTCATATCCACCGAACGGGCCCAGTCTGCCAGCAGCTTCAGGTCGGTGAACTCCCCCACCCCGAAACTTTTTTTGGAGCGGAGACTGAATACGGGGATGGCTACCCCCGACCCCTTCCAGGTATTGTTGGGCAGGTGGGCAAATCCGTCCTGCACCAGGGTGAATTTATGTTGCAGGGCGTCGCCAAAAAGTTCGCGGTTTTCGCCCGATTCATAGCGTACCAGTTTTTTGTCTTTGGTGTGGTAGATCCCGTACTTGTACTGCAGGGGAAAGCCTTCCTTGGGAAGTTCCAGCGTTACCGTCCACCAGTTGCCCTCAGTATGCAGGAGGATGGGATCACCTTTGCCCCAATCGCCCAGGGCGGGCATGCTGCCGGTCAGGCAAAGGACTTCGTTCTTCCCCAACAGGGGCGCTTTGACGCGGAAAATATGGGTGGGCTCTTTGGGAGCTTTGATCTTTTTATGGGGATGCTTCTCCAGCAGGGTTTCCTGGAAGGGTGCGGTATAAAAGGCATTTTCAAATTCACCGGCATAGTTCCAGGTATCCACCACCTGGATCTCTTCGGCGGTGATGTCCGAAACCGGGATCATCCGGGCAGCCGGACCTTCCGGTGTGATCCTGCCGTCTTCGTACACCACCTGGTATTGATAGCGAAAGTCCGGTTGCTGGGCCGGGTCCACCTCCAGGATGGCGTGCCAGTACTGGTGGTTGAACCAGGTCATGGGGATAGGCTGCCCCGGATCACTGGCGGACCGGTTACCGGTATCGGTGATCTGTAAACGCTGGCCGAAGCTGGTATGGTACTTCAGGAAAAAATGAATCTTCATACAAAGGAATTGGCAAGACAATGTTGATGAAACAAAAATAAGGTATTTGTGTACAATCTACACATTTGTACGGTCAAATGAAAAAGCCCCGGTCAAACCGGGGCCGTTTCATTATATAGGTATTTGTTCAGATGATGTCCAGCGCTTTCACAAAGCTGGTTAACACGAACGGAATGATCATGGTCAGGTATTCCCAGTGCAGGAAGATGGCTGCTAACAGGGCTGCTGTGGATACGAAGAATCCAATCCACCACATGCCGGTATTCTTTTTTTGAGTTTCCATGCGTTACAAAAATTTATGGCGCGAAAATAAGGTAAAAATGCAACAAAAAAAGACCCCGGTCAAGAAACCGGGGTCTGTTCTGGGATCCTGTGGTGAACAGAATCTGTTTATGTTATTTTACTTCTTCGAATTCCGCGTCGGTAACGTTCTCACCGCTGGCACCCTGCTGGGCGCCTGCGTCGGCGCCGGGTTGTGCGCCACCGGCTTGTTGTGCCTTGTAGATCTCTTCCGAAGCGGCTGTCCAGGCAGTGTTCATTTCTGCTACGGCGGCATCAATGGCTGCAATATCCTGGCTCTTGTGCGCTTCCTTCAGTTTGGTGAGTGCGCTTTCGATCGGTGCCTTCTTGTCTTCAGGGATCTTATCGCCGAATTCTTTCAGCTGCTTTTCGGTCTGGAACACGAGGCTGTCGGCCTGGTTGATCTTCTCCACTTTTTCGCGGGCTTCCTTATCGGTTGCCTCGTTGGCCTTGGCTTCGGCTTTCATCTTTTCGATCTCGTCCTTGGTGAGGCCGGAACCTGCTTCGATGCGGATCTTCTGCTCCTTACCGGTTCCTTTGTCCTTGGCCGTTACATGCAGGATTCCGTTGGCGTCGATGTCGAAGATCACTTCGATCTGCGGAACGCCGCGGGGTGCGGGCGGGATGCCGTCCAGGTTGAACATGCCCAGGCTCTTGTTCTGGGATGCCATGGGGCGCTCGCCCTGCAATACGTGGATCTGAACGCCCGGCTGGTTATCGCTGGCAGTAGAAAACACTTCGGATTTCTTGGAAGGGATGGTGGTGTTGGACTCGATCAACCGGGTCATCACGCCGCCCATGGTTTCGATACCCAGGCTCAGCGGGGTAACATCCAGCAACAGCACATCTTTCACTTCACCCGTCAGAACGGCACCCTGGATGGCGGCGCCTACGGCTACCACTTCATCGGGGTTCACTCCTTTATTGGGTTTCTTGCCGAAGAACTTCTCCACGATCTCCTGTACTTTGGGGATACGGGTGGAACCGCCTACCAGGATCACTTCATCGATCTGGCTGGTGCTCATACCGGCATCTTTCAGGGCTTGCTCACAGGGCTTCAGACAGCGCTCGAACAGGCTGTCGGCGATCTGCTCAAATTTGGCCCGGCTCAGTTTTTTCACGAGGTGCTTGGGCACTCCGTCCACCGCGGTGATATAAGGAAGGTTGATCTCTGTTTCTGATGAAGAAGACAATTCCACCTTGGCTTTCTCGGAAGCTTCCTTCAGACGCTGCAGGGCCATGGGGTCCTTGCGGAGAT
>CBFGLD010000289.1:0-3795 GCA_965649495.1 uncultured Flavihumibacter sp. | reverse complement strand
GCGAAACCCGCTACCACCAGCAACATGCTGGCAGCAACCAGCTTTCTGCTGTGCCTGGCAATTCTTGTATGGAGATTTCTAAACATTGAGACAAAAATAAGAAAAAAATTTGCTAATTCTTACACCGTTTATCACAAACTTTAATATGTATTTAACGCATGGTGATAAAAAAAGTTACAATTAATTGGAGATTTTTTTTTTAAGCGCTATATTAGGATAACCCAATATAAATGAAAGAATACCCCTTTCGCCATGACAAGGAAGATATTGAAGAGTTGCTCAGGCAGTACAACGACAGGAAAGCGGGCCGCTCCTATTCCTTCCTGGATGAAGAGTCTTTTGAAAAGATCATAAATCATTTTGACCAGGCCGAAGATCTTGCCCAGGCCCTGGAGGCCAGCGAGATGGCAGTGGAACAATTCCCCTATTCTTCCCAACTTCTGATCCGCAAAGCCGATATCCTGATAGCATCCCGGAAATACCAGGATGCCCTTTCCATTTTGGAACTGGCGGAATTGCTGGACAGCACAGACATCAACCTCTATATCCTTCGCACAGATGCCTGGCTGGCCCTCGACCAACAGGAAAAGGCGGTGGAGCTACTGGAGAGTGCCTTACACCATTTTGAAGGGGAGGAGCGATTGGAACTATTGTTTGAACTGGCCGACGTTTACGATGATTACGAAGAGTTCGAAAAAGTTTTTGATTGCCTCAAATTAATACTGGAACAGGAGCCTGCCAATGAAGAAGCGTTGTATAAGATCTGCTTCTGGACCGACTTCACAGGCAGAAATGAAGAAAGCATCCGAATCCACCAGGCCATCCTGGATGAACTGCCTTATAATGAGCTGGCCTGGTTCAACCTGGCGGCAGCCTACCAGGGATTAAAACTTTACGAAAAAGCGGTGGACGCTTATAAATTTGCCATCACCATAGATGAGAAATTTGATTACGCATACCGGAATATGGGAGATGCGTATATCCGTATGCGTAAGTTCCGCGAAGCCATTGAAGTTTTGGAAAAGGTGCTTGAACTAAGCAGGCCGGAGGATGTGATCTATGAAGCTATTGGCCATTGTTACGACCGGCTGAAAAATTATGGTCAGGCCCGGTTTTATTACCGCAAGGCAGTGCACCTTAACCCGGATGATGCCAAACTGTATTATAAAATAGGGTGTACTTATATCAACGAGGAAATGTGGACACAGGCCGTCAAGCAGCTGGAAACGGCTATGCAAATCCAGAAGTCGGTTCCTGAATTCAACCTGGCGATGGGCGAATGCAAGATCCAGCTGGGAGAAACCAAGGACGCCATCTTTTATTTTTCCAACGTCGTGCGGGCCCGGCCCAAAAGCGCCACTGGCTGGGAGGCGCTGATCCGCTGCCTGTATAAGGGAGATTTTTTTGATGAGGCGCTGGAGCAGGCCGATGCCGCTTTGCAGCAGACCGAAGGGAAACCGCTTTTCTTATATTATAAAAGCGCCATATTATTCTCCCTGGGCAGGTCCCGGGATGCCTTACTATACCTTGAAAGGGCCATGCAGAAAGCCCCCAGGTTACTGAAAGAGTTTGTAGCCCTGCATCCTTCTGTTCTGCAAAATCAACTGGTTGTGGATGTTATTGCAAGGAACAGGAAAGGGGGCATCAAATAATATGCTCCATCTTTCCTATTTTTGCGCGGCATTTCCTTAAACAATAGCCAATGAATTTCAATTTAACCCAGATACCCGAGCGCGTTGCCAAACCGCGTACCAAAGGTATCACCATGGTAATGGATAAAGGCCTGAGCATTGAAGAAGCCAAAAATTTCATGAGCATTTCCTACCCGCATGTGGATATTGTAAAACTTGGTTTCGGCACATCTTATGTAACACCCAATCTTCGGGAGAAGCTGGAAGTTTACCGCTCTTACGACCTTCCTGTTTATTTTGGAGGAACCCTCTTTGAAGCTTTCCTGATCCGGAACCAGTTTGAAGATTATATCAATGTATGCAAGGAGTTTGGAATCCATTATATGGAAGTGAGTGACGGTTCGATCACCATACCCCATGCGGAAAAATGTGGTTATATTGAAAAACTTACCAAGCACGGAACGGTGCTGAGCGAAGTGGGCAGCAAAGATGCAGCACATATCATCCCTCCTTACAAATGGATTGAGCTGATGCGGGCTGAACTGGAAGCTGGTTCTTCCTATGTCATTGCGGAAGCTCGTGAAGCGGGTAATGTGGGTATCTACCGGGGAAGCGGTGAGGTGCGTGAAGGCCTGGTACAGGAAATACTGACACAGATACCGGAAGAAAAAATTATATGGGAAGCTCCTCAGAAAGCCCAGCAACTTTATTTCATTGAACTCATCGGGTGTAATGTAAACCTGGGCAATATTGCCCCTTCCGAAATGATATCCCTGGAAGCCATGCGCGTGGGGCTTCGGGGGGATACCTTCCATATGTTCCTGAATAAAGAGATGGCCTGATGCGCCGGTTTGGACTGATCGGGTACCCGTTGGGGCATTCATTTTCCAAAGGGTATTTCACCGCCAAGTTCCAGGCGGAAGCAATTGAGGCGGTTTATGAAAACTATCCCATCCCGTCCATCGGCAGTTTCCCGGCTCTCTTGCAGGAGAATCCTTTGCTGGAAGGACTGAATGTTACCATTCCTTATAAGGAACAGGTGTTGCCATACCTTCACGAAACCAGCGAAGTGGTGTCTGCCATTGGAGCCTGCAATTGTATCAGGATCCGCAACAGAAGGTTGCAAGGATTCAATACGGATGTTATCGGTTTTGAGCGGTCTCTTTGCAAAAAACTGGAGCCGCAACACGACCGGGCGCTGGTCTTGGGTACGGGTGGTGCTTCCAAGGCCGTACAATACGTGCTGGCTTCATTAGGAATACCCTTCACCGTTATAAGCCGTCAGACGGACAATTCCCGCAACATTATTTCCTACGAACAGCTCACACCTGCAGTGCTGGAACAATCCAGGCTTTGGATCAATACTACCCCGCTGGGCATGCATCCCAACGAAGCAGCGCAACCTCCCCTTGATTATAGCCGGGTGGGCCCTAACCACTATTTATACGACCTTATCTATAATCCATCCGAAACCCGCTTTCTCCGCCAGGGAAGACAACAGGGAGCTGTAACCGAAAATGGACATGATATGCTCTTGATCCAGGCGGAAGAAAGTTGGAGGATCTGGAACGAATCCTGATTCGCCTTATCGGGAGGTGCCCAGGGTGGAAGGTAATTCAGGTGGAACGGACCGGACCTTTTTTTCTTTGTAATCGTAACAGACCATCCCTGTTTTAGCAACTGCCACAATGGGGAGTTTATCCTGCTGCACTTTTTCCAGAAGGTAGAAGATATCAAAGCCCACCCTGCTGAAGTCGGCAGCCACCATGCTGATGCGGACGATATCGCCGTAAAATAATTCACTTCTGAATTCAATGCTAACATCAGACATAATAAGGGATACGCCGGCCAAATCCATTTCGGTATAACCTGCATGCGCCAGGAATTGCATACGGGCTTCATGAATGAGGGTGAGAATGGTGTCATTCCCTACATGTCCCCCATAGTTGAGATCGGTGATCCGAACCCGAAGTTCTGTTGCAAAGAGAAACTGTTCCGGTAAGCTTAACCTGACTCTGGCCATAGTGTATTTTTTGATCAAAACTCCTGTTGTAAGAGGTCACTCAGTCGGAGCAGGTCCAGGAGATTATGCGGGTCCGGAGTATATGGCTGCCGCGAAAATTTTTGCTGTAACTTTTGTAAAAGAGGGGTCCGGGTATTGCTG
>CBFGLD010000288.1:0-3817 GCA_965649495.1 uncultured Flavihumibacter sp. | reverse complement strand
TTCTCCACCTCGCTGCCGCAGAGGTACTTACCATCTTCCAGGATAAAATCGGCCCCTCCGCAATCGGGGCGCCAGGCCCGGAAAGCATGGATGTCCAGTTCATACCCGTCCACTATGTTCACATCCACATGGATCTTGTCTACCTGCCTGCCCTGGTAGGTTTCACCGGCATCCAGCAATCCTTTGGATACATAGGTCTGCGACCCGTGCAGGCGGTAAACAAAGCGGCTACTGCCCTGGATCATGCCCTGGTTCACGAGCTTTTTATACGGTTCATCAAAGCCGATGAAACCGAGGTCGTACAATGCCTTGGTCCACATGCGGCTGTACAATAAATGTCCAACCGCATGTTCGGTACCCCCGATATAGATATCTACCTGGCCCCAGTAATCGCTCACTTTACGGTTGCAGAACTCCTCCTGGTTATGCGGGTCCATATAACGGAGAAAATACCAGGAAGAACCGGCGTAACCGGGCATGGTATTAGTTTCCAGCTCACGGGCTACCCAGTCGGGGATATTGGCCAGCGGCCCCTCGCCTTCCGGGCCGGGTTTATAACTCTCCACATGCGGCAGTTCCAGCGGCAGTTCCGATTCCGGCAGGGAAACGGCCACACCGTCTTTCCATTGTATGGGGAAAGGTTCACCCCAATAACGCTGCCGGCTAAACGCCGCATCCCGCATTCGGTAATTAACTTTACGTTTACCTATACCCATTGCCGTTATCTTTTCCAAAACGATCTCCATCGCCTTACGCATGTCAACGCCGTTCAGGAAATCGCTGTTCTCCAGGATGGCATCTTTGGTAGGGTTGGCTTCCTTTCCATCGTAATGCGACCCGATGATATTGGTGATGGGAATATTAAAATGTTCCGCAAACTTATGATCGCGCTCGTCGCCGCAGGGTACGGCCATAATAGCGCCCGTACCATAACCGGCCAGTACGTATTCGGAGATCCAGACCGGGATGCGGCGGCCATTAAAAGGATTCAGCGCATAAGAACCTGTGAATACTCCGGTGATCTTTTTTTCGGCCATACGTTCCCGTTCGCTCCGGCTTTTTACATAATCCAGGTAAGCCTCCACGGCCGCGGACTGCTCCGGTGATTTTAACTGCTCAACTATGTCGAGCTCGGGAGCCACCACCATGAAGTCCACCCCAAAAATGGTATCGGGCCGGGTCGTGTATACGCGCAGCGTCAGGGGTTTTGCTTCCACTGCGAAGTCTATTTCAGCACCATAACTTTTACCGATCCAGTTGGTCTGCATTTCTTTCATGGCATCGGAAAAATCGATGCGTTCCAGTCCATCCAGCAGGCGGTCGGCATATTCGGTGATGCGCAGGTACCACTGCCGCAGCTTCTTTTTCACCACGGGATGGCCTCCCCTTTCGCTCAGGCCGTTCACCACTTCATCATTTGCCAGCACCGTTCCCAGCGCCTCGCACCAGTTCACTTCACCATAACCGCAATAGGCCAGGCGGTAATGCATCAGGATCTCCTGGCGGCGATGCTCCTCAAAAGCGGCCCATTCGGCCGCGGTAAAGGAAAGGCCAGGCTCACCCGGACAGCTATGCGAAGCATTACCCTCCTGTTCAAAAGCGGCCACCAGGCTGCTGATGGGCTCCGCACGCGAATGCAGTCGGTTGAAGAAGGAATGGAAGAGCTGCAGGAAGATCCACTGTGTCCATTTATAATAATGGGGATCGGAAGTTCGTACCTCGCGGTCCCAGTCGAAACAAAATCCGATATTATCCAGCTGCTTGCGGAAGTTGGCAATGTTCTGGTCGGTACTAACCGCAGGATGCACCCCGTGTTCCAGGGCGTACTGTTCTGCGGGCAGGCCGAAAGCATCGTAACCCATGGGGTGCAGCACGTTGTAACCCTTTAGCCGGCGGAACCGGCTGTAGATATCGCTGGCAATATAGCCCAGCGGGTGGCCCACATGCAATCCCGAACCACTGGGGTAAGGGAACATGTCCAGCACATAACATTTGTGTTTGGTGGATTCATTGGACACCCGGTAAGCGCCCGACTCTTTCCAAATCTGCTGCCATTTCTTTTCGGTCTGCCTGAAACTGTATTCCATTGATGTTGCTCGTTGTATGAACCGCTATCGTAAATGTGAAAGCCAGCCTAAAATTGCCGGGCTCTTCCGAAACCCGCAATAATACTGCTGGTCACCATCGTTTAGCGGGGCACAAAAATACAAACTGAACCGGTAAAACCGCTATTTTTGTCCCTATTGCTACAGTACTAACCCACTGAAAATCGAAAACATGAGGCAAACCGGAAAATCATCCGCAAAACGATCCCAACCATCCTATTTCATGTCTATCCTGGGCGTTTCGCTGGTGCTCTTCATTCTCGGATTATTAGGCTGGATCGTGATCAACGCCAATAAGCTGGGCCAGTATTTCAAGGAAAACGTGGAAGTGCGGGTATACCTGCGCGAGAATATCATTGCCAAGGATAGTATCGCGCTGGTACAGTATATCGCCGACAAGCCGTATGTAAAGGAGTATGAGTATGTGACCAAGGACCAGGCGCGTTCCAAATTCATTTCCGATGGTAACGACGACTGGAAGAATATCCTGGATGCCAACCCCCTGCCTGCCAGTATCGATTTCACCCTGCGCAATCAGTACGTCCACTCCGACAGCCTGAGGGCAATTGCCGCTGACCTGGAACAGAATATTGCGGTCAACGATGTGCAGTACCCGAGCGCGCTGGTAGACAACCTGAACCAGAACGTACAACGCATCAGTCTCATCTTATTGATCATCGCCATTGTGCTGGCGGTGGTGGTGATCGTGCTCATCGATAATACCATCCGGCTGGCCATGTTCAGCAACCGCTTCATCATTAAAACCATGCAGATGGTGGGCGCCACCCGGGGCTTTATTGCCAAGCCCATGGACGTGAGGGCCATTATCAACGGGCTGATAGCGGGCCTGTTAGCATTGGCGGGACTGGCGGCCCTGATCTTTTTCAGTGAAAAGCAGCTACCTGAGTTAAAGGCCATGCGTGACACCACCTGGCTGTTGCTGCTGGGCGGCGGGATCCTGATACTGGGTATCCTCATTTCCCTGCTCAGCACCCATCGCAGCGTGATCAAGTACCTCAAGATGAAACTCGACGACCTGTATTGATTCCCACATACACCCAACATTAAAGACCATACATTCCATAGCCATGGCTAAAAAAGAAACCAGAACCATTCATGCGCACACTTCGGAAAGCCTTTTCACGAAGGAGAATTATGTATTTATGATCGCGGGCATCGTGGTCATCGCCATCGGCATGCTGCTGATGGCAGGAGGCAAAAGTGCAAACCCCGGTGAGTTCGACCAGAAAGAGATCTACAGCGCCACGCGTATCACTGTTGCACCCATCCTGATCCTGGCCGGACTGGCCCTGGAAGTTGTTGCCATCTTCCGGAAGCCCAAAAAAGCCTGATCTTCCATATGACTATTCTCGAAGCCATCATCGTGGCCATCGTGGAAGGGCTGACAGAATTCCTGCCCGTATCCTCCACCGGCCACATGATCATTGCCAGCTCGCTGCTGGGCATCCATAAAGAGGAGTTCACTAAACTCTTTGAAGTGGCCATCCAGCTGGGTGCCATCCTGGCCGTGGTAGTATTGTACTGGAAGAAGTTCCTGGATTTCAAAAGCTTCACCTTTTACCTGAAGCTGGGCTTTGCCGTTATACCGGCCCTGCTGCTGGGTTTCCTGTTTTCGGACCAGATCGATGCCCTGCTGGAGAGCCCGCTCACCGTGGCCATCTCATTGCTGCTGGGCGGCGTGGTATTATTGT